>CBDUCX010000165.1:0-11966 GCA_965365755.1 uncultured Pleurocapsa sp.
TACTGATGAAAGCAATCTCCGAAGTAAGAGCTAGTTTTCAAGAGGCTTTCGGCGATTAATAACTAAAAACATACAATTTAATTAAAACAGTAGGTTGAATATTATGGTTCAGGAATTAATTGATCTTAGGCAAAGTATAGTGGAAGGTCGCTATCAAGATGCACTAGATATTGTTGATGAACTAGAAGGAATGGGCAAACAAGCAATTTTACGCAATATTGAATCCTTCCTAGTTCGTTTGTTGATTCATTTGATTAAAAATCAAGTAGAAAAACACCTAACTAATTCTTGGGCAGCTTCTATTTCAGATTCAATTGTCCAAATTAAAAAATTAAATTTAAAAGACAATAAAAAATCATACTATATTAAGCAAAATGAATGGCTGCCTTATTTTGAAGAAGCGATCGCTATAGCTATTCGCCCTGCTAGCATAGAGATATTATCGGGCAGTCTAAAACCAGCACAAGTATCAGCACAAATAAATCGAGATGAATTAATAGCTATTAGTCAAAAGCTAATGGAGTTAACATACAAGTACTCAGTAAAGCAATTACCAGATGAAATCGATCCCCTGTTGGCAGATTTGCCTGGTGGAGAAGAATGGATTGGTTGATTAGTATATCTTGAGTTGCTACTTTTCCTAAAGAGGTTATCACTCCAGATACTTCCTCGTTTTGTCCATTATTTTCTCAAATAAACTTTTAGCTTAGCCGACGATTTTAAATGTTTCACAGTCTAATTAATCCAATTATCGGCAATCAGCAGCCAATTCGCCGTTTAATCATATTATTTAATCTCACCTTAATTATCGCTTGTAGCTTTCTATTAGTTTGTCCTCCAGCCCAGGCGCTACTAAGACAACATCACGAAACTCCCGAAGTTTTGCGTTATCATGCCCAAGACTCGCTCAAAGATCGTGATGGTAATACTTGGCAAGTGCTACTATTCCCTGACAATCAACAAAATACAACTACAGCTTATTATTTGCGATTAGTAGGATTTCCTGGGGTCAATTCCTTTATTCATCCTCAATCCTTAGAAATTTTAACTGATCAAGGTGAAATTTTAACTGCTGCTGATGCCTTTGGATTGTCTGCCCCTGCCCCTAATGTTGGGCAATACGACTTAACCCCACTCATTTCCAGATTTACCACTGCAAAAAGTCTCAAATTATCACTGCCACTACAAAACAACCGTGAATTAGCCCTCAAAATTGCGCCAAAAGTGCTGTCAGAATGGCAACTTTTAACTCAAGAAATTGAAAGTTAATCAGTTATCTTGTTTAACCCAGTAAAATCGAACAATTCTGTATCTGCTAACTGAGAAGGAGATACATTTTGAATACTGCGGAAAATACTTTCAATCTTGCCTGGGGACTCTCTTTCCCAAGTCTGCAACATTTGCTTAATCTGTACTCGCTGTAGATTTTCTTGGCTACCACACAAATTACAGGGAATTATCGGAAAATTACGCACCTTAGCATATTTTTTAATTTCTGCCTCTGTGCAATAAGCTAAGGGGCGAATTACGATATTTTGCTGGTTATCACTTAGCAGTTTCGGTGGCATAGCTTTAAGTTTTCCACCGTAGAACATATTGAGAAATAAAGTCTCGACAATATCGTCTCGATGATGTCCCAAGGCAATTTTATCAATTCCCTCTTCCCCTGCAACCCGATAAAGGATGCCTCGACGCAAACGAGAACATAAACCACACATAGTTTTTCCTGGGGGAACAATGCTAGTAACAGTACTATAGGTATCTTGTTCCACGATGCGATAGGGAACATTTAAAGCCTCTAAATACTCTGGCAAAACCTGCTGGGGGAAGCCTGGTTGTTTTTGATCTAAGTTAACTGCCAATAGCTCAAATTTTACGGGTGCTTTACGCTGCAAACTGAGCAGCATATCTAACATGGTGTAGGAGTCTTTTCCTCCTGAAAGACAGACCATAATGCGATCGCCATCTTCGATCATCTGATAATCAGCGATCGCTTTTCCTACTTGTCCCCGCAGTCGCGCCTGGAGTCTTTTAAAATTCTTAGAAATACGAACCTGAGTCGCTTCCATATCTATATTTTTGATTTATTTATATTTATTTATAGCCCTTGGAAGAAAGCTTTTAAACCCCATCCAGATTGAAAACAATAGTTTGGTTTCGAGAAATATTTTAATTATCTCAACATCTAAATGCTCGTTACTCGTTACTTGTTACTCATTACTCAAAAAAGATAGCTTAAAACTCCAGGTTTCAAATTAGACATGGTTTATGTTGTGGGTTACAACATCAATATTGTAGAGTAGGATACTCAGTACATGGAGACAAGTCCTTGGTCGCCTCAAGAGATGGCTGGGAAACTTGATCATAGGTAGTCATAATAAATAATCGATAATAGATAACTGATATTGATCGACTGTAGGGTAAGACATGGAAGAATCAGCCGCTAATCCGCTCAACCATTCCTTAATACAGCCTGGTAGTCTTTGGTCAGAAACGACTAAGCGCACTAAATCCGCCCGTGAAAGTGGAGCACTGAAGTCTATTGAAACTGAATATCATTTAATTCAACAGCACGATATTTCTTTTGTGGTTCGGACTTTATCCAATTTAGCCCAGAAAGAACATGCCCAAAAAAAACAGCGTCAACAGGAAAAAAAACTAGGTCAAAAAATCGATCCTTTTTTACCCTACGAACCAGATCTATTTGTTGGGGACATTTCCCCTACTCATATCTGTTTGCTCAACAAGTTTAATGTTGTGGACAATCATCTGTTGATTGTGACTCGCGCTTTTGAGGAGCAAACCGATTTACTCAATCTGGAAGATTTTATGGCTTTGTGGTTTTGTATGCAAGAAATAGAAGGACTGGCTTTTTTTAATGCCGGCAAAACTGCTGGCGCTTCTCAACGACATAAGCATCTACAGTTGATTCCTCTGCCTTTTTTACCTAATGTGATGCATCTGCCCTTAGATAAAGCGATCGCCAGAATAACTTTTAATAATTCTCTCGGTACAATAGATAGCTTTTCTTTCCGTCACGGTATTGCCAGCTTGAATATATCCCCTGACCATTCTGTGGAAGCAGCAGCCCAAATTATGCTGCAATGCTATCGTGCATTATTAAACCAAGTAGGTTTCCAACTCAATGATCATATTCGGCAACAGCCAGGAGCATATAATTTATTAGCTACCAAAAACTGGATGTTGATTGTACCGCGATCGCGAGAGTCTTTTCAAAATATAGCGATCAATTCTCTTGGTTTTGCTGGTTCCCTATTTGTGCGAGATCGTGCTTCCTTAGAACTACTCAAAGAAATAACTCCTCTTAAACTATTAACTAAAGTCGCTTTTACCTAAAGGTTCAAAAAAAACTCTACCGAGAGAGGATTTACCCCCCAGTAGAGTGAAGATTGTCAGAGGACTTCTTCAGCCGACTAATTATTGCTTGTAGCAGAAGAATCAGAAGCCCCACTACTAGAGTTATTGGATTCTGATGTCTCTTTATTCTCGCTGCTATTACTGCTGTAGTTTCTTTTGCCACGATTTCCATAACGGCTAGTTTGTTTACGGAATTTACGAGCATTAATTTTATTTCGAGCTGCTTTTTCTTTTTTTGCGTTACGACGTTTAGCCATTTAAGTATGATTCCTCATTACACAATAAAACGCCTCTGAGAGTTTCTAGCAGAATAATCTAGTTGCTCTCCAGAAGCGCAATTTCGATTTAGTTTGGATGTTTAGAAGCGATCGCGACGACCACCCCCACCAAAAGAACTTCTATTTTCGCGGGGTCTGGCTTTATTTACTTTAATTTCGCGACCCATCCATTCTGCTCCATTGAGAGTCTCAATAGCAGCTTCTTCTTCTGCTTCTGTTTCCATTTCCACGAAGCCAAAACCACGTTTGCGTCCTGTTTCACGGTCAGTAGGCAAGTGAACTCGCTTTACTTTACCGTATTCTGCAAATACGTCGCTTAAATCTTCTTGGGTAACCTCATAGTTGAGGTTGCCTACGTAAATTGACATGAACTGAATGTCTCCTGAATGCAAATTAGATGTAGAGAGTTTAAATTTCGTCAAAGAACCAAATCAATACTTTATGGAAAAACCTGTCAATACTGAATACAAACTGGATTGCCGAACTTTATCTCAATATGAATCCTAACACTTTATGCTAAAAAAATGGATCTCTGGGCAAATGCAATATTTTTTTATATAACTTAACGGTTATCAATTTGCCCCTGATGTAAACTGCCTTCTTTTATACTAATCTGTTTTTAGCTTTAAACTTCAGTTATGTTGAGCTATTGCTATTATTTGTTTTGTGCAGGACTCAACAATATTTAAAGGTGCAGATGTAACAATCGTTGATGGATAGACGTTATGCTTCCAGACTGGGTGAGATAGCAATGAACATTGCTGATAGCTGATCACAGGATAATTTAACAAAGCATTTACTACCGCATTATCGTCCCACGTCATTCTGGAACGAGCGAAAAGAGGATAGCCAGTACGGGGATCGAAAAGATCGCTTTGATATTTATGATCTTGCAAGGCAAATATTAAATCACAACCAAAACGTAAAAAGTTTGCTCTGAGTTGGTCTTTCTCTTGTGCAACTTTACTAGTGGATTCCTTCAGGGAAATTGACGACTGTTGTAAGACTAGAATCAGGTAACTAATCGAAACATCCCAGCTTGGCAATAATCGTTGCTGCTGATTTAAAGCAAATTGGTGGGGAGGACTTACGCAGACTTGAATCCCTCTTCCTGATGGAGTGCTGTAGGTTTTAACATTTAACATTTTACCTATTGATGTTATGCCCTTGTGGTACTGTTATCTGTTGATTAATTATTGATTGAAGTTGAAGCAGTTTGTCGGCAACTTGTCCTTTAATTAGCATTGATTCGGCTAAAGCAAAGCTAGATTTTAAGGTTTTAGCAATACCAAACCGCCAGAGATAAAAACCACCGTTAAGAATAGCCGCAGGAAATAGTTGGCTATTTTGACCCTGAATAACTTCTTTGATTAAAGCGATCGCCTGATCATTAGATTCCAAAGGAATATCGGAGCCATTTAAATCATAATCGGCTGGATCGAGCAACAGACGCTCAAAATCTTGTTCAGAGGTGCTAAGAGCAATAATTCCTGTACGATTGCGGGATAAATCGCAACTACCTTCTAAGCCTTTAACTAAGGTGAAATCTTTGGTCTGGCGAATTTTAAAAGTCTCGCGAAAGCGCTCCTCGGTTGGGGGATGGACAAACCCTGCAACTAGATGAGCATCACCTGCTACGGGACACCAGATTAACTCTGCGGTAGCAAAGGGGGGTCGTTTACCAATTTGTTCACGGAAAGCAACGAAATTATGAGCAGCAGGAAAATGTCGGGGTAGATAAATAAAGCCAACGTTGCTCTGATTATATACAGTCTGGGCTTGAGCTAGATTACACTGTCCAAAGTTGACTCCTAGCTGTTGCCAAATTTCTCTGAGGGGAACGCCATATTTGGTGGGCATGCAATCCCCACCATGCAATACGACAGGAATATCCGCACTAGCTAAGATTAACGCCGTGATCACAGTAACGGGAACAGTACGCGATCGCCCGTCATAAGGAGTGCCTAGTACTACTGGCTGGTGTTGGTGTTGAGGATCCACTTGGAGTTGGTTCCCTAATTGATCGAAAGTATCGAGGATTCCTGCTAACTCTTCTGGAGTAGGACGTTTAATACGATGAGCAATCAGAAATGCCCCAATTTGTGCAGGGGTAGCAGATTGTAACAACATCATCTTGGTGGCAGTTGCTGCTTCGACACGGGATAAGTCTTTACTCGTGTGAGTCCCGCTGCCAACTCTTTTTAATAATTCTCGAAACTCATCACTCATAACCGTAGTTTTTTTGTCCTTTAACTCTGACAATAATTGGTTTTTAGCTATTAGTTATTAGTTATTAGCTATTAGCTTTGTTGATTGTAAATCAATGGATTGACCCATGTTTTTAACTAGGTTATAAAAATGGGCAATAGGCGGAATCATTAAGCGATCGCTGGTTGTCACCATTACTACTTGACGGGTAAGCACCTTATCTAATTCCCGTCCCTCATTATTCCCTGTAGTTGTAGAAGATTGAGCAATAGGACGTATTGCCAAAGTAGGATCATTATAAGAATCGATTAAGGCTTTATGGGGCAAAAGAGCAATCATTTCTCCCTGACGAATCACTCCCCGAAAAGCATCAAGGGTATTCAACTCCATGGCGGTCTTAATTTGAACATTTTGATTGGCAAACCACTCCTGTACTAGTCTTTGCATCCCATAGCCATCCTTGAAAACTATTTGAGGATACTTAACTAATTCTGGAGGAGGAATTTTTTTGAGCTTACTCAAAGGGTGATCAGCAGCCATCAAAACATCAACCTGTTCTTCATATAGTATGGCTAACTCAATATCCGCTGATGCGGTCAGGAAGCGATTGTTCATCACGATCGCAATATCAATTAAACCATCTCTGAGAACTTTTAAAGCGCGATCGCTACCCAAGGCAGTAACTCGCAACTGAACATCGGGGTAGTCTAGACAAAACTGTTGCAGAATTGGCGGTAAATAGTGGGCGCAAACTGAATGTATCGCGGCAACACAGAGTTCTGGCTGCTTCCCTGCAATGAGATCGGCACATTCTCGACTAGCTTTAGACCATTCTTGACAAATTTTTTGGGCGCGAGGGAGTAATTTTTCACCCCCAAGAGTAAGTTTAGCCTGAGTACTACGGTGAAATAGGGGCAAACCCAGATCTTGCTCCAAGGATTGAATTTGGCGACTGATAGTTGATTGGGTTACACCACATTTTTTTGCTGCTTGTCCAAAATTCCCCGTTTCTGTGATTGCTATGAAGGCTTGCAACTGCTCAATTCGCATACTTTCTTCAAAGATAAGCCGTTACACGTTTTTTTAGCTTACTATTTGTTGAACATAGCTGATTATATTAGATAGGATTAGTATAAATTGCGACATTAAATTATATGATCATGCTATTTGATTAATATCTTTGACTACTACTACTATTGAGGTCGGGGGAAAGTTGGTAAATCTACGGCGGCTAAAGACTGAGGCTTTTTACTCTGAGAAGATTTAGCTGTTTTAGACTTGTCCGTTTTTTGGTTGGAAACTGTTGAGGCTGACCAAGTAGCTATCTTGGCTGCCGTCTTGATAGCTTCTGATGTCTTGACATCCCTTGATTCTGCTTTTGTTGGTTGGGGTTTATTTCTGGGCAAAGCAATTTTTGGTTCAGGAATAGTCGAAGTTGACCAAGGCTGGATATAGCGGTTATGGGGATAGTTTTGATGACGACTCGTCGCTTTTTCTTTACGAGATGTTTTTGCCTCTTGATATCTGTTGAGTTCAGCTTCACGTTGTAAAGCATTTTGCTGTTGTTGTTTTAGTTGGTTCTGTAGTTCTTGATTTTCCCGTTCTTTGATTGCCAATTCAAACCCTTGTTGATTATACTTTTCTTGTAACAAAGTACATTCTCTTTCTAACTGGGCTGCTTGTTTCTGGGATGATTCATGCTGTTCCGATATTCGCTGAATGATTAATTCTTGACTATCTATTTGCTCTTGAGAGCCAGCTAATTGCTGGGTAAGTAAAGCCAAGTTTTCTTGATAGCTTTTAATTTCTTCTGCTTGCTGTGCCAGTAATAAATCGCTATTCTGAGACTTTTCTACGTACTTATTAAACTTGTTGTCGATTTCCGCCAATTCTTGTTCGAGGCGAAATACTTTTTTGATCAGCTTGCGGTTATATTCCCGCAATTTATGGGCAATTTTTTGCCAGTTCATTTTTTGCGTCGATGATGCTGAATTCTTCGTTGAAGGACATTCTGTTCCCTGAGAACCTACCGAGTTAACAATATTCTCTGGTAATAAACTATCATTTTCACTCACAGATTCACTATCTATTTCTGTTAACTTGTTTTTGGACTCTGTGGGATCATCTATCCCGCTGATAGAGGGATCACCTTGATTATCCCAGTCCGATTCTGAATCGAAAGAAGTATTATTCTGGTTGGATTCGCTCATAAGTATTGAAATCTTTGGTTAGTCAGAATATAGCAATAACAAAATAGGAAATATTTACGTAATTTCTCGTAAAAGGGTAAGTATCAATTGTTATTGATGCAATCGTGATAATATTGATTTATTAGATTCAGTATAGATATAAAATTATGCTGACAATTATTTATATTTATTTTTACTTGGCTTTAGATTTGGTTAGATATAGCTTATACGTTGCACCAAAAAATGCCAAGGTTTGTTAACTATTAATAATCACTTTTCTTAATAGTTGTTGATGAATTAAGGCTCGATCTATTAATGACTGAATCTGAATTTGCGCTAAAGCTGGTTGCTGATGATACTGTTCTAGCCAAGCACTGCTAATGATTTGAGGATCTTGGGGTAAATTTGCTAACTCATAACCTGGTAAGTTAATTTCAGACATTAGTTGGCTGACTTTGGGATCATAACTGAGGGCAAAACAGTTGCATCCTTCCGCTGCTGCCATGATTAAGCTATGTAAACGCATGCCGATCGCCATTTTGACATGCTTAAATAATCCTTTTAATTCCTGGGGATGAGGAATTGACATCACACAGTAGTTTTGTTCTAATTGAGCAGCGATTTTTTCAGCGATCGCCCTATCTTGAGCAGGTTGAAAAGGAACAAGTAAAATATAACTATCGCTTTGTGTCTGAAAGTCTTGGATAGCTCGAACTAGAATTGTTAAACGAGCTGCTGTTAGTAAAGGATGCGATCGCAGTACTACTGCTACTAGCGGTTTGTCGGTATCTGGTAACTCTGGTGCAGGAGCGCTTTGTAGTGCCCACACAGGATCGGGGGCGATTATCGGCTCAATTTGCCAGTTTCTTAACAAGGACTCAGAGGCGGTATCCCTGACGCTCACAGCATCACAGCCGAGTAATACCTGTTTAGTTAACCAACGAGTAATGGACTTGTTTAAGGGACCAATACCTTGCGCCCAGGCGATCGTTTTTAAGCCTCTTTGTTGTGCTAGAGCCATCAAACCTGCATAGTAAATTGCACTAGCAAGACTAGTAGAATCCTGCATTAAACTACCACCACCCCAGATAAAGACATCAGACTGTTGCAAAACTTTAAGCAAAGCAAAGGTGGATTTGCGGTGACAGGCTACAACTCCATAGCTTTTCTTCGTCGTTTGAGGATCACCCGATAAGACAATTGGCTCAACGGATTTCGGCAGCATTTGCAGTAAGGACAATAATAATGCTTCGTCTCCTGCATTACCCATGCCATAATATCCACATAATACCGCTCTAGTAGGACTCATTTACTTGGTTAAGTTTAAGGTGTTGAGTTGAAGATACCATTGTTTTGATCATAAGCTGTTAGTTGTTAGTCGTTAGCAATTTCTATGGTTTTAATTTCTTCATCAAAGTATAAAGCCAGAAATCTTTAAACGGGTCTACATATTTAGCTAAAGACCACAATACAAAATAAGGTTGCGCGACAACTTGCAATAAAGGTAAATCGTCTTCGGAGTCGGTTACTAGAATCGCTGATTTAATTTCTGACTCTGATAACACTTCTTGTATCATGATCAGTTTACCCTTATGGCGATCGCTTGCCCCTTGCCAGAATCTACAGCCGACTAAGCGATCGCATCTCATCGGGATGTGTTCCAGTATCGGATTGATCACAAAGTTAAAGCCTAAGCTGGCGACAATAATTTGAGCCTCAGTATTGCCCTCTACCCCAGTGATTAATTCCTTATTGCTATAGTCTTGGGCTAGTTTTTTGGCTGATCTTTTCCATAGTACAAGCGTCCAGGGCAACAAAATTGTCGGAATAGTAACTAAAAACCAATCTCTAGTCTTATTACCTCTAAATGGTCTTGGTAGCCAAACCCAAGGTCGAAGTATCTTCAAGAGCATGATCAACCCAAAGCCCAGCAGACGGGGACGTAAACTATTTATATATTCAGCCGTAGAGTTTCTTAAGAGTAACGTCTCGTCAAAATCGAGGATTATCGGGGTGCTTTTCGTAGCATTGGCGATCGCAGAAAGCGCCACATCTGGCTCAAGCACTTGAATCTGATTGTTTTGAGTGTCTTTCATTTTGAGATCGCTCTGGTCATTAATCCGAAAAATCGTGGACTACAGAAGCACCCATACTAACTCACTGTCTTCTTTAATTAGAACCATCTTCAGTTACTAACTTAACTTGAGACAGTATTCTTCTAACTTGACCTTGACCTTGAATTACACACCAAGTAACAATAGTCCACGTTTGCCAGCTTTGCCATACTTCTAAACTTTGACTGCCAAAACAGATACTTATTAGTGTAAATATGAAGATAAAAAAGCGTAAAAATTTTTCGGGTATTTCTCGTGGCCAGTTGTTAGTATTGCCTCCAGAATATCGATATACTATATACAGTAGGCTACGTGAAAGTAAATGACTGGACAACAAACTTATCCCGATTACATTGGTTATTGTTACCGACAAAAAGCCATAGTAACGGAATGACTGCAATACAATATAGAACCAGGTTCTAGTTTTTTTATTAACGTAGTTGTAAACTAGAAAACAGCATCTCGTACAGAGTAAAAATACAATCCAAGATAATAAAGCTAATATTGTGGGATTTAAAAAATTAATCTTTTGCTCTATTAATAAACTTGAAAATGGCAAGTAAAAAAATTGGGTTTGCTCTAATAAAACTATGCCGATTAGACCAAAGACCAAAGACCAAAGCCAGGGATAACCAGTGGTCATCATCTGCTTATGTGCATAATAACTAAGAGAAAGTTTTGGCTTTGATTCATACTTTTCTGCAACATAGTCGTTTTCGTAATAGCCCAACTCATAGATACACCAGAAAGAAATTAATAAAAATACAATGCTAATGCCATGTAAAATGGAGTCGGTTGCTTGCCAAGAGAACGCCAATAAAAGTATGGGAAGATCATCCCATAAAATTACTTTTCCTGTATAGTTTTCTCCTCTACGCTTTACTTTTTCCAAATAGGCAAACGGTAAATAAATATTTTTTAGTGCTGACCTGTATTGATCTAAGTACAAAGCAAATGAATATATTTGATAAATAACACGAATTAAAAAATCTTTTTCTTCAGCTTTTCTAGGGATTACTGATTCATATAAATCTAGGTTGTCAACTGAATTAATCTCTTTCATCTAGACTAGTTTGCATTCAAAATAATAAGATAGTTCTTGAATAGGCTTTGCTTTATTATCTATGATTCAACCTATAAAACTAAGGGAATAATCCCCCTTTTCCAATGTTTAAAAGCCTTAAATATTATTAAGTAATAATCAAATCACTTATTATCCTATAGCTAACTGGTAAAAAATTAGTGTACGTTCATACAGCTGACACTTATTAACAGCCAAGTTGATAATAGGTGTTGTGAGGCATTATGCATTTATTGCATTTATTTTGAGCACTAAATACTCTTGCTGCAAGAAGCCTAGAGTTCAAAAGTCTCAATTTAAGTACCTGTTAACTTGCAAAAATCAAATAATGAAAGTTAATGCGGAAACATAGAAAGATAAAAGCGTAGTGAAGATTTTATGTCTAGAAAATTAAATTATATTTAAATTTTGATGATTCATTGTACAGTTTTGGAGACTTATGTCAGAAGTCTGCTATTTTTTGTCATACTTGCTTAACAAACTCTTAACTAGAGTATTAGGAATCACCGAATCGTCCCATTGTTTAGGTCTTTCACCAACACGAACAATAACTAAATCTTGGTCAGGAATAATATAGACTCGCTGATTAGATGCACCATCTAAATAAAAGGTATCCTGAGCTAAAAAAGGTTGTGAGGAAGAGCGGTCATAAACTCCAGGTTTTTCTTTAGTGCGTGCTTTGAGCCAAATATGGTAACCGTAGCTAGAGACAAAAGGA
>CBDUCX010000166.1:0-11945 GCA_965365755.1 uncultured Pleurocapsa sp.
AGGGCGATCGCTTCTCCGATAGCAGGAGTTCCCGCTTCAAATTTGTGGGGTAAGTCGCCGTAGGTGGAATGATCGAGAAATACCTCATCAATCATCTCGCCACCACCCATAAAGGGAGGCATTGCCAATAAAATATCTTTTTTGCCATAGAGAAAACCAATCCCCGTGGTAGCACACATTTTATGTCCTGACGCTACCAACCAGTCGCAATCCATCTCTTGAACATCGATGGGCATATGGGGGACACTCTGGCAGGCATCAATTAATACTTTGGCACCGTATTTGTGAGCTTCCTGAATAATCTCGGTTACGGGGTTGATCACACCCAGGGTGTTAGAAACATGAACCACAGATACCAGTTTGGTTTTAGCTGATAAGAGGGATTTGTACTGTGCAAAATCAAACTCTTCGTTGGGAGTTAGTTGAACGTACTTAATTACCGCACCAGTCTTTTGGGCGATCAGTTGCCAAGGAACAATATTGCTATGGTGTTCCATGACTGAGAGAATAATTTCATCTCCTGGTTGGAGATTAGCTAAACCCCAACTGTATGCCACCAAGTTAATCGCTTCGCTGGCATTGCGAGTATAGACGATCTCATCACGGGAAGCAGCATTAATAAACTGAGCAACTTTATCCCTAGCACCTTCATAAGCATCTGTAGCCCTGCCACTAAGGGTATGTGCGCCACGGTGAACATTAGCGTTATCTCTTTGATAATAATGTTGCAAGACATCCAGTACCGCCTGGGGCTTTTGGGAAGAGGCAGCACTATCAAAGTAAATTAGGGGATTATCGTTAACTTTTTGATGCAGGATCGGAAAATCCTCTCTAACGCGATCGCCTAATGTCTTCTCTTGGATAAAAGTCATGTTGTTTATTACCGATTAATACTTTACTTTCTGCTCAATAGTCTGGGTAATGATACTTCTCAAGGATTCTAAGGGGATGCGATCAATAATCTCGGCAGCAAAGGCATCGATTAATAATTGGTTGGCATCGGCTTCGCTCAAACCTCGACTACGCAGGTAGAAAATTTCCTCTGCTTCTAATTGACTTACTGTAGCACCATGGGCGCACTTAACGTTATCGGCAGTGATTTGTAATTCTGGCTTGGTGTCAACTCTGGCTTTAGAGGAAAGCATCAGGTTGCGATTTAGCTGTGTTGCGTCCGTTAACTGAGCTTCTTTAGGTACGAATACTTTTCCGTTAAAGACTGTATGGGCGCGATCGCTCACAATACATTTATGTAACTGATGAGTAGTGCCGTGAGGTTTACTCAGGGCGACAATACTGTGGGTGTCGGAAGTTTGCTCTTCTGTGGCTACCGTTAAACCATTGAGATTAGTTTCGGTCTGTTCCCCCTGCTGACATATTTCAGGGTTATGACGCAAGAGTTTTGCCCCTAAGTTAATTTCATTGATAGTGTAGTGGCTGTCACGCTCTTGAGAGACGGCGGTTTTGCCGATGTGATAGCTGGCTGCCGATTCCTGCTGGATACGGGTATGGTTTACTCTTGAATTACTTTGGAGAAACACTTCTGTAACGGCGTTGGTAAAGTATTCTCCTGTACCAATATATTGCTCTACCAGAGAAATACTAGATCCCATTTCCCCTACGATTAAAGTGCGGGGTTGAGCAAAGCTAGTTGAGGATTCCCCCTCAGCAATAAAGATCAACTGTATGGGGGTTTCTACCACTAGATTTTTACTCGCCCAAACTATCGCTAGATCATTACCACCTGCGGTATTTAAAGCAGTGAAGGCATCTACACCTGGTTGTCTGGCAAAGTATTTTGCTACATCGTAGTCTGGTGGTAAATTAGCTAAATTACCGACATAAATTCCTTCAGGTAATCCAGATACATCGGATAGCTTGGGATCATAGATCCCATTGACATACACTAAAAGACTGTTTTTCGTTTCGGGTAAGGGTGAATAGCTTTTCACCTCTGGATTTTGTACAGTAACAAATTTTGTTGCTGTCAGAGATGATAAATCGATAAAACGCCAATCTTCATCTTTGCGAGTAGGTACGGATAAACGAGATAACCAGTTTTTAGATTGCTGACGAATATCTGTTAACCATTTAGGTGCTGATTCATTTACTGGACATTGTTCTAGTAAACCTGTGAAGAAGACATCTTCTACTACAGCCTTTTGCTCAACTTTAGAAATAGTTACCCAAGGAATTTGTACTGCCATTAGACTCCTACCTCCGCAGCAGATTTATCATCCAAAAAGTCGTAACCGCGAGATTCCAATTCTAAAGCAAGTTCTTTACCACCAGTGGTAGCAATTTTGCCATCTTGCATGACATGAACCAAATCTGGCTCGATATAGTCTAGTAAACGCTGGTAGTGAGTAATTAGCAAATAGCCTTTTTCAGGGGTTTTTAATTGGTTTACACCATCAGAAACAATTCTCAGAGCATCAATATCCAAACCTGAATCAATCTCATCCAAAATAGTTAAAGTAGGATCTAATAATGCCATCTGGAGAATTTCGTTGCGCTTTTTCTCGCCACCAGAAAACCCTTCATTAAGACTTCTTTCTAAAAAGCTCGACTTCATTTTAACTATCTCTAGCTTTTCTTCAATCAAGTCTTCAAAATCGAAGGTATCAACCTCTTCCAAACCCTGATACTTGCGCTTGGCATTGTAAGCCACTCGCATAAAGTCTAAATTGCTCACCCCAGGAATTGCTAGGGGATACTGAAAAGCCAAGAAAATTCCACTATTAGCTCTTTCATCAGGTTCTAGATCGATAATATTCTGACCCTGATAGATGATTTCTCCACCAGTGATTTCATAGTCTGGATGTCCTGCAATAATTTTGGACAGGGTACTTTTACCTGAGCCGTTACGCCCCATAATAGCGTGGACTTCCCCCGCTTTTATTTCTAGATTGACACCCTTAAGGATCGGGATACCGTCTACGTTGGCAGTTAAATTACGTACTGATAAAATTGTTTCGCTCATTGTTTGTTAAATAAACAATTCTTGGTTATGGTTTTAAAAGCTCTCAAACTCAGGTAGGATAAGCTATAAGCCGAAGAGAACCGTATGAAATTAGATACTAAAACAACAGTTTTGTTGTTTTAGTCTATTGTAGACTACATCAGCTTGGGATGCCTTGTCAAAGTTGTTATTAAAGATGATCAAAGCGACCAAATTAATATACTCCGAGCGTAATTTGAATTGCCTGGAGAATACGTTCAAATGCGATTAGTCGACGCGCGAATATGCTTGAGGTTTTCTAGCCCGATTAAAGTATTAGGAGCAACTATACGCGCGCTAATCGAATGATTAACAGCAGCAGTGAACCGTCTTTCTCTTCCAGACCAAGAAATTAACCTTCTTTTTGCTGAACGAGTGCCTTTCTGCTGTAATGTTTTTCTGGCTTTGTGGTATTCGTTAGCTCTGTGCTTAACTTGTTTTCCAGAAAAGAATTTTGTTTGGTTAGAGATGTTAGTTTTAACAGCCAAATAACGCTGTCCGACATCTATCCCTTTTACCTGTTTGATATCTTCGGGTTTTAATTCTGGTACATCTAAATTCAAAGTAACTAATAATCTGTCTAACCAATTGTTTTTGGCTGTCAGACAACTTCAGTTTTAGTTTTGCTGTAATAGCTTGCCTCATCAATAATCTTCATCAACAATAAAATTATCTTATGACTGATGAATCTTTTGATCAACTAGTTTGAATAAAATCATAGTAATTATACTGCTTTCATCAGTTTTTTTTCTTGTTAAAATCAGCGTGGATATTGATGTGCTTCAACCAGCATACTTTACAATTTATTCTGAACATGAAAGCCAACAAAGACCAAGTTAAAAAAATTAAATTGCAATTCCAAAATGCTGTCGAACTAAAGCAAAGCTGTAAGATTTATGTGTCCACGAATAATGAAGATAGTTGGAGTTTCTATTTTAAAAAAGGTCATTTAATTTGGGCAAGCAGTAGTATCCATCGTTTCCGACGATTATATCGCTTAACTAATCAAATTTGTCCAGAAATTAACTGTCAAGACACTCGGTTAAGAGAACAAGAGATTTCCGAACTATGGGAGTATTTGCTGCTCGCGGTTTTATATCAAAGACAACAAATTAGCGCAGTTCAGGTCAAAGAAATTGTTCAAGAATTAATCCAAGAAGTCATATTTGATTGTTTCTTGGCGGAGAAGCATGTCAGTCACGTTAAAGTAATCTTTGAAACCAAAGGAAATAGAATGGGTGCTATTTTAAGGAGTTCTTTATTTAAACAACCAATTGCCCACATTGATTACAAGAAAATGATTGGTCATATTGAATCTTTTATTGTTGATTGGCAAGCAACTAATCTGGCTAATTTTTCACCGAATTTTGCTCCTGTCATCAAAGATATTAACAAGCTGAAGAAAGCTGTAGATTCAGATACATACCAGCAGTTATTTATTTATATCAACGGCAAAAAAACTCTGAGAGATTTAGCGATCGCTTCTCAAAAAGATCTTTTACAGGTAGCTTGCTCATTTTATCCCCACATCAAAAGTAGAGTAATTGTGATGCAGCAAGTTCCAGATCAACCTTTAGCTAATCTATACTTTACTCCCAGTAGTAATTCTTCTCCACAGAACAATATTGCTAGAACCAGAAAGATTATCGAGCAAGAACTACCACTAATTATTTACGTTGATAACAATCCTCACGTCTGCCAAAAAGTAGCCCAAATTTTGAATCCTTTAGGCTATCGGATCATTCTCGTAAACGATGCTGCCAAGACTTTGGTTGTCTTGTTAGAAAATAAACCTAATTTGCTCTTCCTCAACGCCATAATGCCTGATGCCAATGGTTATGAATTATGTGCTCAAATTAGAAAAATGCCAGACTGCAAAAATATCCCTATTATTATTGCTCGTGAGCAAGAAAATATGATTGATCTGGTTCGAGCAAAAATGGCTGGAGTATCAGATTTTATCAGTAAACCAATTAAGTCAACAGAACTAACGACTCTAGCTCAAAAACATACTCAAACTGTAATTGAGCACTCTATCGCCTAGTATCGCAGTACGTTAGCTGATTAAGACAAGTTTAGTTAATAGCTCGTGAGTAATAAGTAATAAGTAATAAGTAATAAGTAATAAGTTTCCTAAACAACTTTGCGGAGACTACGAGTTTGTTCCAAGATGTCCTCAATATCTTCTTGAGAGAGACGTTCGACGTAGTTGATTTTAATTTCTTCTAGTAAATCAACTAATAAAAGCTCAATTTTGTTCATACTTTGCTGTGCCTGTAACTCACTCGAAATTGATTTACCGATATTACTCATCAAACTTTCTAATAAATGATCAAATTGCTCATCCTCTGCTAAAGCTGCTTGAAGCGTGCCGCTAAAGGCACTATAGCTTTGGGATACTATTTGACGACTGAGGGTGGCAATGGTGCGATCGCCTCCTGGTAAGAGCTTAATTCCTCGATAAGCAAAACTCTGCTTCAAGGCTTTATCGATACTATATTGAAGTAAAGTTTCCGCTTCTGGTTGAATTGCAGGTAATACGCGATCTGCCAATACCTTAGCTAAAATTCTCACGAGTTCGGCAATTTCGTTGGTGTCATTAAGATCAATATAGGGGTTAGTAGTTTGTTGCGAGAGTAATCTACTAATATCGCCATTGCGTACTGAAACCTGAATTTGATTAATTAGGCGAATAATCACTACCTCAGTCACATCTTCGGCAATTCCCGCCACTAAACCTTGACTAATTTGCTTCTGAATCGAATTGAGATTAATAATCTGCGCCTGACTCAATCTAGCCGTAACAGGTATAACTCTCAGCCAGCGCCAGAAAGGAAGTAAGAAGAATATATCGTACCAACGCCAGAGCATTGCATCTAACCAACTTATTCCCACTCGTCGGCGACTAATAAACCAACTTCGTCCCAAAAATTCTAGAGCAAAAATTACGCCGAAGGGGAAGTCAATTAAACCAAAGTAATCAACATAGCCTCCATTTTCACCAACGACACGATAATAGTTTGTCTCAACTAAGGGTTGGATCTCAGTCTTAAAAAAAGCTAGTTCCTCAGCTGTCTGCTCTGAGAAGTGTGCGGCAGTCCAAAATCGCCAAAATGCTATCTTCGCTGAGTTATCTTCATTGGGAAGATGCGATCGCATTTTGTTTTTGATCCTCTCCAAATTACCTGTTTTATTTGCCTGAGAAAAGCCATCGGTTTGGATTATTTCAATACTGCGACGGCGTAAGTCTCCTAAAAGAGCTTTAGCTGTGGGAGAATCGACTCCATTCACTGTCAATTCCTGCTCCAACTGTTCTACCTTATCTAAATACTCCTCCGCATCTCGATTGGGTTCTATACCTTTGATCACATCATATTGAGTGACCAACTGGGAAATATTATCTGGCAGTAGATCTAGTTTTATTCCTTGGAACTCAATGTATGCAGTATTAATTCTGCCTACTGTAACTTGACCAGATAACCAAAAATCTCGCAAAGGAACATAAGTGAGATCAAAAGTCACAACGATCAAATTGATTACAGCTAGCAAAGCCATCAATTTTTCAAACCAAAGATTTGGTCGATATTTTCTAACTCCTATGGGAGATTTTTTAACAATAGTCACTGGTAGATGATTACTGATTATTGATTGGTGGGCATTAGTAGTACATTACCAATTAAACGCATAATTCTTCTTCCTGCCCACCCTACCACTTGTCTCTGTTATTTAGTTGTTAATTGTTAATTGTTAGTTGGTAACTGCTCATTGCTCAAGACTCCTCTAAGAAAGATATCAGAAATTCCTTCTGCCATTTCCTGCATAGCTTGGGGTGACGCTTCAGGATCAATAATAGTTTGTTCCGAGAACCCAGATATCGCAAAAATACCTAAAAATACTTTCGCGACAATTTTAGGATTCATTTGACGGTAAATTCCTTTTTCCATGGCAGTTTCAAAAAAAGCTTCTGCCACATCAGTCATTTTACTAATTACTTCCGTTTGAATACTTTCCTTTAATTCAGGATGATATTGAGCCTCAACAAAACAAACTCGCATTAAATCGCCATTTTGGCGTATATTTAGCATTCGACGACGCATAACTTGAGATACTGCTTTATAGCTGCCCATTTCACTCAGCTCCGTCAGTAAATCAGTTAGAATATCAACCCATCCTGCGGTAGCAACCTCGATGAGAATGGCTTTTTTGCTGGTGAAATGACGAAATAAAGTTCCTTCAGCTACCCCTGCCGATTTAGCTAAGTCTTTGGTAGTTGTGCCATCATAGCCCCGTTTTGCAAATAGTCGCAGTGCTGCCTGTAAGATTTTAGTGCGTGTATCTTCTTCTGTTTGAGGGGTTTGACGCATCTCTCTCCAGGCTTGCTGAGAAAAAATTTGCATAATGGTATTAGTTATGAGCAATAAAAGAATTATAGTAGACTGGGAAATATAGCAGTAATAACATAACTAACTATATTGATGATTGTCTAAAATTTTAATCGTCTAGTAGTCTACGTTAAATGTATTTGGCGTTGGTAATTCTTTTCCTGCTCAATTCTTTACAGATTGTTATTTTTGATATCCTAATTCTCCCAAATCTGTATTTTGTTGATTTACTATTTTTTCCAGAAACTACAATCAGGTTTTTCTGTTGGGTCTGATGATTTATCCTTCTTTAACTCCTCAATGAAGTTTGTATTATTAGGTTCAATAGCGACAAAAGTTTTCTTGTCATAATTCCATTCACCTTCATAGATTGCTTTGTCCCAAAAACAGGTTGATTTAATTTGTTTAGGAGTTAGGTCTTTTACGTACCCCAGGTAGACTTCTTGGAGATTAGCGTGCCTGATGATTTTCTAAATACTGCCTCGCATCTATCCGAGAATCTTCAGGAGTTCCATATCTTTCTTTCCCCTGACGTTTTTGCCAGAACTTCTGTGCCTTAATCTTGATTAGTTCCTCTGGTACCGAGGGAGACTTATTCATCTTTATTCCGTTCTAGTTACTGTTGTTGTGAACGAATAAAGGTTGTAAACTGCTCAATAAGCTCAGGGTTACGCCAGCCTTTTCGCGTTTCTTCATGCATGATTTCTATTGCTTCACTGGGACTATAAGCTCTCTTATGAGGGCGATCGCTCGTCAGAGCATCATAGATATCAATCACCTGAAATATTTGCGCTAAATAGGGTATTTCCTCCCCAGATAAGCCATCGGGATAACCAGTACCATCCCACTTTTCATGATGATGACGAACAATAGGCAAAACACCGCTACGATTACGCAGTGATTGACAAATCTCTTCGCCGACTAAAACATGCTGCCGAATCAATTCTCTTTCCTCAGCAGTCAACTCTCCTGTTTTGAGCATAACTGCATCAGGAATAGCGATCGTTCCCAGATCATGAAGATGGGCACCAAAAGCCAGATCCTCAATTTCTGTGGCACTCAAACCAAGATATTGCCCAAAAGACCTGACTAGAGAAGCAACACGCATGCTACCACCCTTGGTAACAGACCGATTATCTACTGCTTTGGCAATGGTGAATAATACTTGTTCGGTTTGATTTAGTCCATCGTTGAGGCGTTTTTGGTTAATCAGAGATTTGACCCTGGTGGATAGTTCAATACGATTGAGGGGTTTGACTAAAACATCACTTCCACCAGCTTCCATCGCTTTGATTCGCTCTTGCCTACTGTCGGTTAAAGTCGTAAAAACAATCGGTATATTGGCAGTAAGGTAATTTTCCTTCAATCGGCGACACAGGGTAAAGCTATCTATCTGTCTGATCATGGCATCAAGTAAGATCAGATCTGGCTGTCGCTCTATAATGCCTTCAAATATCGGCTCCATACCATCTAATTCACTCACTTCATAATCATCTAAAGACAGAAGATCAGATGCTGTCATGCGACTTAGAGGATTTTCATCAACAATTAAAATTCTAGCAGTGGTCAAATTAGAGTTATTGCTCACAGAAGAACCTATCATAGTAGCTAGTGGAAATTCGCTGACTTCTTTCATTATTTTTCTCGAAGGATGAAAATTTTTTAATATAGATATAGATAAATATTTATCAAGTGATACTACTTGAACCTTGAATCACAGAAGTTTAAGATAAAATTCAGATTTTGTAGCCGATGCTCTCAGCCTAACCCGAATTTTTTGTTAAAACGACAAAATTGATACAAAGTTTTTTAAAATTGTCCTTGAAAAATTGTCCTTGATTCATATTATGAATGTTAATTTTTGGTTTGAGATCGGGCATAGTACTTAGTTTGCACTGCATTTAACTAAATTTAAATCCCGATCACGACAATCATACTTAACTAAACTTACGCGATGACATAGGCTAAATTTCTGACTTTCTCCAGCGTTTACGCCATTGAGAAGTTGATTCTAAATCACTAGCTTGTTGCTCCTGTTGTCGATTATAGATCATTTGTTCTGATGTATCTTGCAAAGTGCGATCGCGGTAGGGAATTGCAGCACGGGTTTGTAAATGCTCCTCTTCTCTAATGGACAGTGGGGGTAAACTTCTATACTCCAAAGTAGCAATAGTACCTGGAGACTTACGACCAGCACCCGTGATTGAGCCAATATTTAACCCAGCACTAGATAAGGCAGTACGAACCGCTGCGGAACAAGAGTAGGTGGCTAATCTTGCTTTAGGCAACAGGCATTGAGCTACTAGCTCAATAAATTCAACAGTCCACAGTTGAGGGCATTTCGGCGGAGAAAAAGGATCGAGAAAGATCGCATCAGCTTGCCAACTTTGTTTAATTACCGTCTGAATTGTTTGCCTAGCATCACCTAATAATAGTTTGGCTGTTAATAATTCGCTGATAACTTCAGATTTATTTGATAATTCAGCTAACAACTCTGGAATAGGGCATTTCCACTGCGCCAAAAGATTATGCTTTACTGCTTGTTGAGGAATATCCGCAGTTATTTCTAAAGCAATCAACTCTACTTGACATTGAGGATTAACCGACCAAATTGCCTCTAATGCTGCGGCACTGTTGTAACCTAAGCCGTAGCAAACATCTAAGATACGAATAATAGATTGTTGTTGCGCTAGCTGCTTAATTAAGCAAGGTTCAATATATCTCACCTCTGCTTCCTGTTTGGCACCAAAAGAAGAGTGAAAAGCTTCCTGAAATCTCTCCGAAAAGAAAGTATAGGAACCGTCTTCAGTAGACTGAGGAGTAAATTGCTCGTTACTCATTGCATTTGATTAGCTAATTAATTAATTAATTGTATGCTTTGTTACTTTTGTCAAAAAAGATTACTTAAAAAGTGTAATTGGATACTAAGTAGTGTATTTTGTCAAGATTTTTTTGCCATAATGATCAATATTCGTAATTTTTATTTACGTAACACAAACTATTTTTGACAGAATAAATATAAGTACTGAAAATCATGGGACTAATTCGAGGGGTAACGATAAAGACAATTGAATCTATTCAGGGAGGGATGGCAGAATTTTATGCGCCTCAATCTAGTGATGAGACAATGGTGGTGAAAGTGCCTGCTAATAGTATCGACGATCTATTTGTACATAAACATCAGACTGATCAGCTACTAGTAGTTAGAGGGAGTTTTGTGCTGGTGGTTTTATATAATCGCGCCTATCAATATATTCCTCTAAGTGAAGATATTCCCCAAGTGGTGACTATTCCCAGAGGAGTATTACACGGTTCGATAAATTTGAGTGCTCAAGATTGTTTGTTGGTCAATGCAGTTTTGCGTCATGGGGAGCCAACCGTCAGGGATTATCAACCAGTTGCTAGACCTTTTCCTTATGATCTTGAACAGGCTAAATTAAATTTACAAGGTTTGACTGGGAAAACGAGATCGCATCTGCGAGTCTGACCACAAGTCCAAATTAAGCTTACTGTGTAGATCTTTTTCTAATTGGCGATCGCCTGAAGACAAAATGGAGCTATCAGCAGCTAGTCAGATATTTTTTTGAGAATTTCAATTAGTTGCTGTTGTTGATTAGTTAACTGGTTTTGTCTGTTGTCTAGATTCTGCATAACATCGTAAATACGGCTTTGATTCTGACTTAAATCTCGCATCAATTGATACATAGTATCGCGTAACGAAGTCATGCCGTAGGCTTATCGCGTTTCAACTCAGCTATATCCGAAGTGAGTGCTGCAATTGCCTTGGCATTAGATTCTATGAGTCTTTCTAAGTCAGTCATGAATAGAACTAGTTTTGGGGCGAAAAATCTTTGTTCCTTTAGCAACGACGGGAACTGTGGGGGTCATATGTTTGATTATATCTTTACTTAATAACGCCAAAATTGCCATAGCTTAGAAACCCAGAAACATGGCACAATGAAATACGTTTATTAATAAAAAACTAACGGTTAACCCCGAAATTCCTACCTGTTCGATATAACAAGATTAATATGACTGCAACACTCCAAGCACCTGCTAAAACTCGTCGCCAGGTTTTTCCCTTCACGGCTATTGTGGGACAAGAAGAGATGAAACTAGCTCTTTTGCTCAACGTAATTGATCCTAAAATTGGCGGAGTGATGATCATGGGCGATCGCGGTACGGGGAAATCGACCACCATTCGCGCTTTAGCTGATCTCTTACCAGAAATTGAGGTAGTAGAAGGAGACCCTTTCAATAGCGATCCTAAAGATCCCGATTTAATGAGTGATGAAGTAAAGCAGAAGCTAGAACGAGGAGAAGCAATCAAAACCGTCAAAAAGAAAGTTCAGATGGTCGATCTCCCTCTGGGAGCAACAGAAGACCGAGTATGTGGCACAATTGACATCGAGAAAGCTCTGTCTGAAGGGGTTAAAGCCTTTGAACCTGGATTACTAGCAAAAGCTAATCGTGGCATTCTCTACGTAGATGAGGTTAACCTTTTAGACGATCACTTAGTAGACGTACTGTTAGATTCTGCTGCTGGTGGTTGGAATACAGTAGAA
>CBDUCX010000167.1:0-11915 GCA_965365755.1 uncultured Pleurocapsa sp.
TATAATTACTGGTTTCGTTCGAGCAGAGTATCAACTTTGTTTTCGATTGCCGTTAATTTTCGCAAGATCGTCGGACGATCCTCGTCCATACTGGCTAACATTCTGTTCTGTGCTTCTTCTATTCTGGTTAGCCTGGCTACCGTATCATCCAATCTGATTACAGTTTCTTCTAATCGCCTCATTCTTTCTTCGTGTTGGGCTTTTTCCTCTTCTCCCTTGAGCCTATCTGTAGCTCGTTGTTCCATCATGGCTTGAATGGCACGAGAATTAGACTCTACAATTGCCTCAATTCTTTCTAGACGATCACTATTATTTCCGTTATTACTGGTCATTGATATACTGAAATTAAGTTTTTAACTTGAGGAAGTCTTTTAGATTTGCAGTCGGGAGACTTCCTTTCCATTTTAATTATCCCATTATTCTACTAGGCGATCGCCTGTAAGTAGATTGTATCTTTCTGATCGATGTTGCACCAGAACAATCCATTATCGATCTCATTCGTTTCATTCAGAGCTTATCTGATTTACTGGCAGGTCGATCTTAATACCGTCTGGACGATTCTTGATCCAGAAGGCGAATTGCAATCTTTAAAAGCAGTAGTAATAGAACTTATTAGTGATCTTTCAAATGACTGAAATAGCTCAAACATACATGGGAAATATTAATCGTAATTCTGATTTAGCTAAATTAGTCAAGATAGAAACTTGCCTGGAAGTAACTTTACAAGAAAGCGATCGCCATAAAGGTAGAATTCATGCTCACACTGATTCCAATGTGGCGATTGGTATTATTAAAAGTCGCGATCGCTCGTTACAATCAGGAGATTTATTTAAAACTGATTCAGGTAAGTTGGTATTAATTAATCTGCAAGAACAAGAATTAATGGTGTTGGATTTATCTTCTCTAGAGAGTAATATTTCTGCTACTAAATTAGTAAAATTAGGTCATGTTTTAGGCAATCATCATTGTCCTATGATAGTACGAGATCAAAAAATATACATACAGCTAGCTACAGACAAATTGATTTTAGAGAAATTAATTAAAGATCTGAATATTCCTAGTTTACAAATTAATTACGAAGTTTATTATGACACTCAAAATATAACTTTTGAATCTCATGATCATCATTAGTAAAGTTTGATTCATCCCCCAATTTTATTGAAAGTCTTCTCTCTCAAAAAGATAAATTAACTCTCTTTACCCAAAGTCCAGTTAATTACTTTGGCAATGGTACACCTTGACAACCAGTGACACATTCTCCTAAACCATTAAATTCCATCGTTTCTCCACTTAAAGGAAGGTATACAGGAAAATTGGTCGCGTTGATAAAGTCATCTGTTTTGGTGCCAGAAATAACCTTTCCTTGGTCGGTAGCCACTTCGTTAGCATGGGAAGGAATAACAGACACAGGTTCGATCAATTCATTAATTACAAATGCAGCTTCTTCAGGCCCTGTGGTGAAAGTGTCGCCGATGTTGATCACTACTAAGGACGCATTATAAAGATCTTCTACTACAGTTTCCTGTTCTGCGGTAACACCAGTATCACCAGACAAATATACTACCAGTCCATTAGTAAATGTGAGTACATAACCAGTTGGGGGCCCGACATAAGCAGTCAGACCAGCAGTTTCTAACTGCTCTCCTAACTCTCCTTCGATAAACTCGCCACTCAATCCGTTGGAGTGAACTGCGGGAACTGTGGTAATCTTAACTCCGCCAACTTCAACCTCCGCACCAAAACGGACAAGTTCCACCGATTCTGGGTTTCCACCCGCAAGCTCAACCTTGTTGGCCAAAAAACTGTTCATCTCGCTACCGACGACGATTTTCGCGTCCTTTGCCACAGCGATGTTGACTGTATTGGATGATGGCGTAGCATTCTGATTGATATTTGGTTGACCACATTCGCCAGCATTAGCCCTAGGTATATGGCGATCGCCCAAATGATCTCCATGGACATGACTTAATAACACCCCATCAATATCTCCTAGGCGTTCATCTGCGCCACCAGCAACGGTTCGCCCTACATCATAAACTAAGCGTGTGCCATCAGGGTCTTCAAATATGAAGGCGCGATCAAATTTACAAAATTCGCCATCATGGCTACCCAAAGGTGTAATCTTCACTTCAGAACTCTGAGCAACGGAGGCAAACATTTGAACTAGAGTGAGTGCGATCGCCGCCGAAAAGAATTTCTTCATTTTGCTATTTGCTTACTTGTTACTTGAGCATAGCAGTATTCGGCGATCGCTTAAACAAATACATAATTCCCAGAGACAATTATCGACCGAAATGGCGAGATGCTAGATTCATCACATCATTGAGATCGACATCACCATCACCATCAGCATCCAAGAAACTGTTGAGAACGGGATTGCCTCCCTGTATATTCCGCTTATTGTTGCCTGTTTTCAGCAGATTGAGCACCAAAGGCACCAGAATCGGCAGCATTGCCTGAATTGTTCCCGAATTTAAGCCAGTGCGACGGCTAATCTGCGAAATCATTTCTTGTAGCTGAGAGTTGCCGAACAAGGTAGCCAAAATCTGCGGGCTAGCTTGAGTACCGCCAAACTGATTAAGCAGTTGATTTACTTGGGCAGTCCCTCCTTGATTACGCTGTTGCTGTAACGCTGACCTGGTATAGTTGCCGACAATCGACATTGCTGAGTTGACCGCACTGGGATTAGCTTGATAGTTCCCGCTTAACTGCTGTACTGTATCCAGAATTGAGCCGAGTTGACCAGTGCTGGCTTCTTTTTCTGGATTATCGATGGCACTTAATATTTGATTGAAAATACTCATAAAAGATAAAAACCATAGCTCAAATTACACTACTCTGATTCTACAGAATTAGCCTCAACTGCCCCTAACTGTTGTCGCACATCGTCAATTGCCAAATTCAACTGAGCAATTTTATCTTCCAAACCATGACGGGCTAGCTCAATACTTTCTTCGCTGTTGAGGGAAATTCTACTGCCATCTTTCAACCTGGAATCCTCTTGGTTAGTAATTTGCTGCTCATGGCGACTAGTCAAGATTGTGCCTAGCACACCTCCTACTACCCCCCCAATGATAGAACCCAAGATAAATCCACTACCAAAATTATTTTGTTGACTCATAGTGATTAGATTTCTCGATAATACTGATAAGATTAAAACTACTTATTTTACGTCCCAAAAGCGCGATCGCCTGCATCTCCTAAACCTGGAACAATATATCCCTTATTATTTAGTCCTTCATCAATGATAGCGGTATAAACTTCTAATCCAGGATAGTTTTCACTTAATTGTCTTAAAGCAGGAGGCGCTGCCACCACGGAAATAATTCGCACTAAATCGGGCTGCACCCCGCGACTAATAACCTCTTGCATTGCCATCATAATTGATCCTCCCGTAGCCAACATAGGTTCGAGAATAACAATTCTAGTTTGAGGAGCAAAGCTTTCAGGAAGCTTATTTAAATAACAACTTGGTTCCAAAGATGATTCATTGCGGGCTAAACCTAAATGATAGACAGAGGCAACGGGTAGAACTTTTTGGACTTCCTCCACTAATACTAAGCCAGCGCGTAGAACCGGAACAATCCCTATGGGTACTTTAGGATTAACAAAAGTCCCAGAACATTGAGTCAAGGGAGTTTGTACCATTGTCTCCACCGTCGGCAACCAATTTCTAGTGGCTTCATAAGCTAGCCATCGCCCCAATTCAGCGATCGCACTTTTAAACAACACCGAGGGGGTGTTAACATCACGAGCCACCGACAGCCAATGTTTAATCAAGGGATGTTCTGGAACATAAACGCGCAGTTGTAAAGTCATATTTGCAAGGTAAGCCAAGTAGCCTTTGTGATCAGCAATAATAGATCTTCTGAGAGATTATCTTACACGATGTTTTTATAGTTTGGCTCTACTGACGCTGCCATTAGAGCTATTGCTGGTCACTGTATTCACTAAACTTTGATTGCTGTCGAAATCATTCTCAACCTGCGGTGCGGCATTGCCCTTACTAAAATAATTCTTGCCATAACGACCATGGTAAGAATAACGGTCGAAGTCATTCGGTTTAACTCCATTAACCACCATTCCCAAAACTTTTTGTCCCGTGGTTGCCAAAGTTTCCTGAGCTAAATCGGCGCTTTCTTGTTCCACAACTCCAGGTCTAGTAACAAACAAAACACCATCTACCAGCTTGCTAATGGTTAGTACATCAGCGGTAACGGGTAAGGGTGGTGCATCAATCAAAATTAGGTCGTATTCTCGGCGAGAGCGACCAATGAAATCGCTCATTGCAGGAGAATCTAGGAGTGCTAAGGGATTAGAATGAACAATGCCACTAGTCAACAGGTTTAGCTTCGCCATAGGTTGTTTAATTACTGATCCTGGGCTGAGATGATCGGAGATAATATCTTTCAAGCCTTTGCTATTGTCTACTCCCCAGAGAGTGTGCTGAGAAGAACGGCGTAAATCCCCATCAACTAATAAAACATTTCGTCCTAATTGAGCGATCGCTGCTGCCAAATTGGCTGTAACGGTAGATTTCCCTTCTTCGGGGACAGAGCTAGTAATTAAAATTACTTTAGGGGGTTTATCGCTAGTCAAAAACTTCAAGTTTGCCTGAATCATCCGATAAACTTCGCTAGAGAAAGAATCTGGTTCATCCCTGGTGACGATTCTACCCTGATATCTCGGCGGTTCTAGAGGAGTTATGCCAACAGTTTGATAAGGAAATCTTTTCTTGATTTCCCCTAAAGATTGAATGGAGCGATCCTGCATCTCTAACAAAATAATTGATAAATTTGCCAGGAATGTTCCTAAAATAAGACCCATCCCTAGCAATACAGTCCTTCCAGAGCTACCTTTTTCTGGGATGGAAGCATATTCAACAATATCTGCGTTACCACTTTCATTATTTTCTGCTAACTGTGCCTCCTGTAAGCTGTTGAGCAAAGTTTCGTAAGTTTTTCCTGCAGATTCGGCTGCCCGAACCAACTCCCGCTCTTTCTTTTCCAGCCGAGGCAACTCTTTTGCTCGTTGCAAATATTCTTGCTGAGACTGATATAGAGAGGCTACTTGTCTTTGAAGACTCAACTCATCAATCTTGATACTAATGAATTTTTCTAGCTGATTCTCTTTAATACTGTTATTATTTTGCAGTAAACCTTGGGATACGTTAACTCCTTCTCCAACATTAACCGCAATCAAACTTCTTAGCTGCTGGTTTAAGTCGTTTTTCTTTTCATTGAGACTAACAACTAAAGGATGTTTATCATTAAATCTTTGACGCTCTTGCGCTAGATTAGATTCCGTCTTAGCTAGCTGATCCAAAATACTTTGGACTTCGGGGTAAGAGCCGAGCTGATTAGCTTTAACAGCCTGTTCAAGACTCAATCCTAGCTGACCTTGTAACGCGGCCGCTTGTGCCTGCATTCCTTGCAGTTCCGAACCCGTAGTTGATATTTGTTGATTTAACTCGCCGAGACTGGTAACTAACCCTTTTTTTTCTTCGGCAAGATCAACAATGTTATTTTCAGTTCTAAAAGCAGAAATTTCTGCTTCTGCATCTCTAACTTTGGTCTCGACAGTGGGTAACTCCCTGTCAATAAATTCCCTGGCAGCGGCAGGTTCAGACTGATTACCTCGGATTTGGGTCTGAACATAAATATCCATTAAGGCATTGACTACTTCCGCCGCCGCTTTCGGCTTGAGGTGCTTATAACCGATTTCTACGACATCCGTACCCCCGACAATCTCAGTCTTTAATTTTTTTCTGAAGTCTTCAGGTTTCAAGGGAGCGCCTTCGTCGTCAGTAAGCTTTTGACGATCAATCACCTGTTGGATAACTGGCTCAGATTCCAGAATCTGAATCTGGGTGCTAAGTGGAGTTTGGTCGCTAATAATTGGCTCTAAGGTAGATGCTTGTTCACCAAGTTCTCCTATGGCCGTGGCGTTTTTCTTAAACAGCAGTTTTCCTTCTGCTAGATATGTTTTTTTCTGTAATAAGCTCAGACCTCCAGTGACTCCCAAAGTTAAAAGAAATATTGCTAAAGCTGGTTTCCAGCGCCTTTTTACCTTGATGAAATATTCACTCAAGTTGACATCTAGGGAATCTCTAGAAGAAGCTGCTGATGAAGAGGAATTTTTGACGGTTTGATCGTTAGAGTTATTACTCAACATATTTTCGGTTAGGGAATTCTATATTGTTATTGTTATGGTGCTACTCTGTTTTTTTTGCTTATGGCGACAGTTGTGACAGTATTGATACTAAAGCATTTACACTATTACTTTCATTTAAGATATATCATTGATTACAGAATCAACTGTTTAAATCGCTATAATTTTCAGAATATATAAGTATTTCAGTTAATTTATTATTTTAGGTTCTCGGTAATTTTTTTGATTTCATCCTGTGCATATTTCTTGGTTTTTCACGGTAGTCGAGACTATCGAACTCAAGCTGCTGCTGCTAACCTCAAGCAATTGCTGAATGTTAAATATCAATCCATAAATATATTATCTCAGCAAAATTACTCAGGAGCGAGTCTGCTTAATTCTAAGTCTGAACTAGTCTCAACCTCAAATTTTTCTGAGGCTCTTTTAATAGAACTAGCTGCTTTGGAATTGACCCCCATATCTTTGAGTGAAAATTTAATTAGCTTTGCTCATAAGGTCAGTCAACAAGGAATCAGGCAGATTAAGGTCGTACCTTTATTTCTGACTCCAGGAGTTCATGTACAGCAAGATATCCCTGCTGAAATCGCCTTAGCTACAAACCAAATTAATCACCAAGTAACTATTAAATTATCGCCCTATTTAGGTAAATATTCGGGAATGGTACCGCTGCTAGCAGGTAAATTTGCGGAATTGCCTGCAAAAACGCGCATTTTAATCGCTCATGGAACTAGATTACCAGTAGGTAAGCTTTACTATCAAAACTTGGCAGCTCAATTAGACGCAAATCTCGCCTATTGGTCAACTACTCCTAAGTTGACTGAACAAATAAGAACACAGATCGCTTTAGGAGTTAGGAAAATTGCTCTTCTGCCCTATTTCTTGTTCCCTGGCAAAATTACAGATGCGATCGCTCAAGAAGTCGCTAAATTACAACAGGAATATCCTCAGGTGGAGTTATTTCTCGGTCAGCCCTTGGGTACGACGGAAGCTTTGGCAGAATTGATTGCCCAGGAAGTATAACTATATAACTATGAATCAAACAAAATATAGCGGTAAGGTTTATTTAGTCGGTGCAGGGCCAGGGGATCCTGGTCTACTAACCGTGAAAGGGAAAACACTCTTAGAACATGCAGATGTAGTAATTTATGATGCCTTGGTTAGCCCAGAAATATTGGCGACTATCGGCACGCAGGCCGAAAAAATTAACGTTGGCAAACGTAAAGGTCGTCATTCCTTAGCCCAAGAGGAAACCACAGAATTATTGCGAGTCAAGGCGGAAACTAACGCCGTAGTGGTACGTCTCAAAGGGGGTGATCCCTTTGTCTTTGGTCGAGGCGGGGAAGAGATGGCAGATCTCGTGCAAGCAGGGGTGGAGGTGGAGGTTGTTCCCGGAATTACTTCAGGAATTGCTGCTCCTGCCTATGCTGGTATCCCTGTTACCCATCGTCGTTGTAATTCATCAGTTACTTTTGTCACGGGACACGAAGCCACGGAAAAATACCGCCCTGAAGTTAATTGGCAAGCGATCGCTCAAGGTTCGGAAACCATCGTCATTTACATGGGAATACACAATTTAGCGCGAATTATCCCCCAATTATTAGCAGGGGGAATGACCCCCGAAACACCCATTGCCCTGATTCGTTGGGGAACCAGACCCGAGCAAACTGAACTAATTGGCACTTTAGCCACCATCATAGAACAGGTAGCAGCGACCGAATTTAAGGCACCAGCGATCGCTGTAATCGGTGAAGTAGTAGATTTACGCTCTTTACTATTGCCCCAGCATTAACCATTTGTGACTACTAACTCCGAACTCCGAACTCCGAACTCCGAACTCCGAACGAGAGCGAAGCGATGAGCCTCCATAGAAAAGTGAGACAAAATTTTGCAGCAATTGGGTCTATTAGATGGGATGATATTAAACAATATATAGGAGTAGCTTATCAGTTGAGTATTATTACTCAAATCTGATTAAGAAAAAATCCTAATATAATACATAATTACTTAATCTGGCAATTTATTAATCATTCAATCTTCATTGATGAGATTTAGATAGACTTTACCTATGGGCATTGCAGAACTATCAATTGCTGATATTGCAGCGAAATGTAATATCGAAGAACAAGCGGTATTTTCACCTAGCGATCGCTTTAAAATCAATTATAAAAACGAACACACCTGTTTAGCATTACTAGATGCTAAGACGATGATCATGGAAATTCTGGCTATCCAGACCAATTTTAGAAGTTGATTGAGTCTGAATCAGATTTAGAGCCAACGAGTTCCATATTCTGCCAAAGCGATAAGATTGGTTACTGTTTTCATTAACCATCAGGTATTCTGTCAAGATAAATAACTGAAGATTATGTATATTGGTGCATTTTGAATAGCACCGCAATCAAATTAAAATTTTGAGGAGAACAATGTTGAAGCGATTTTTATTTGCTGCTGTAGCTGCCTTGTTTATGGCAATTCAGTTTAATATCGGTAGCGTTAATGCTGTTGAATTAGATGAGAGCATCCGTACAGTTAAACTTAACGACCAAGGAGATACCACTGTCTTGAGTCTAAAACAATTAAAACAAGGACAGAAAGTATTTGTTGACACTTGTTCTTATTGTCACAAAAGTGGTGGAACCAAGACTAACCCTAACGTTAACTTAGGTTCTAATGCGTTGGCTAATGCTTTTCCTGCTAGAGATAATATCGAAGGAATTGTTGATTATCTCAAAAATCCGACAACTTATGACGGAGAGAAAAATATTTACGAATTCCATCCTAACACTACTCGCTCTGATCTTTATCCTTTAATGCGTAATTTAACTGATGAAGATCTAGAAGCAGTTGCAGGACATATTCTAATTCAACCTGAAATTCGTGGCATCCTTTGGGGTGGTGGTAAAGTTTACAACTAATTTTGCAGCTTATAGCTAACGGCTATTAGTTTGATTTTTCTACCAGTATGGGGATAGGAAGTTTGAGATTCCCCTCTTTGATTTCCTATCCTTTTTTGTTTGATGCTTCGTTAAAACTGTTTAAGTTACACTTTTTCCATAAAGCGATCGCTTTTTCAGCTCAATTTCAGAACTAATCTGAAATCTTTTTCAAGATCTCAATTAACTGCTGTTGTTGATTAGCGAGCTGATCCTGACGACTATCAAGATTTTTCATTAGGTCATAACTTTGAGTCTGAGTCGATACCAAAGTGCTGATTTTGTCGGTCAAGTCACGCATAGTTGAATACATCAAGTCGCGGTCTCGTTTCATTTCTGCTATGTCAGAGGTTAAAGCCTGTATAGCTTTAGCATTAGATTCTATAAGTCTTTCTAGGTCAGTCATTGATAAATTTGCTGGGAATCGTCCCCGATGCTGTAATTATCTGTTTAATTTTTCGGCAGCTATTGTTCTTTCATCCAGCTAATACATTGCTGCATTTGTTGCTTGGTCTCGGTAACAGTTCCATGATAACGACGACCATGACCAGGTAAGACCCATTCAAAAGAGTAATTAGCCAGTTTTGCCATTGATTCTATCTGTTCTGACCAAGAATACCAGCAAAAACGACGAAAAGCGTAAAGCTGTTGGAGATAGGGCGACCAAGCTAAATGATCTCCCGTAAACAGAAATTTATTTTGATAGAGCAATACGGTATGTCCTTTGCTATGTCCAGGGACAGGAATTATTTGAATATCAGAGGTTAATTCTAGGCTCTCTTGTCCCGATAGTTTGATTTCCACATCTTCAGTAGAAGGTTGAATGTCGTCTTGATGTAAAATGCGTTGACCACCAAAATGCTGATGAAACTTTTGATGATCGGCAACATCATCCCGATGAGTTAGATACATATATCGAATGCCACCCATTGACTCTAAACGTTTGACTAGGGGAGGTGCAAATCGAGGGGAGTCAATCAGAATATTGCCTTCTGGTCGTTGAATAAAGTAACTAGCAGCACCAAAAGAGGCTGCGGAATGATAGCCACAGTAATAAACATTGTCTTGGACTAAGATGGGAAAAGTTTGTTGTGCTTGCTTAATCCCTCTGGGTTTATCTACTGTCCCAATCGAAGCAGTAGGACAGGCTAAAAGGGCTTGCATTGCTTGTAACTCTTCTTTGTCTGTAACAGGTTGATGAAAGACGGCTGATTGATCAGCTTGTCTATTAAAAACTTCGGGAGCTACCCAACGACAGGTATCACAATCGATACAGGTAGAGTCTACGTAGAAATTACCTTCAATGTTTTCCGCTCTTTTTTTCTGTAGAGTAACCATTTTTCTTGCCCGAAATCCTGAACATATTTATGTTTATCTTTATATTTATCATTGTAGTAAATGGTTTTAAAACCCCGCACTTAAAGGCGATCGTTGTTGATATTTTTTTTGCGTAAATTAATTCCAGCTAGGACAAGATAGATTAAAGATGAGATCGCCATAATAGCTTGGACAATTACTGCACTTGGTCTTGCCACCTCTCCATTCGTCATTAGGGTAACTAATCCTCCTATTCCCCTAGCAGTTCCACCAAACGCCAGCAGAGCAATGATTAAGGCAGCAATTCGGGTTTGCTTGCTTAGGTTTGGTTTCGTCCAAGAGAGAATTCCTAAAGCAATTACAGGCAACCCAAATATACAGGGAATCAATGCTGTTTTACTAGCTTGTCCTGTTGCTAAATATCCAATAATACCTAATCCAGTAATCAAAAAACCATATAACAGAGTGGTTCTAACCATAGTACTGCTCGTTATGTTTCACAATTGTCAAGACACCTACCAATTAATTCTTTGACATCATTTACAGGGAAGATAGATATTCCCAACTGCTGACTGACATCAGCCAGAGTCAGATCATCGAGGAACTTAGTATCATCGTGTTTAAGCATCAGGGAAGGTAATAAAATTCCATCACCCAAATCCTTTCCAGGTAAACCCGCCAGCAAGTCTTGCCCTGTTAACAAGCCTGTAACTGTGATTTCCTGTCCCCAGTATTCGCTATTTAAAGCAACTAGATTAATTTCTAATCCTGCTACCTGATTTAGTTGTGCAACTAAAGGTTGAAAAGCCTGTTCAACGGCATTCCCCACTACCCAAGTAAAACGACGAGGTTGTTCTATCTTACTGGGTAACATCTCTTTAGCTGTAGCTTGAAACTGCTTGAGGAAGAGACGAATTGAGCCAACGCCATTACCAATTTGCGGATAGTCTTCGTAATGTGATTCTGGGGGAACATCTTTTCTGGCAATCAGAAACCACTCGTCAGCTAGCCAAGCGAAAGTACTACCAAACTGTTGCTTAAACTTGTCTTGTAGTTGCTGCACCTGTTCAATTACTGCGATCGCTTTTGCTTGACTGACAGGTATTAATTCATCTGCTGCGGGGCGAAATCGAGTTAACCCAACGGGCACGACGGCTACGGAAGCGACTGCGGGAATGTCTCCCTGATGAAACGAAGCTAAATCTAGGAGGGTTCTGGTTAAATGTACTCCGTCATTAATCCCAGGACAAACTACAACTTGGGCATGTATCTGTAAACGTCGCTCTTGAAACCATTTAAGTTGGGACAGAATCAACCCAGCACGATTATTTTTAAGTAAACGAATTCTGATATCTGGTTCGGTGGCATGGATCGAGACGAAGAGAGGAGAAAGACGCATCTGTTCGATCCGCCTCCATTCCTTGTCCGTAAGATTGGTGAGAGTGAGATAACTACCGTAGAGAAAGCTGAGACGATAATCGTCATCTTTATAAT
>CBDUCX010000168.1:0-11886 GCA_965365755.1 uncultured Pleurocapsa sp.
TAAAGTTCGGAATTTGATGCCATTTTATTTGAATTGATAAATATGAGCGTCTATAACAATAATAATTAACCAGGTTAATCGACAAAAGTTAAGTCTGGTATAGCTTCTATTTCACGATCGCTTTCTTTGTCAAAAAAAAATCTTGATGGATTTTACACAGTAAGTTCGGTAGAACCTTTTATTCTTAGTGATTGCCAAAATGTTTTCTTGAACTTAGACCAATTTCACATTTAACACAATAATTACATCTAGTTTTATAGATTGAGATTTGAAATCAATCGCTCAATCTTAAACCCAGTAAAACACTTTTATTTCAATTCTGGTTTTTTTCAGCTTCTAATTATTGCGATCGCCTATTTTAAATTTTACTCACAAGTGCGATCGCCTGTATCCACTTCAGATTTAAAGAGATCGCCTGTTTTTCATCTTACTCAGAAATGCGATCGCTCTTTCTAAGTCTTCAATAAATTCCAAGTGAAATTAAAATTCCACCTCCAAAATAAGCAAAACTTTGCTTGATTATCAATTAATCTTCGGCAAAGATATAACGATGCAAATCGCTGGGACTAGGTTCAGGACTGGTTTCAGCAAATTTTACTGCTTCCTCTACGGTAGCTGAGATTTTGTCATCAATTTCTTTGAGCTTTTCTGCTGTGGCTAACTTTTTCTCAATTAGGTAGCTAGCAAACTTTTTAATCGGATCTCGTTTGCCCCAGAATTCTTTTTCCCCTGGATCTCTAAGTTCATCGGGATCGGCGAGAGAATGCCCACGATAGCGATAGGTCAAGGCTTCAATCAAAGTTGGCCCTTCCCCTGCGCGCGCCCGCGCCACGGCTTCTTTAGCTAGACTATGAACCGCTAACACATCCATTCCATCAACTTCATACCCTGCCATGTTAAAGACACTAGCTTTTTTGTAGATTTCAGGCTGAGAAGTTGCGCGATCATGAGCCATCCCAATTGCCCATTTATTATTTTCTACTACATAAATAATCGGTAATTTCCAGAGAGCAGCCATATTCAAGCACTCAAAAAACTGACCGTTGTTGCTGGCTCCATCACCAAAAAAGCAGACTGCAACCGCATCAGAATTATCATCACCCATAGCTTCGCGACGATACTTACTTTGAAAAGCCGCCCCAGTAGCTACAGGAATTCCTTCTGCGACAAAAGCATAACCACCTAACAGCCCATGCTCAGCAGAAAACATATGCATGGAACCGCCACGACCTTTACTACAGCCAGTCTCTTTGCCAAATAATTCTGCCATCACTTCCTTGGCAGGAACACCCGCACTCAGAGCATGAACATGATCGCGATATGTACTACAAACATAATCTCCTTTTGTCCGTAAAGCCTTGACTATACCCGAAGAAACTGCTTCTTGACCATTGTAGAGGTGAACAAAGCCGAACATTTTGCCTCGATAGTACATTTCAGCACACTTATCCTCAAATAAACGTCCCAAAACCATATCTTCATACAAAATAAGCCCTTCTTCTTTAGTAATCTTGACAGAGCTAGAATCGAATTTTGGTAAGGTTCTCTCGGCACACATAGAGCAGTTTTCAAATAAGGACGCAAATCTATTGAATCATAAAATTCCTGCCGACGAAAGAGCGAGATTTTTTAGTTAGTCAGACAAGTTGAACTGCAATTGACCTAAAGACTTTATTCCTCACCTTTATCAATACGAAATCTTTCTACTGAAGAAAGTAAGCCACGAGCAATCCCTACAAGACTTTGCAGTGCGCCACCAACCCTTTGTGACTCTTGAGACGTGGCTTGGGCAGTTAATTCTACCGACTGCATTACCTGAGCTACTGCACGAGAATTCTCCCTTTGTTCGACGGTATCAGCAGTAATAGAGCGTACCAGAGTATCAATGCGATTTGATACTTGAATAATATCCTCCAGGGCGGTTTTCGCCTGTTCTGCTCTTTCCGTTACGTCAATTACCTCCTGAATACCTTCTTCCATCGCGGTCATTACTGACCCAGTTTCACTTTGAATTTGCAGTACGATCTGCTCAATTTCTTTCAGGGACTTACCAGATCTATCTGCTAGTTGTCTAACCTCGTCCGCAACCACGGCAAAACCACGACCAGCTTCACCAGCCTTAGCTGCTTGAATAGAGGCGTTAAGGGCTAGTTGATTGGTTCTTTCGGCAATTTGTGAGATTAATAGCACAATCTTGGAGATTTCTTGAGATGCTTCTGCTAATCGTTTTACCTTGCGCGCGGTTTCCGATACCGTTTCTCTGATCTGGAAAATTCCTGATACAGTACGTTCTACCGCCTTACCCCCTTTGAGAGCAGTTACAGAAGACGAACGGGCAACTTCCTCAGCTTCACGAGCATTGTCGGCAACCCTTTCAATTGATTCCGTCATCATCTGCACCGAATTCAAGGTTACAGCCAGTTCTTCTGCCATCCGCAATGCTTCACTAGATTGGTTACGGGCAAAAAGTTCACTATCAGTAGAACCTTTATTCACCTGTTCCGCTGCTTCTTTTACCTGACGCACAATCTCCCGCAGACTTTGAATAGTTAAGTTGAAGGCATCGGCAACAGCACCTAATACGTCGGCAGTTACAGTAGCCTGTACGGTCAGATCCCCTCTAGCTGCACCTTCAACATCGTCCAGTAGGCGGATTACCTGGCGTTGTAAATCTTCTTTTGCCTGTTCTGTTTCTTCCGCCCTTCTTTGAGCTTCTTGAGTAGTGGTTAAGATCACTCTGGTCATACGGTTAAAATCAGAAGCTAGTTGCCCAAATTCGTCTTGAGAATACACAGTAGCTTTCGCATTGAGATTACCCTGATAAACATCATCAAACTGAGTTTGCAAGTCTTGACTAGCTTTAGTTACATGTTTAGCCGTGACACTACCGAATGCTGCTGCTGTTCCCGCACTGGATAATCCAGCCACCAGAGCCAATAAAAGACTATTTTGGACTCCTTCTTTCATAGTTCGCTCAGGGTTTGTGCGAGCAGCCATGTTAGAGCTAATGAGACCAATAATTAATACAGCGATCGCTGAAATCAGTCCCGTTGCACTGGCGCTAATCAGTTGTTTTTTGTGGATCGAAGCGTTAATAAAGTTGCCCCAAGTTCCCTGCTTAATTTCGATTTGAGGCTCATCTTTGGAAGTAGTAAAAGAAGTTGTGCTATTTGAACTGGCATTAGTACCCGAAATCTCCTCTGGCTGAATCGGACTAGATTCGTCAGCTAAATCAGGAGAAATATTTCTACTAGCACGGCTAGGTTCTTCTGAAACGTTGAATAATCCTGTATCTGGAAGTCCTTGCTCAAGCTCTTCAAGATCAAAGAAACTGCTATCGATCTCATCAAATTCCAGTTCGTCTTGATAATCTACACTCTCTTGATCAGGAATGCTCTTCAGACTGTAGTCGTCATCATCTCCCATTAAGAAGGGTTCGGTTAAAACAGTATCAATTTCTAATTCCGAACTGTCGCCATAATCATTTTCGTAATTGTCTTGACTAACCGTAAAGTCTTCTTCTGTGTAGTCTGGTATAATGTCCTCCTCATCGTCCGAATCTATCATAAAGGAGGAGTTGGCATGAAAATTTTGTGATACTTCTAGGTTAGATGTTGCGTCAGATACGAGAGTTTCTTCAGATTCAAATCCTGCAAAAGGATCTTCCAAATCCCCATCTTCATCTATCGATACTAAATCTTCTAAATCTTCTAAATCTTCAGAAGTGGTTTCTTCTTTGGCAAAAGGATTCCCAGAAGAATCTTCCGCCGTAGGAATAAAGCTAGGATTAATATCTGAATCAACGGCTGCATCGTCTAAATCTAGATTTAGATCTAGATCCGCCTCGTAGTTTTGACTGGAATCATAATTATCACTTTCAAAGCCTTCTTCATATGCTGCTTCATCTGGAAAATCAGCGCCAATTGAGTCTTCTAGCTCTTCAATATCTCGATGATCGAACATTTCTTCCATCGACTCGAATTCGGGATCACTCAATTCTGAGTTTTCTGACTGCTGTTGCAGCTGTTCTACCTGTTCAATACCACTCCGAGCAAAATCTAGTAAGTCCTGTTCTTCACAAATCTCTAAAACACTCTCATACTGGTGTTTTGCCAGATCATAGTTTTGAAATCCGTAACAATAAATATGACCCCGCAGCAACAAGACATTTGGATCATTGGGAAATTCGTCGGCTAAATGATCGATCATTTCTGCTGCTTGAGCAAAATTACTTTCCAAATAAGCTTTTTCTGCTTGTCCGTATTCCTGCGAATAATTAGTTCCTGATGCCATTGTGCTTCTTGCCAAATTAATCTAAATTTTTTTGTTACTTGTGCTGACGAGGGATAGTTACTCTAAGCTTTGACTCGGCGTTGACCATAAGTTTATATATGAAAGATTAGAAAACTTGTCTGAATTTATGATGTTTTCTCAAATATTACTTAATGAGTATAAGTTTGAACTTAGGCAGTGATTAATAATGCTCGATTTTTATGATTTTTAGGTTGCCCATCGAGCAGACCGTAAAATTCTTGCTGGATCTAACAAGTTCACAACTAGATTACTTTCATCTTCTGGCTGCCATTGAGCCTGCACAAAAGGAGCCATGCTGTCTATCGGGGGTTGATAGATTTCTAACTGTTCGACATCTAGCCAGTCCATCTCACCAATACTGCTAATTGCCAAACCAATTATTTGCTCTTGATCTTCGATGGCAATCACTGGAATTGTCGGGCGATCTGTTTTTAAGGCTACGCTGTCTCCTAGAAACTGACCGAGATCGGCAACCCAAATTACTCGTCCCCTTAAATTAATTGTCCCCAATAATAAGGGTGAAGCATTGGGAATAGGGGCAATTTGATCAGGGGTTTGTTGCATAACCTCTGCTATACCCGTGGCGGGAAAAGCACAAGCTTCTCCTGATGCCAAATAAAAGCGAAGATGTAGTTCACCATCAGGATTTTCTAGTGGCTTAATATCTAGAGATAAATCTAGACTACTCTCGGTATACAGTTCTGGATTAGTAACCATAAGATTTTGCTTGTAAATACTATTTACAGACTGCTAACTATATCATTAAAAACGATGGTAATTTAGGCTCGGAGCAGTTGTTTAACAGTGCCAATTAACTCCACTGGTTGAAAAGGTTTAGCAATATAGGCATCCGCGCCCTGCTTCATTCCCCAGTAACGATCAAATTCTTCTCCCTTGGATGAACACATCACCACTGGAACATTTTGAGTTTTGGGGTCTGATTTCAGACGACGGCACAATTCATAGCCATTCATTCTAGGCATAACGATGTCCATTACTACGATGTCAGGATTCAATGTTTCTAGATGCTCTAAGGCCTCAACTCCATCACAAGCAACAGTTACTTTAAGACCGCTACCTTTAAGGAGATCAGAAATCATTTGTCTTTGCGCCAGACTGTCTTCTACGATTAGAACTTTGCTCATAACACGCTATCTACGAAAAGTAACACTCTTTCTTAAGTCTACTTGGCAAATCATTAAATTTACCCAAGTTCAACCTCTACTTTAATTCACTTATTTATTGATAAATTAACTTGGTTATTACCCTCTCCGCTTCAGAATATACTCTACTTTTTGGTCAATCGCCACGTCATGATCAACATAATTTAAGTCAAATTTCTATTTTAGTTAAATTGTTCCAAATTTAATTAAATTAAATAATGAATATTTGATAACCCAATCAACCTATATATGTGTTATTTATAGATAAATTTAGCTTTTTTATAAATTACGATTACAATTTTTGGACATTAACTGTATCGCTTTTTTTTCTTGAGTTGAAATAGTGAAATTTAAATTGTGTTTCTGGTTTTAACAAATAGCAGAAGCATGATACTAATCTTACTGACTCAAAATTAATTGTTGCTAATTGCTTTTGATTCCATGGACAAGTAGTTGGCGAGATGATTCTAAATAACCAAAAAGAAATGCTGGTTGGGCTAAAAACTAAATACACCTTCATTGGCGACAGGTAGGAGGAGAGTTTTAAATTCAATTTAATCTGGTTATTTTAATAAATCGGCAGTAAACTGGAAAAGCTTAATTTTTCTGAGTTCCTGCACAGAAGAAATCAAGAGGAAGGCGCATAGTGCTATATCTGGCAGAAATACAAAAACAAAGTAAAGGTTTTATGGGTGGTGTTGAGACAAGGCTGAAGCTCATCGCCTGTCAGCGCAATGACCAAAGTTGGAATTTAGTTGGCAATGAATCAATTACTGTAGACGAGGCTAGTGATTTTGGTGACGGAGCCTTAATTGTCGTTAATTTAGGCGTGAACCGTCAGTTACAAGGAAAAATAGAATTAGCTTCCCAAAAAATTATTGGTGTTCTCAAAAATTTCAGCCGACTACTAGAAAAAAATCAAGAACAAGAACAAGAAATCAATCAGTGGAAAGAGTCCTTAGCGATTCAGAGTGAAGAATTAAGCCGACGGCAAATCGAGATGGAAACCCGTCTGGAACAAGTTGAGCAGATGGAAGAGGAGTTCAAGCAGTTTGAGCAACAGCGCTCAGAAATTGAACTCGCTCGGGCAGAAGCGGAAAAAATTAGACTCGAATTTGAGGCTAAAACTGCTGAATTAGAGGGTGCTTGGTCACAGCTACGGGGGCAGCAGCAAAACATAGATGAGCAGTTGAAACAAGCTCAAGTTTTAGATGAGGCTCAAACAAGCGTAATTAAACAACAGTTAGCAGCTATCTCCAATGCCAATGATGCTGTTAACACCCTTAGAGGTAAGCTGGACTTAGCAGAGTCGGCAGCTCAAGAGCAACAAAAAACTTTACAATCTCATTGGCAAGATTTAGCTCAAAACTCTCAGGAGATCCTGATTAAGCGACAGGAGTTAGAAAGTCTAGCGGGAGAATTAGCAGAGAAAAAAGAGCAGGTTAAGTCTTTAGAAGATGTTATTGCCCAAGCAGAACAACAGTTAGGCATGGAACAAAAATCTTTGGAAGTTAAACAAGAGTTGACGCAGTTTCTTGATTTGCAATCAGAAGCTCAAAACACTATGCTGCAAATGCTGGCGGGTTCTGAATTGGACGCTGACAGTTCCACAAAAGTTAATCTCGACGAATTGGAAAATATTCCCCTACCTAGTTTAGAAAAGGCTGTGGAGACGTTGAAAAAAGATCTAGAAAAAGTTGCTCAATTTGTCAATGATCAAGAGGAAGAATTAGGTTGGCAATGTAAAGCCGTCGAAGAATTAGAGGCTAAGATCGCTAATGTAAGCGATTTTGAGCGTTTAACTCTAGAGCAGGAGTTAGCTGACGAAAAAGAAGCTAAGAAAATGTTAGATCAAACCTTGGTTGGGCAACGTCGCTCCCTTAAAGAAAGACATCAAGTTTTACTACAACATTCTCGGGTTTTGAAACGTCGTCAGGGAATCATTGACTTTGATTTTGAATCTGAGATTCAAAATATTGATCTAACTCCCATCAAACAAGGTTTGGAACAACAGCAGCAAAAACTGCAAAGGCAAAGGCAAGAGCTGGCGGAGGAAGTAGCTCAAATAGAGTCAAGCATTCAAAGTTTAGAAACTAAGTTAGAACAACAAAAAACGCAAAAAACTCAGCTAGCGGGGGAAATAGCTCAACAGCAAGATAACTGGCAGAAATTAAATCTCCAGATTGTTCAAATGCAGTCCCAGATTGATTTTTATGAGCAGCAATTACAGCCGATACAGGATGGTTTAGATACTATTAATCATCAAATTACTGAGATGGGGCAGTCGATGGAGGCTCATGGAGAAAATAATCCCAATGAGGCTTTAGCCAAAGTTGAACAGATTATTAACGAATTGACGGGAACTTAATTACTGATGTTAGGCATCATAACGTTTGTGGACAAAGGTTGTTGGAGTAGATAGTTTTTTTGATGTTCTCCATAGAAAACCGTCTTGATCGGGATAAAATCTATCACACAGTTGCTATAAGACAAGGCTTCTAGGGTTAAGACAAATTCGGGGAGCCAAATATTTTCTGTAACTTTTAGATTGTGTTTTTGGAAGAAATTGAGCCAGCGCGATCGCGCAATACCTGGTAAAATACCCGACTCTAAGCTAGGAGTATACCAACAGCCATCTTTCCAGCCCCAAAGATTACCGGTGCTGGTTTCTAGCCAGTTACCCTGAGTATCAATGAGAATTGCTTCCTGGGCGTTTAAGTTTAATGCCTGATTGCGCGCTAGGTAAGCAGACAAATAGTTACCAGTCTTGTATTGGGGCAACTTTCTCATATATAAAGAGTCTTGTGCCACCCAAGCAGTAATCCCCTCAGTCTGGCGTTGCTGAAGATCTAGCGGTAGACTGCGTCCCGTAATCCATTCTCGACCATCGGGAAATACGACCATGCGGAGAACTGGAAAATACTGGGACAATAATTTTGCCCCTCGTTCTAGTGACTGCCAATTAGGTTGCTGCCAATTAAAGGCTTCGATAGTTGTTCTAAGGCGATCGCAATGGGCTTGCCAACAAGTTTGAGGATGATTCAAGGATTGCTCATAAACTCGCATTGTCGTGAAGACCGTAGCACCATAACACAATCCTGGATCATTGGTGTTTAGCTGAAGATGTTCAGAATTAATTCGTTCGCCACAATACCAAAACATAATCTTAGGTCAAGATTTACAACGGAGAGAAATATTTAAGTAATTTTTTGTAGTTCTTGAGTTTGGTTTGAATCACGCAAACTATTGACTTATTTCTGTATCTTGACCCTCTAAGTGATTTTTGTCCTTGTCCTTAATGCTATCTTGCAGCAAGTAATAAGCAAACAAACCAATAATAGTGGTAATAATCAAGAGCAAAACTAGTGGTTTAAGCCACTTTGATTGGCTTTTTACTGGTAGCGTATCTCCTATATCCTGTTCGGGGATTTGAGTCTTGGTTAAGGTGCTATCTGTGGGATGAGAATCTTTCCAGAGGGAGTCAGCCAAATTAGCATCCGACCACAACGTTGATTCTGACAACACAGATTCTACCTCAGACCAAGACAATTCCTCCTCAGAAGCATCAGTGATCGGTTTCACTTGACAGTGAACCAAAGCCACTGTGACATTATCATGGCCATTCTTTTTGTTAGCCAGAGCGATCAAATCTTTGACGGCACTAGCAAGGTCTTGCTTGCCCTCTAGTACTGGCACGATGTTTTGTCGCCACTGTTGTTCTACACGGTCAAAATCACTCAAGCCATCCGTACAGAGCAAGAAAATACAGTCATCATCAATGATATAACGTTGTAGATTAGGATGAAGTGCCGTCGAATCACGCATACCGAGTGCCTGAATCAAAGCGCCAGCAGAGGGATATTGCAAGGAATCTCGGTACACAGCATAGCCCAAGCGGACCTCTCTGGAAGCCAGATCGTCGTCAACAGTCACTTGATGGCAGCTAGTAGGGGTAATCCAATAAATTCGAGAATCACCAACATGACCAAGGTACATCTCCTGAGCATAAGAAAGAGCCATCACTAGTGTAGTACCCATGCGCTGTCTTTCCTGACGCTGCTCACTATCGTTACGCTCATTGATGATGTCATTTGCCTCATTGATATACTGGGCTAATTTACCCAATATATCTCGTGAGCTGTATGGTTCTTCTAGAGTTATTTTGGAGATCTTACTTCGGAGATATTTGATTGTTTCCCCAGAAGCAATTTCCCCACCATCATGTCCTCCCACACCATCGCACACAATGGCCAAAGCATTTTCTGTCCTAGAACCATTGTTAAGCTTGGGCTGAGTTGGATAAGCGGCATCCTCATTATTGGTTCGGCTAGGACCTGAATCACTCAGAGCATAAATTTGATAAGAATATTGATTGACTTTTCGACAATGATTAATGGCAAAGTCTAATAGGGAAATCAATTGGCTTACTCGATCTACGTCACCTGTTTCCAAACGTATGGCAAGCTGTTCTACGAAATTTTTGATATTGGGTTGAGCATCTTCTGCCCACTGCGACCATAAATTTCCCAAATCTCTGAGACTAGGTTGAGATTCTTCGTCTAACTGTAGCTGCAATAGCTGCACGATCTGTCCGTTAATTCTGATTAAATCTGCATTCAAGAGAGTGGATGCTACACTTTTATCAGATAAAGGTTTCCATAATTTAGCAAGCTGCCACAGCCAGTTTAATTGCTGCAAAGCTGTTGCACCGCTCCACAAGTCTTCAATTTGAGGAATAAGCTGATGGGGATTAGCCAATCGTTGCTCTGAGCCTTCTGTCGGTACAGTGCCATAGTCAAATAGCCAAGCGTCTGTCCCGTCGAGCAAACCGTAGGCTTGAGGAATATGAGGATAACAAGGAAAAAGCTGTAGGTACACGACAATTTCTGGAGGAACCTCTTCCGGTGTCGTGGGAGGCTTATTCGGTTGGGTATCTAGAAATATTTGCTCGCTTAACGCCAAGTACCTGTCATTAATTATAATTAAGCTGCGCTCTTGTTCTAAGGTGATTGCCTTTTTATTGCTCCACAAATAGCGTCTAATTATTGGGGTATTACATCGATCACAAAAGCGAGCTTCTAGTTTGTTAGACGCTGCGCAATGAGGATTCGAGCAATAAATTCTAGGCTCAGGGTGTGACATGGATGTTTTAAACTATTGAGCAGACTCCGAAACAGTCGGAACTGGGATTACCTCTAGCTGTTGAAAGCCACTACAATCTTGAATAAATCAGGTACTCCATAGGCTTGATGTTAGTTAATTAACCATTGACTATCAAGCTGATATTATAAACTTACCAATCGATTTATGTTGTCAAATCTCATAGCATTTAAGATTTCTCCATAGTAAATGAGAAATTTTATTTATGTTAGTTTTTGCTCCAACTATATTTAGTATTTACCCAATTTAATTTTTATAGAGTTGCTGTAAACTCTCTTGTAAAGCATCGGTCAGCTTTTGAGAGCTATGGCGTAACGGTTTGCCAAGATACTCGCTCACAGTTAAAGGGGAGCCAATGTCCACTTTGATGTCAGTTCCCCAGCTAGGGTATGGCTGACTATAGCGAATTCCTACAGGTAATATCTTAACTCCTCTGTTTGATTTGTCTGTTTTTGCCTGTAAAGCGATTGAGGCGACTCCTCTCTTGAGGGGATGAATTTGGTAATCGTTAAAAATGCCGCCTTCAGGGAAAATTACTAACATTTCCTGATTTTGTTTTAATAGTTCAATACTATGGCGCACGCTCGCAAGTTGAGGACGATCAGTATTGATGGGAAATCCACCCATCCGACGAATGACCCAGCCCTGAATACCTTTTACTTCATTGGCAGAGACCATAAAGCGTAAATCTCTACCGCTCACCAATCTTCCTAGTGCGTAGGGAATAATAAAAGCATCCCAACGAGAGCGATGAGTCGGGGCGATAATTACAGGATCTTGTAGCGGGATATTTTCCTGCCCTGAAATTTGTATTTTGCCAAAGAAAAAAGGTAAAACCAAATAGCATCCAATAGGATATATGATCCTGGCCAGCCAAGGAGATACACGGGAATTTAATTCATCAGATTTTGCTGACTTTAAGCTAGTTGAATTTTCTTGAGGTTGTAACTGAGTCATTAAATGAACTAAATTTTGCTCCATTCTATTTACTACCTTAATTTTTCTTGAATCAGATGTGTTTTAAATACGGGACACTTACTGAGTTGTCATTCAGTTTAATTAACTTTGGTGGGATGTGGTCAGCGATTTCTGGCTCTCAGGTCAAGGTGAAACGTTAGTTTGATGACTACAAAGTTAATCTGTGAAGCTAAGGCAGAAGGCAGAAGGGTATATTTTTCGTAATCACAGCGAATAACTCATCGTTCGCTCATTTTTGAGGGCGGTCTGGAATAAATTAACTTTTCATCGT
>CBDUCX010000169.1:0-11788 GCA_965365755.1 uncultured Pleurocapsa sp.
TGTATATTATGGAGTAGCGAATATGAAGCTTTTGATCCAAGGAAATAACATTGCAGTCACAGAATCAATTCATGATTACGTCGAACAGAAGTTGGAAAAAGCAATTAAACATTTCCAAAACATAACTGGAAAAGTCGATGTCCATCTATCTGTAGCTCGCAATTCTCGGATCGAAAGAAAGCATAAGGCGGAAGTAACCGTATTTGCCAATGGTACAGTAATTCGTGCTCAGGAAGGTAGCGAAAATCTCTACGCCAGCATTGATATGGTGGCGGATAAAATTGCTCGTCAATTACGCAAGTATAAAGAAAAGCATTTAGCTAAGAATTCTCATAGTCACATACGGCAAGAGGTAATTGAAGAAAGCGACAATATAGTAGAAATTGATGAACTTAATAGCGATCGCTCTCCTGAGTTACCTGTAGAAGTAGTTAGAAGCAAGTACTTTACCATGCCCCCGATGACTGCCCAAGAAGCATTAGAACAGCTTCAGCTAGTGGATCATGATTTTTATATGTTCCAAAATAGTGAAACTGGGGAAATAAACGTCATTTATATCCGTAATCACGGAGGTTATGGATTGATTCAACCTCGTTCGGATAATAATGCTCGTAAAGGTGATTATCCGCACTAGATTTCTTGAGTATGATTTGTGTCTAAAATGCCAAGACAATCGCGCCTTTTGGGCGGGGCTTTAAACCCATCTATTAAATGGTAAAAAGTAACGAGTAATGAGTAACGAGTAACGAACATTGGTTATGAGGAGTAAGGGAAATTTTCTTTACTCCTTTTGACTTTGTTAAAGAATAATCCTTTAATCTAGATCAGATACTATTTCTTTGATCTCTGACTCTACACCAACATCAAGAGAATCAAGAGATTGAACAACATAAGGAAAACCTGCACCAGCTAAACCTTGCTTAATGCGATCGCTGGTTTCTGGAAATACAACAAAGAGGGGGTTAATTTCTTCTGCTGCTTCGCTAATCATATGCTGTTCATTAGGTGGCATGAGCCATTCATAATCTTGGTCAAGATCCACCTGAGTCTTGCGCCAACGAGCAATTAAATCCGAAAAATCTTCTTCAGGACGATGAATAAAAACGATAATCTCTGTACCCATCTTAATTTTCCATTCTGGATCACACATCAAAATTCCCAAATCGCAGGAGAGAGAAGTGGCAATGCGAGGGGTTTTAGTTTGTAGAGGATTATTTGAGATTAATTCTGGTCGGCGAATACGGACAACAGGAAGAGGAATGGTAATTAAACTTTGCTCTGGTCGGCGAATGCTAGGCAATGCCTCTAAATAAGGGCGATATTGCTTAAGTAAAGCGATCGCCCCGCTACGAGTACTATATTCTGCGAGCAAAGTCTCATAGTCAGACTTTTTGATTGATATCATGAGTTCCTGGAAGTGTGGAAAAGGCGATCGCTCCTTGCTGTTTAGCCAATTTGATCAAAGATAGCAAACATTGGTAGGTACATAGACAGTAGAATTGTACCTACCATCACAGCGATCCCGACCATCATCAGAGGTTCAATTAAACTGGTCATAGCCTTAACCGCCTGTTCCACTTCATCTTCGTAAAAATCGGCAACTTTCTCCATCATGCCGTCCAGTTCGCCCGTTTCTTCCCCGATACTAATCATTTGTATTGCTAGAGGAGGAAAAACATTTTCCTTCTGAATTGCTAGAGAAATCATGCCCCCTTGTTGAATATCTTCTTTAGCACCCATAACTGCATTAATAATCACTTGATTTCCAATGGTGTTACATACAATATCAAAACATTGCAATACAGGAACTCCAGAACGAGTCAAAGTACCAAACACCCTACAGAAACGAGCCACAGCAATCTTTTCATTCAGATCCCCAAAAATGGGTGCTTTGAGCATAAAGCCATCAATTTGTAGTCGTCCCATAGTAGTTTTGTAGTAAGCTTTAAGGGCAAAACTTGAGACGATAAAGCCAGCTATGGGAATGAGAACTTTCCAGCTTCTTAAAACAGAGCTTAAAAATAGCATGAACTTAGTTAATGCGGGCAGTTCACCACCAAGATCTTCAAAAATACCAGCAAACACTGGTACGAGAAAAATAGTCATTCCTAAAAAAGCCAGTACGGCAAAAATTCCCACAGCAGTAGGATAAGCCATCGCTGATTTAATCTGATTCTGCAACTTTGCCATGTCTTCTAGAAGCTTCGAGAGACGCATTAGCACATCATCCAGAACCCCACCAGCTTCTCCTGCTTCAACCATGTAGACATACAAATCATTAAAGCATTCAGGATATTCTTTCATCGAGTCTGAAAGACTTGTTCCCTGCTGCACTTCGGCACTAATACCTAATAAAGCCCTTTTGAGTTTGGGGTTAGGTGCTTGATCTGCCAGAATACCCAAGGCACGTATAATTGCCACTCCAGCATTGACCATGACTGAAAACTGACGAGAGAATACGGCTTTATCTTTAACCGTTACTTTTGCCATGGCAAGTTCTAGCTGAGTTAGATCGATTTCAAAACTAGACTTGTTAACTTTACCAACGGCGACATATTTGTTTTTGAGTGCTAGACGAGCTTGTTCGGCAGAAGCAGCCTCAATTTTTTCTTTAAAGACTTTGCCCGAATTATCTTTGACTTTCGCTACGTAGATAGACATAAATAAACTAATAGCTGAGTTATTAATAAGAAATATAGTTAAGTTAAATAACAATTAACGGCGTTTGGCATTTGTTTTACTGTTGGCTACTGTAGCCATGCCAGCACCTGCTGTAAGACGCTCTAACTCATCTGGTCTAGCACTTTTAGCTAGTCCTTCTTCCATACTGACAATGCCTTTTTTAATCAAATCCGCTAAAGCTTGTTCCATAGTCTGCATATCCATTTTTGCCCCCGTTTGGATTGCCGAATATACCTGAGCTGCCTTCCCTTCGCGGACTAAATTAGCGATCGCTGGAGTCACAATCATAATTTCCTGTGCCATAACTCGCCCAAATTCCCCTGGTTTAGGATTTTTCTTTTTCACCAGGGTTTGGCTAAAGACAGCAATCAGGGAGTTGGACAGCATGGCTCTAATTTGCGCCTGTTGACCTGCGGGGAAAACGTCAATCATTCGATCTACTGTTCCCGAGGCGGAATTAGTATGTAGAGTACCAAAGACTAAGTGACCTGTTTCGGCGGCAGAGATTGCCAAGGAAATTGTTTCCAAGTCTCGCATCTCTCCGACCAAGATAATATCTGGATCTTCCCGCAGTGCTGCTTTGAGGGCATTAGCGAAGCTTTTGGTATCTTCTCCCTTTTGCCGTTGGTGAAACAGGCTCTTTTCATTATCAAAAACATACTCGATGGGATCTTCGACCGTTAGAATATGCTCCCCTCTGGTACGGTTAATCAAATCCAGCATCGCTGCCAGAGTAGTAGTCTTACCCGAACCTGTTGGCCCAGTGACCAAGACTAGCCCTCTGGGTCTTTCGGTAATTCTTCTTACTACATCGGGTAAACCTAACTGATCAAAATTAGGAATTTTGGAGGATAATGCCCGCAAACAAGCTGCGTAACAGCCACGCTCTTTATAGACATTAACTCGAAACCGAGCCAAACCCTTTACCCCATAAGAACAATCGAGTTCCCAATGTTGCTCCAGCTCTTTTCGCTGATTGTTGTTGAGCATACTAAAGATTAATCTTTGGCACTCTTGTGGACTAAGTTCGTCTCCGACAGGAGTTAATTTCCCACTAATGCGAAAATAAATTGGTGCCCCTGCCTGGATGTGCATATCAGAGCCACCCATCTCCACCATCTGTTCCATCATGTCCTCGATCATCAAATCCATAATCTACTTGTCCTCAAAAATTGCTTAAATATTGATTTACTTACCAAAACTATCAGTAAGCTAATGTTTAAAATCGAGGAGTCATACAGTAAGGACAATCCAGCCATTCAGGTTGCAACTCAGCCCTACAGGTGCGGCAGGTTAAACCGCTCTTGCGCTTGGCTTTTAATTCTGCTTCTAAACCTGAATCGGTAAAGGTTACCCGTTCAACTTCTTCCAGGGTGGTATGACCCTCTTTGACCAGATCCAGGCTGTATGCCAAGATCGTAATCATGCCTTCTTCTACGGCTGCCTCCTTAATGCGATCAGTGTTTGCTCCCTCGTTAATCAAAGCCTGTAATCTTTCTGAATTACGCATGACCTCATAAACTCCGACCCGACCTTTATAGCCAACACCGTTACATTTAGGGCAAAGATTGCCCTTGGCTTTCGCCTCAGAAATTTGTTCCGCATCTAATTTATGCGCTTTATAAAAGACGACTTCTTCTTCTGCCGCAGCAGATAAACCAAAGCGAGACAATTCCTCTTTGGTGGGGTTATATGCCACACGACATTCTCCACAGACGCGACGCATTAGCCTTTGAGCCAATACCCCGACTAAAGCTCCAGAAATCATAAAGGGTTCCACCCCCATTTCATCTAAACGAGCGATCGCACCTGCTGCATCATTAGTGTGAAGAGTAGTTAATACTAAGTGACCAGTTAGTGCCGCCTCAATGGCAGTTTTGGCGGTTTCTGAGTCTCTCGTCTCACCAACCAGAATCACATCAGGATCTTGCCGTAGAAAAGCCCGCAGAATCGAGGCAAAGTTCATGCCCTTTTCGCGAATTACCTGTACCTGAGTAATACCGTCTAAAGAATATTCAATCGGGTCTTCGGCGGTACTGATATTAATATCGGGACTGTTTCTTTCAGCTAACACTGAATAAAGGCTGGTAGATTTACCTGACCCAGTAGGACCGGTAACTAAGATCATCCCAAAGGGTCTTTTTGCCATATCACGGACTATTTCTAGAGTAGGCTCATGAGAAATTAGCTTATCTAGACCTAACTGGGTAGCAGAGTTATCTAAGATCCTCAGTACAACTTTTTCCCCGTAACGACTGGGCAAAGTATTAACTCGAAAATCCACCTTTCTACCTTGAAACATACGGCGGATTTTTCCATCCTGTGGCAAACGCTTTTCCGCAATATCCAGCTCGGCCATAATCTTGAAGCGAGCAACTACAGCCGGGATAATTTTTTTCGGCATTAGGTCGAAAGGCTGCTGCAAAACACCGTCTTTGCGGTAGCGTATTTTTAAACCTTCTTCTTGGGGTTCGACGTGAATATCCGAAATCCCATCCTGTAGTGCTTTTGCTAGGATTTTGTTAACCAGAGTAATGATTGGTGCAGCTTGGGCTTCGTTTGCGGCACCAAGGTCATCAGCTACCTCATCATCTGCTTCTTCCAAATTAAAATCGAAATTGTCGAGTTCCAAAGAAACATCGACATTGACCTCTTTTTTCTTGGCAGTTTCTTTCTGTACCTGATCATCTAGAAACTGATCGATTAACTTTTGGTAATCAGCTTGAGTAATGACCTGTCGCTCAACAGCAATACCTTTAGGTCTCAAGATCCGATTAAGATCATCTTGAGCCTCAAGATTTTCTGGATCGACCATCGCCACTACTAAAATCGGGTTTTCTCCCTCTTTTTTTTGTAGCGGAATCAGACGATAACGGCGACAAATATCCAGAGGAATTAAGGAATTAATTAATTCCCCCATCTGGTTATTACTAAATTTCTCTGTTTCAATTTCGGGATCAACAGATTCTACGCCAAACAAGACTTTCAGCTCAAATAAATGATGTTTTTTATATTGACGCAGTAAATCTGGTGGTAGCTGTTGACCAGTAGCTGATTCTAGAACATCTATCAAAGAGCGCCCCGTTTTGCGACTTTCCGTCAGAGCCTTTTGCATCTTGTCGCCATCAATATAACCCTTTTGTACCAATTGATTACCAAAAGGGGATAAATTGTTACGTAGAGCGATCGCTCGATTTCTTTTGGAAGAAGAATAAGCCATAGGATAGTAAAAATATCTCGGTCACGTTACCAGTGTTCCCCAAAGTCTGATTAAAATTGCAACCGACTTAGATTAAACGTGATTTTGGCAGTTTTTTGTGTTTTAGCTACAGCAGCTACCCAAAGTTCTAAGTTCCGCCGACAATGAAACATAGTTAAATAAAAAATAAAATATTCTATGATGACTTTAAAAGATTACCGCCTGTAGGATTTGTATAGCGCGATCGCTTACTAATTAGTTGGCAATCTTATTTAGCCCAGCAAAATAATAACTGTTAATTCCTGGGCCGAATGCAATATCCTATATCTTGTATGTGGAGAGATAAAGATTCCTATGACTGAAGAGCAGAAACAACCAGAAATCATTTCCGAGAATCCTGAAGTGAGTGTTATTGACAACGCAGTGGACAATTCAGCAGATAATCATGATTCCGAAGCAGAATCTACTTTAGAGCCAGCACAAGAGTCAGAAACCAGCTTGCCAGGGTCAGAAGATAGCCAAACATCTGATGAGAATGAAGAAATCTTTGCTGCATTTCAGCAAGAAAATGCTAATCTCAAACAGCTTTTAGATGAAAAAAGCCAGCAGGCAGAGCTATCTAAGACCCAATATGCTCGTTTGGCTGCGGATTTTGAGAATTTTCGTCGTAGAACTGTTAAAGAAAAAGAAAATCTGGAACAGCAGGTCAAGAAAAATATAATTACAGAATTGCTACCAGTAATTGATAATTTTGAGCGAGCCAGAACTCAACTCAAACCAGATAGTGAAGGAGAAAAAGTAATTCATTCCAGCTATCAAGGAGTTTATAAAACATTGGTAGAATGTCTCAAAAAAATGGGAGTATCAGCCATGCGTCCCGAAGGACAAGAATTTGATCCCAATTTTCATGAAGCAATGTTGCGAGAACCAACCAATGAGTATCCCGAAGGAACAGTGATTGAACAACTGATGCGGGGATATGTTTTGGGAGATATCATCTTGCGACATGCCATGGTTAAAGTTGCTGTTCCTCAAGAACCTGTGATAACTTCGGAAGAGAAAAAGACAGAAAACCAAGAAAATGAGCACTAATTAGTCCTATAATCCAAGGATAATCCAAGGTTAAGGAGCGGACAGAAATGCACTGCTCTAAAATCGGGGTATGCTCATCTACCAAAGACTTCTCTGTCAACTTCTCTGTAATTTATAGATAAATGAAAGTTACCGCCTAAGCACTATGGCAAAAGTTATCGGTATTGACCTGGGAACTACCAACAGTTGTGTGGCTGTGCTTGAGGGGGGTAAACCCGTAATCATTGCTAACTCAGAAGGTGCGCGGACAACTCCCAGCATGGTGGCATTTGCTAAGGGTGATACTCGTTTAGTAGGTCAATTGGCAAAAAGACAATCGGTTACTAATGCTCAAAACACCATTCACAGCATCAAGCGCTTTATTGGTCGCCGTTGGGAAGACACTGAAGAAGAGCGTTCTCGTACGCCCTACAAGTGCATTCCAGGTCGAGATGATACTGTTGATGTTCAGATCAAAGATCGGAATTATACTCCTCAAGAAATTTCTGCGATGATTCTGCAAAAGCTGAAGGCAGATGCAGAAAGTTTTCTAGGAGAACCTGTAACCGATGTAGTTATTACCGTTCCTGCATACTTTACTGATGCTCAAAGACAAGCAACCAAAGATGCTGGTACAATCGCCGGATTAGAAGTTTTACGCATCGTTAACGAACCCACTGCTGCTGCTTTAGCTTATGGTTTAGATAAACAGGATAGGGAAGAAAACATTCTAGTTTTTGATCTCGGAGGTGGTACTTTTGATGTCTCTATTTTGCAGTTGGGAAATAGCGTTTTTGAAGTCAAAGCAACCGCCGGTAACAATCACCTGGGTGGCGATGACTTTGATAATGTTATCGTGCGTTGGATGATTAAAACTTTTTATGCCCAAGAGGAAATTGATCTTAGAACTGATAAAATGGCATTGCAGCGAATGCGCGAAGCTGCTGAAAAAGCCAAAATAGAGTTGTCTGCTACACCCACGACTTCCATTAACTTGCCATTTATTACTGCTGATGAGACTGGACCCAAACATATCGAACTTGATTTGAGTCGAGCTAAATTTGAAGAACTGTCTAAGAATTTAATTCAAAAAACTTTAGAACCTGTCAAGTTAGCTCTCAAAGATGCCGACTTAAAACCAGGGGAAATAGATCGTATTATCCTTGTGGGAGGTTCAACACGCATCCCCGCAGTTCACAAAGCGATCAAAACTATTTTTGATGATATGCAAATTGATCGGTCGGTCAATCCTGATGAAGCTGTAGCGGCTGGTGCTGCTATTCAAGCTGGAGTTTTGGGTGGCGAAGTCGAAGACGTATTGCTCCTGGATATTACTCCTTTATCCTTGGGAATCGAAACCTTGGGGGAAGTTTTCACTAAAATCATCGAAAAAAATACTACTGTACCCACCAGTAAATCGCAGATTTTCTCTACCGCAGCTGATGGTCAAACTACGGTGGAAATCCACGCCCTGCAAGGAGAGAGGGCGATGGCCAAAGACAATAAGAGCTTGGGTAAATTTCTGCTGACTGGAATTCCTGTCGCTCCTAGAGGAATGCCCCAAATTGAGGTGGCGTTTGAAATTGATGTTAACGGTATTTTGCAGGTTTCTGCCCAAGATAAGGGTACAGGCAAGCAGCAGAGTATTACAATTAGCAATACTGGAGGCTTAAGTTCTAGCGAAGTCGAAAGAATGCGTCAAGAAGCAGATAATTATGCCGAGCAAGACCGTCGTAACATTGAGTTGGTCAATTTGAAAAATCAGGCTGAGAATTTGCTCTATAATTATGATTCAACTCTTAGCGAACAAGGAGACTTAATTCGTGATGAGCACAAAGCGAAAATTGCCACAATCAAAGAAGAGTTCAACATAGCTTGTAGTAGCCCCCATACTACCGTTAAGGAGATTGGCAACATTTTAGACAATCTGCGCCAAACTCTATTAGAGATTGGTACCGATGTTTATCAACAAAAGAATGCCGATTCCAGTGATGAATTTGTCTTTGATGATGATTTTGCCGATGCCAAAACGGAGATAGACTTAGGGAGCGATAATGGTGTTAAGGCAGTCGTCAGGGTGTCTAATAACGCTAATATTGAAGGCGGTGTTGATTTAGGTCTAGATGACGAAACATCTTTTGAGGACTATGAATCAGTCGATTGAGCTAATCAGACATCGAAGGATTTGGCCTGTTGAATCTGGCCAATCTAAAAATAATTAGCTCTTAGTAGTAACCGTACTATATTTAATGGTTCTGATTTTGCTAAAGTACATTCAATAAACTGTAGGAAAAAATTAAGATTTTATGGCAGGGGACTACTATCAAATCCTGGGTGTATCCCGCGATGTAGATAAAGATGAGCTGAAGCGTGCTTACCGCCGTCTGGCACGACAATATCATCCCGATGTCAACAAGGAACCAGGAGCTGAAGAAAAGTTTAAAGAAATCAATCGTGCTTACGAAGTTCTTTCCGAACCAGAAACTCGTGCTAGATACGACCGCTTTGGAGAGGCTGGAGTAGGTGGTGCCGCCGGGGGCTCAGGATTTGAATATAGCGATATGGGCGGTTTCGCTGATATCTTTGAAACTATTTTTAGTGGATTTGGTGGTGGAGTTGGCACAAGTGCTGGTCAATCTCGTCGTCGCAATGGACCTGTCAGAGGAGATGACTTACGATTAGATTTAAAGCTAGACTTTCGTGACGCTGTGTTTGGCGGGGAAAAGCAAATTAAGATTCCCCACCTAGAATCTTGCAAAACCTGCAATAGTACTGGTGCTAAACCAGGAACAGGGGTTAAGACCTGTGGCACTTGTAATGGCAGTGGTCAGGTTAGACGGGCAACCCGCACTCCTTTTGGCAGTTTTGCTCAAGTTTCAGCCTGTACAACTTGTAACGGAACAGGACAGGTAATCGAGGAAAAATGTAGTACCTGTCATGGTGCAGGTCGTCAGCAAGAAACTAAGAAACTAAAAATCACTATCCCTCCCGGAGTTGATAATGGTACTCGTCTAAGGGTTTCTGGGGAAGGAGATGCGGGAATTCGTAATGGTACTCCAGGGGATTTATATGTTTACTTATTTGTTGAGTCCGATAAAGAATTTACTAGAGAAGGTATCAATATCAGATCGGAAATTACAGTTAGCTATCTTCAGGCTATTTTAGGCTGTAATTTAAAGGTAAATACAGTTGATGGTCCAGAAGAACTAACTATTCCTGCGGGGACTCAACCAAATACTGTGCTTACTTTAGAAAATAAGGGCGTACCCAAATTGGGTAATCCTGTTAGTCGAGGTAATCATTTAATTACCGTCAAGATTAATATTCCTACTAAAGTCAGTTCCGAAGAGAGGGAGCTACTGGAGAAGTTAGCTACTGTCAGGGGTGAGGCGATAGGCAAAGGTAATAAAGAAGGATTTTTAGGAGGTTTGTTTCATAAATGAATCCGATTGAACCCTCAAGAGGTACGGATAATGCTACCTCTAATCACGCTGACGCTCACCTAGATCTGCGTGGTACTCCTTGCCCGATTAATTTTGTCCGAACTAAGCTACGCCTAGAGCAAATGTCCCCTGGCTCTATCTTGGAAGTTTGGTTAGATCCTGGTGAACCAATAGAACAAGTACCTGATAGTTTAAGGATGGAGGGTTATCTTTTAGAGGGCTTGGATGAACGTCAAGACTTCTTTTCTTTGTTAGTTTGTCGTCCTTTGAAATCGTGAATGGTGGAGAGTCTGTAGATAAATTAGCCAGCGATCGCTTTTCCTGCATCGACTATGGTGCCCCAATTTGGGGCACAGTGGTGGCAGTTCAAGCCAACTTTTATCGGGTTAAGCTAGAAAGCCAGGGAAAAACTCAATTTTTATTGTGTACCCGCCGTACTCGACTCAAGAAAATTGGGCAGAAAGTAATGGTAGGCGATCGCGTTTTAGTTGAAGAACCTGATTGGCAAGCTGCTAGGGGAGCAATCGGCGAAGTATCGCCTCGCAATACGGAACTGCAACGCCCTCCAGTGGCTAATGCCCAGCTAATTTTATTAGTTTTTGCCCTGGAAGAACCTACTCTAGATCCCTGGCAATTAAGTCGCTTTCTAGTCAAGGCAGAGTCTACCACTCTTCAGCTCTGTTTGTGTCTTAATAAATGTGATTTAATCACGGCAGCTCAACAGCAGCAATGGCAACAGCGCTTAAAAACATGGGGATATGAAGCTAGCTATATTAGTGTAAAACAGCGCATCGGCATTGAACAATTACTATCTCACCTCAAGGGCAAAATCACAGTGGTTGCTGGGCCTAGTGGAGTGGGGAAATCCAGCTTAATTGAGGCGTTAATTCCCTCAACCAATCTCAGGATAGGTAAAGTGTCAGGTAAGTTACAACGAGGTCGCCACACTACCAGACATGTAGAGCTATTTGAACTTCCTGGGGGTGGTTTATTAGCGGATAGTCCGGGGTTCAATCAACCTGAGTTGGACTGTATTCCCAGTAATTTAGCCCAGTATTTTCCCGAGGCTAGAGTAAGATTACAGCAGGGAAACTGCCAATTTAGTGATTGTTGGCATCGTGATGAGCCAGACTGCATCGTTCGAGGAAATTGGGAAAGATATGAGTATTATCTCGATTTTTTAAATACAGCGATCGCCAACCAAGCAGCACGACAACAACAACCTGATCCCGAATCTAACTTGAAATTGAAGGTTAAGCGAGCAGGAAAAAGTCAATACGAGCCAAAATTACAGACTAAGAAATATCGTCGTCCTTCTCGTAAAGTTAGGCATCAAAATCTTCAAAGTATTTACGAAAAGCAGCTAGAAGAAGAGATAGAAGATCAATTTTAA
>CBDUCX010000170.1:0-11780 GCA_965365755.1 uncultured Pleurocapsa sp.
AATACTTGAAACAAAATAATTTCGTAACTTCCCACTACCTACTACTCACTTTTACTCTGGCTAATTCTGTTTTAAAACCAATAAAGTAATATCATCGAAAACTTTTTGTTTACCAATAAAGTTGCGGACATCATCAATTACTGTTTGTTTAATTTCCTTGGCGCTCAAGTGCCAATTTCTACTAATTACCTGACAAAGTCTGTCCATGCCATACTGTTTCTTCTCTATATTAAAAGCTTCGGGAATCCCATCTGTATAGAGAACTACTCCATCACCACAATTTAATTCAACCATAATATGGTCGATAAAATCAGTAATATCATCGTCCATCCCAATCGGTAAACCTAAATCCATCGTGTCAATCAGTTCAATCTCACCTCCAGCACGAACGACGATAGTTTCTTCGTGTTGCCCACTGATGCTAACTCTACCTTCAGAGTAATTGAGAATGGCTAAAGTCAAATTTTTCTCCGAATTCATCCGCTGCACGTTGCGATAAAGAGTTCGATTGAGGGTATCTAAGAATTTGATGGGATCTCTTTCTTTAATTTCTTGCAGAGTACGCACCGCAGTTTGGGTCATTAGCATCAAAATACCGCTTTCTAAACCGTGTCCTGTCACGTCGCCAATGCCGATGGTAACCACACCATCAGTATGCAGTACGTCGTAGTAATCCCCACCTACTTCATCGGCAGGTTCCATAAAACCAGCAACATCAATTCCTTCCAAGTTTTCTAGTTCTTCAGGGTTGGGTAAGACCATCTGCTGAAGCTGACGGGCAATATTTAACTCCGCTCCCATACGCAGGTTTTCATCTTTGAGTTTTTCGTTAAGTAAAGTAATTTCTTTATTTGCTCCTGCTAGTTCTGCCGTGCGTTCTGCTACTTTGTCTTCTAGAGTGTCAAAAGACTCTTGAAGTTGATTCCCCATATGGCTGAAGGATTGAGCCAGTTCGCCAATTTCATCTCTACGTTTCGTATCTAGATTTTTTTGCCATTCTTTGTTAGCTAAATGATTGGGATCGGACTTAATTTTTTTCGTTGCTTGACTCAGATTTTTAATCGGTTTGAGCAGTCGGTATCGTACCGTTAGTAAAGCTAGTAATGCGCCGACTAGCACAATTGCGATCGCTAAATTAATTAGAGTTCGCGCAATGGAATTAGCTACGGCTACAGATTCAGAGATGGGCTTGACCACTACGAGCTTCCAATAGGTATTAGGTACATGGAATACATATGCGGTGGATTTCTCTTCTAATAGCCAGTCATCCTCTAGCTCAAATTGTTTGAGAAGCCGAGTTAAATCGGTTTGACCCTGTAAAGGATCGCTTAAGATGACATTCATTAGCTCTGCTTGCTGAGGATCGATCTGATAACTTGCTTCTGCCAAATTAGCGGCAATTTCTGGCTGATAATCAGGCATCTGTTGTGCCTGTTCTAAAATCTCTTGATTAACTGCTTTTAAGGCTTGAGCTAGAGGAGTAAACTGCGGTTGAACCTCGGCTAAATCAGCTGCGGTGATAAAATTAACAACTATGTCCCCGTTACTGTCTTTCTCCTCCTGCTTAATCAAATCGGCATCAGGAAAGCTGATAAACTTGTTATCGCGATCAACGATAAACATATAGCCACCGGTTTTCTTTTGCCATGATTCGGTAAATTGCTGTAAACCGTCAAGGCGAACATCGACAGTTACCGCACCAGAAAATTCACCATTTTTTTCAGTAGCTACGGTGCAAGTTACCATCGGCTGTTGGGAAAAGGGGTCTATATAAGAACCACTCCAAAAACATCTCCCAGGCTCTAGGTATTGAGCGATCACATACCATTCTTCATTGTGATAGCCAGACTGAGACTGATTATAGTCATCATAAAACTTAAGACTTCCATCAGCTTCCCTACCCCAAAAAAAGCTGTTCTTTTCCTTCTGGGGGTCAAATTTATAGGGTTCTGGCCACACACCACCCCCTGCTATACCTAAATCACCTTGAAAATTAATAATGTTAGGCATAAACTTATTAAAAGTCTCGGTTTGTTGGGGCAATTGTTCTGTGGTTAACCCTAAAGTTCGAGTCAATCCTGCAACCTCTTGAGAGCGAACAGTTAAATCAGAAACAGCATTATCCCCCGTTTGATGAATCAGACGAGATGATTCATCAAAAACTAGCTTTTTTCCTTGAGTATTTATCGCCCAGATAAAACTACCAATCAGACCCGCAGCAAAAATACCTAGACCAATCAATGTCTGGGTATTCAAGCTGGTATACCATTTAAGATTGAATTTATTTGTGGTCATATTGTCAAAAAAACTGAAATTCCTACGCTTCGCGATCGCCTTAAATAAATAAATTATTAATTAATTTATTTATTACAAATCGATTTTGGCTAATTCAGCCCACAAAGCTGCTAAAAAATCTTCTGTACTATTAATTTCGAGTCCTTCCAAAGCTTCCCATTCCTGATCTTTAACCTCACCATCGGCGCAGATTAGTTCTTCTGCCCAATCGCTCAAAGAATCGGGATTAGCCATAAATTCTTCTGCCGTTTCTAAAGGTGTTTGCCCTGCGATATCCTGATCTACTTTGGTTTCTAAACACAGTCTGAGAAATTTGCCCAAGGGGGTTTGGGGGGTAATTGATAGTAAGATGGCAATGGTTTTAGTTAATGCGGCTTTGTTATCGTTCATGATTAATGATGTTGTATAAAAATTGTGGTGGCATTAGGTGAGTAAGAGTAGTTCGATAAATTGGTTCCAAGTAAAAGATTGGCTATTACTCCGATGCTGCAAAAAATCTATTTCTGACTGAGTTAACTTTGTTTCCCCAACGCTATTCATAGCATTATTCATCTCATTGATACTGATCAGATCGTCTTTATTGGCATCAACGGGTAAAAAATAAGTCATAAAAGCATCGTATTTTGCCATCAAACGCCGATGCCTGAGCATTAATTCGCCAAATTCTTCAAAGTCGATTTTGCCGTTGCGGTCTCGATCCATACAGGTAAAGAGATAATCCAATTCATCTTCGGAAGTAATTCCCTCGCTTTGCCTCAAGTAACTAGCTAATTCGGAGGTAGATAATTCCTGACTGCGATCTGTATCGATCGCATCAAAGATATAGCGCAAATCTCCTTTAACTCCATCGTTAGCTCGATCAAATAAAAAATTACGTCCCTTGCCGTTGACAGCTATTTCTAGTTGGCAACGAAAATTAGCGATAATTTCTTCAGCGATTAAATAGCGTTGCCGATGTTCTTCTGGACTGGTGACGGCATGGAGTGCTACGGGAACAAGGGAAGGAAGTGATCGCTGTAACAACACAAAAAATCCAATCGTTACCAAACAAAAAGGTAAGGTTAATACTGGTAGTCCCAACGGTTTTGTGGCGATCGCAATAACGGGAATAGCCAAGGCTGATAAAAAAGCACAACCTGCCCCCACCAGAAAACTACGGAGATTAGGCGCGTAGAAAATTCCGCCGATTGCCATCGCTGCTAAAACAGAATTGTAACCCCACAAGCCAGCATAGATATCATTCGGCATAATTCCTAAAATTAAGGCTGCCACAATACCTAAAATCGCTCCCCCCAAACCAACAACAGCACCCAAGGGAGTACAAAGGGTTACAGCCAACAAAATTAAACTGCCTGCAATTAAATTATCTGCTAAGAAAACCTGCCCAAAATTAATCGGGGTTGAAGCAAACACTTGTGTCATGTCTAGAGGCGCGATCGCCCTATCCGTTACTGCTGTTCCCAATTGGAAAATAGATTGAGGAATCAACGCCACCAAACTTAAAAATAGTAGGGTCGCAAAATTAAACGGCAAGGTTAGGGGAGGAGAATCAAAAGTACTCGCCCACCAAACCCCAAAAGTTTTCAGCATCACAGTAGTTAAAGCCGAAAAGATGATAATGGCGACTGCCCAGGCTAAATTCCCATCACCGTTCCCTCCACTACCAAAGGTAGCCAACGCTGCCCCCACTAGAATACCGTTATAACCATAAATGCCATTGCGGATGTTATCTCGGTTTAACTTCAGGGCGATCGCTGTAACGGTAGAACTTACGACCCCTAACAAACTCATCCAGCCGATCCAGGGGGATTGAATGAATAAAGCCAGCAGAATTAGTAAACCACTGAAGGGATTATTGACAAAAATAACCTGCCCAATGCCCCGCAGATTGTAATTAACAAAATCTAGTATGGGTTGGTTGACCAAACGCTGATTGATTTCCTGCATCGTTCCCAACCCAGACCAAAAACCAGGTGCGCGATCATAGGTAGCAGTATCGGGGATGGTAATTCGCGATATTATTTCTTGTAATGATGCAGATTGCTGTTGCATTTTTTAATTTCCTTTTCTTACGTCACTTAATCTCCTAGTCCCCGATTAAGGCGATCGCCTAAAACATCTACTACACTTTCAAATACACCCAGGGAGTTTTCTGCCATCGTATTGAGACTATCCAGCAAGGGATTTATTTCACAGATTTCCCAACAACAGACTCGCGGATCTTTGACTAATGCTGCATTGAGTTCCCTGGCTTCATCTGCCCAAATGCCTCCTGGTACGGGCGTACCCGTTCCCATACAAATAGTGGAGTCCATACTGTCTACGTCAAAAGTAACGTAAATTAAATCGACATCCGCTAAATAATTCAAACATCTTTGGGCAACAGCTTCCCCTCCTAACTCTCGCACTTCATTTGTAGTTATTACGGGTATTTGATGTTGCTCGATTAAACTATCTTCTGCTTCTTCCGTATCCCGCACAGAAATATAAACTAAGTCGCGAATATCCAAATTAGGCGAATCTGATACTCCCAGGGCTTTACTCATTTCCCAGAGTTTAGCCGTTTCTTCATCAAGCTTATTGATTTGCTGATCTAAATTATCGTTCCCCGTAGCCACAGCTAAGGACATCCCGTGCATATTTCCCGATGGAGTAGTGTAAGGAGAATGTATATCAGCATGAGCGTCGATCCAAATTACACCAAGACGGCGATCAGGATAGGCTTTTTTAATTCCGGCAATTGTTCCCGCAGCAGTGGAATGATCTCCACCCAATACTATGGGAAACAAACTATCTTGTAGAGTGGATGCCACTATATCAGTGGTGCGCTCGAAGACTTTGTAAATTGCGTCAATATATTTAGCGTGGGGATAAGATTTTGAACCTTGTAAAGCGTGATTTTCATTTTGGACACTGCGATTATCCAGACTGACAATGCCATTTTCGGCACGCATTCTCGCAGTTTGTTTGGCGATCGCTGCTTGTTTAAGAAATTCAATTCCTTTAGATGCTCCTCGCTTTCCCGCCCCTAAATCGGAGTCTACTTCAATCAAGGCAATTGAAGATATTTCCGCCACCTTGGCATATTGCAGCAGGATTTTTTTAAAGCTGCGGAGAGCGGCAATGCTTATTGTGAGTTCTGATCCTGCCTGTTGAGTGGCAATAAACTCTTCAAAGTCAATTTCTCCATTACCATCTTTGTCTGCCTTTTGAATTGCTTTGGTAATTTCTGCATCCTTGGCATCAGGATCTAAACAGCGAATTATTTGGGTAAATTCCTCAAAAGAAAGATGCCCACTGCGATCAACATCGATCAGATTAAAAATTTCTCGTAAGTCGGCAATGGTATCGATATCTTGACGCTGGGACATCCATTCGATAAAGCTATCCCGCGTAACTAGCCCTTCATTATCAATACGGTTTAATAAATTTTGTCGATCTTTAGAGGATATCCCTTTGCCCAAAACTTCTAACGCATCCATAATTTCGGCACGGGTTAATATTCCATCGCTATCAGCATCAAAAACTTGATAAACGCGATCAAATTCAACTAGGTTTGCAGAGGTAATATCAATTAAGCTTGTCATTTATTTTGTTTTTTAAATCATTTAACAATTGTTTGAATTTATTACTTATAAAGATGAGATATTTGTTTTCTTGATAGTTGGTTCTCGATATTTTGATTCTTCGTTATGATCAGAATTAAGATATATCTTTCTAAAATGTCCGATCGCTTCTTCATAAATCTGACTGCTTAGACGACTACCTCGTTTGCCATCTTCTAACTTGATATCATCTACATAAAAGTTTAGCTCAAATTCAACATAGATATATCCTTCATCATGGTTTACTCCAATCATGCTAATTTGAGGTTCTTGCCATTGACTTCTGGGCTGTTTAAATCTTTCTTTGAGCCATTCAATTAGTTCTAGAACATAATCATCTAATCTAGTTTCTTCTCGTTGGGGATTAGAAATAGTTTGCCATAATTTATGAACTCTTTTGGTTAAGAGGTTAATTTTACGCTCCCATTCTTCCGAAATAATTAATTGATCATTTTCTAGTAAATTAGGGTCTTTTAAATTAGCTCGATACCAATTTCTAACTAACTCGAATAGGTTATCATCGGCTTTAGTTTCTTTTATACTAGCTTTGGCTAGATTATCTTCGTTTTCGGCTATAACTTCTAAACCAATTAAAGCTAATACTTCTTGATATTCTTGTTGAATATTAGCAATTTCCTCTGGGGTCAAACCGCCTTTTTCGGCAAACTGAATAGTTAAGACTAATGATTCTAAAAAAGCTGAAATTTCTTCTAGTTTAAAGTTTACTTCTTGTTCTGCTAATAACCTAGTTTCGCCGATAGTTTGTTGCTCGGCATGAATATCACCTGAGCAATCATTATAAAATTCGGTAATAAATTCTAATTTACGCTCAATATCACCTAAAGTATCAGGATGTGCCAGAACTATTTGTTCCATAATTGTTTTAGCTCGATTCACATCCCATTCAATCGGAATTTCTATTGATGTTGAGTAGTAATAATAAGAAGTAGGACGAGATAGGTTGGTAATATTTTGACCCTGTAAAGTACTGTTAGGAACATAAACATCACAGTGACTATTGAACATATATAGTTGCGTTACTCTAACCCCAATTTTCTTGAGCATACCCAACGAGCCATCTTCCAAACGCAGCACGTCGCCAAACTGAAACGGGGTATCAATCAATAAGACAATGCCACTAAAAAAGTTGGCTAAAATATCTTTAACTGCAAAGCCAATAATGAAAGTAGCTCCGCCTAAAGTCACCCAGATACCAGTTAAATCTACGCCAAAAGATTTGAGAACTAAACCTCCAGCGATAGTAATAATAATCACGGGGGCAACTGCTTCTATGATAGGTAAAAGTACGTCATCCCACATTACCTCAGTTTGTTGAGTATATTCTTTGAGATAATAGATAATAACTTTATTGATTAACTCAATCAGCCAATAGCTAAGTACAATAATTAAACTAGCTGTTAATAGGCTTTCAACTCCTCGAACTATCTCCACCGCAATTAAACTACTAAAGCTAATTTTTAGAGTGATGATTAAAAAAGTAGCTAATGCTGGATAGGTAGAAACATTTAAGGTAACCAAAGCAGTATCATTTTCAAAGCCTCGAAAAAGCGATCGCAGTAAATAAAATAGAACAACATATAGTAATACTGTGCCAATTGCTGCTACTAATAAGCTGCTGATAATAAAAGCGGTACTATCGATCTCAAAAGGAAGCAGTTTTTCTAACATAATCGCCTTAAAATCCTTACAGCAAAATCTATTTTTAAAAGTAACTATTGAATTTCTAGTTTTAAGCTAGGTAAAAACTTCTGGAGATTTTTTAATGATTTTCCCTGCCAAGGCATTTCATCAGAACCTAAAATAACTAATTGAGTCCCTTTTTTTTTGCGTAAGCCCAAAACGAACTTAGACAGCATACTAATACCAGAACTATTGAGAAATTCCAGCTTTCTTAAATCTAAAGTCATTTGCTCTGGTTGTTGATCAATAATCTTATTTAATAAATCGGTAATTGGTGCATATTCTTTCGCACCTCCCAAACTGAGTAATCCTGCAAAATCGACTGTGGTGGAATCTGGATCGTATTGCACCGTATAATCTGTGCCTTTTATTTCTTCAATTGCCATTATGGTTAAAGTTGTTCTGGGATTAAAAATGAGTGAGTTTGATTTGTTCACACTGTTATCTGTGCCATGGAGCTAACAGTCAGGATTTGAGGTTCTGCATTAATTGTGTCAAACTTCCAGCCTAATTTAGCTGAATAATCATTAATCATGGTTAAAAAACCCAATCCAGAAGCCTCTGAATCTTCTTCTAAGCTTTGCTCTACTTGAGTAACATAAAATTCTTCGGGATCGCTAGCGAGTAACTGGGTCAAAAACCTTTGAAATTTCTCTGCATTTTCAGGTGTAGTACTGTTGGTAGCGTAGATAACTGCCGTAATTTGAGAATTTTTTTCTGGGTCATCTTCGAGAAAATAAACCCCAAATCTGACTTTGAATTTGCTAGTGCGATCGCTAAACTTCATGGCATTTTCTAGCAGTTCATTAGCGACGTAGCTTACTGCTGACTTGCTTTCTTTGATACGGCGATCGCAGTTCTGAGGGTCTTCATTAGTGGGTAAAAAAGCGGAGAAATAATCAGCGACAAACTGAGCCGATAAACGATTATTCGACCACCGTTTCTGAATAGAGCGGGTGCTAGGAGAAAAGGTCATTTCTAAAGAATCTAGCTCAGGAGAAAATTCCTCAATGTAGTCCCCAAATATTTTTTCCATAGTTATTTAGCTGTTGTTCGATCTGTTCGATACTCGCTAATAGTTGTCGTTTTTGACTTTGCACTATAATATTATCGAGTTTGGCGATTACTTGTCCCGAACTTACTACTTGATTCTCCCGCACCAAGATACTGGCGATTTTACCATTTGCTGCTGCTTGAACTAAACGAACTTCGCCCAGAGGACGAACTTTAGCTGGTGCTTTGACAGTAACTTTGTATTTTAGTACGCTTGCCAAAGCGATCACAAATCTCTGTAATAGCAGAATCATTTGTTCGACCGCCAATTTTCAATCTTTAGTTCCTTGACTTTGACAAATTCTTTAACATTACTAGTTACCAAAATCAAATCATGAGCCACTGCCGTTCCCGCAATCAACAAATCGTAAAAACCAATTGGTTGACCCATCTGTTTTAATTCGTTTCTGATTTTTGCCGTCACTTTAGCTTCGGTTGCTGAAAAATCAAGAGTTTTGGTTTTTTGATAAATTACTTCTAATTGAGGCTCAATTTTCTCGATTAAACTAGATTTGAGTTGCAATCCGTATTCGATCTCAAACCTAGTAATAGCTGAAAAATAAATGTCATATGGTTTCTCCTGCTTGAATCGAACCATAGTAGTGAGATCGCCTTTTAAGTAATCAGATAGAGTACAAGTGTCTAATAGATAGGGCATCAGAAAATAGATTCTTGAGGTGGAATAAGATCGTCGTTACTACTAAGCTCAAAGTCAGGACAACCTTGCCAATTCAAAACTTCTTCTCCCCAAGTACTAGCTTCCCTTTTTTCAATCAATAGCTCTATCGCCTCCACAATCAAGTTATTGCGAGATGTTTGCTCGGATTCGACAATTCTCTGGAGTTTTTTTGCCAGTTCGTCTTTGAGGTAAATACTAAAATTCATTGCTCGAAAGCTTAATCTTATCTAACATATTATAACATGTTTAAATTTAATTAATGATAATCTAAATTATCGTTATCTTCAGAATCCTTGTTAATCTTCTTTTGTACGGGAACTACCTGTGTCGGCGATATGGCGGGAGTCGCAACTAGAGGTAACAGTCCCACAGGCTGTTCGGGGGTGGTAACGATTCCTCGTAATAGAGTTTGTAAACTATCGACCATACGGGCGATCGTCTCCCGCTCAAATAGCTTAACATTGTATTCCAGACCTCCTTGTAAACCTGCTGCCGTCTCTTTTAAAGACAGGGTTAGATCGAAGGTAGCCCCTGCCGTCGATCGGTTAAATTCTAACGGTTCTACTTCAACTTCTGGTAAGACTAGGGTTTTCGGGGTTACCCCTCACAAATGCCCGATAGAGAGTTGATAATTCTTGCTGAATCACCTGCATCGACCAGTCATCACTAATAATATGATGCATAGTCATTAAAGGGAATAAAGCCGCCCCGTTGAGCAATGCACAATAAATATCCCGCACTGCACCGCCAAAAGCTGCCGAATATGGCAGGGAAAAGCGATCGCTCTCGGTCATTTTGCCACTATTGTCTATTGTCCATTGTCTGTCTCTAAATATTCTCGATTTCTTTTTAGATTACAGGTAATAGAGTTTGTATATTTAAAGTTATGAATGTTATTCAAATAAAAAACTATACCGTCAGCCCTCAAGAAATTATTCCTTTGTTAGATCATTCTCGCCTTTTACCACATTTTCTTAAAGAATTAATTCTTGATCGCGCTAGGACTTACTAACTTAGATCTAATTGGAATAATTGCCATTTTTTTGCACTATGATACTAATAAAAGCTATACTCCAATCGGATTTAATCATTAACTAATAATTAATCTGAGAAAAGCATGGTAGCGGTAGCAATATTAGCAGCAGGACGTGGCACTCGCATGAAGTCCGATTTACCCAAGGTATTGCATAAATTGGCAGGGCGATCGCTGGTAGAAAGAGTACTTGATAGTTGTAGTCTACTCGATATTGATCGACAGATTGTGATTATTGGCTATCAGGGAGAAAAGGTAAAACAGGCTTTGAGCCATCGTCAGTCAGTAGAATTCGTGGAACAAACTGAACAGTTAGGTACTGGTCATGCTGTGCAGCAACTCATGTCTAGTTTAGAGGGATACCAGGGAGATTTATTAGTGCTCAACGGCGATGCACCTCTACTGCGTCCAGAGACTTTGCGCCAGCTAGTGGAAACTCATCAGACCAAGCACAATGCAGCAACCTTGCTAACTACTAACCTGCCCAATCCCCAAGGATATGGACGGGTTTTTTGTAATGGAGATAATTTAGTCAACCACATAATTGAAGACCGCGACTGCAACATCGCCCAGAAGCAAAATCGTCGAGTAAATGCAGGGATCTATTGCTTCAACTGGCAAAAACTAGCTGAATCATTACCCAAGCTATCGACGGATAACGATCAGCAGGAATATTATTTAACAGAAATTGTTGATTATCTTAACCCTGTTATGGCTTTTGATACAGAGGATTATCAGGAAACTAACGGCATCAATGATCGCCGACAGTTATCGGCAGCTTATGATATCTTGCAAGCCAGAATTAAAGACGACTGGATGAAAGCGGGGGTAACGATGATTAACCCCAGCAGCATTACCATTGACGAAAATGTTCAATTAGAACCTGACGTAATTATCGAGCCTCAAACCCACCTACGAGGTAACACCACCATCGCTACAGGTAGTCGTATTGGCCCTGGAAGCTTAATTAATAATAGTCAGATCGGCACTAATGTCACGGTTTTATATTCAGTAGTTAATGGCTCAAAAGTGGCTGCCAATAATCAGATTGGCCCTTATTCCCATTTACGGGGCGACGTGGAACTTGGTGAAAGCTGTCGCGTCGGTAACTTTGTCGAGATCAAGAAGACTACTGTGGGAACAAACACGAAGATGGCTCATCTTTCCTATTTGGGAAATTCCACCTTGGGGGACAACGTTAATATTGGTGCGGGTACGATTACTGCTAATTACGACGGTAAACAAAAGCACCCCACAACCATTAAGCAGGGTACAAAAACAGGCTCTAATAGTGTTCTGGTTGCTCCAGTTACCTTGGGTAACAATGTCACCGTAGCCGCAGGTTCCGTAGTTACCCACGATGTTAAGGATAATGCTTTGGTAGTAGCGCGATCGCGTCAAAAAGAAATCCCTA
>CBDUCX010000171.1:0-11742 GCA_965365755.1 uncultured Pleurocapsa sp.
ATTACCACACGAGCTTAATACTGGTCACTAAATACCATTTATGGAACATAAATAAATGGCTTAATAACCCGAATAACTAAGTTACAAGTAAAAACAATAGGAGAACAAAAATGACTAGTATAACCACTAACAAAACTACATCCGTTAGAAATAGCCAAGAGTTTCTAAATCAGCTCGGAATTAAAGTCAACTTAGAGGAAATCTTAGTTGAAGAATTTAAATTAGGATTACCACACGAGCTTAATACTGGTCACTAAATACCATTTATGGAACATAAATAATGGAAAAATCCAACCTACAAAATACTATCGTAAGTTGGGTTTTTGGTTCCTATATTTATCTCTGAAAATAATCAAAGGTATGGTTTATATAAATTCTTTGGGGAGATAGCAACTAGGCAATCATAGTATTTGTAGCTCCTAGCAACTTAATAGTATCAAAGTTAGCTTCAGTTAAACCATTAGCCCTGAAAAGATTCATGTTTTCATATGGTTTTTTGACTTTTAGAGTTTTTATACATTCTCCAGTTCTAAGGTTCCAAAGCTTAATTGTTTCATCATCGCTGCTACTAACCAACGTTTGATTATCAGAACAAAAAGCAATCGAATTGATTAAAGCATTATGACCCATTAAAACTTTAAAGCATTCTCCTTCTGTTGTATCCCATAATCTAATATTATGATCTTGATTGCAACTAGCTATTACTTGACCATCAGGACTGAACACAACTAACAAAGAACATCCCATCTTATCTTTTAAAATACCTTTGCATTCGCCTGTATTAACTTCCCATAGTCTTATAGTTTGGTCTGGACTGGTGGTGGCTATAGTTTTATTGTCGGAACTAAAGGTAACTGACCAAACCCAATCAGTATGCCCATCGAAAGTTTTGATACATTCGCCATTATTAGTGTCCCATAGCTTTGCTGTTCCATCTAGAGAAGCGCTTACCAACATTTGTCCGTCTGGATTAAAAGCAATTGACCAAATTTCTGCTTGATGTCCCCGCAAAATTTTTATACTCTGACCAGTATCAATATGCCAGAGCCTAATAGTTTTATCTTCACTACCACTGGCAAGAATTTTACTGTTAGGACTGAATGTAACTGAACGAACTACCGCATGATGTCCCTCAAAAGTTCTGATTGTCTTACCAGTACATATATCCCATAATTTAACAGTTTTGTCTCCACTACCGCTAGCTAAAATATCACCTTTTGGACTGAATGAGACTGACCACACCCAATTAGTATGTTCGTGAAGAGTATTCAAAATCTTACCAGTGTTAGCATCCCACAATCTTACCTTTTGATCGTGACCACCACTTGCTAAAATTTGTCCGTTGGGATTAAAAACTACTGATAATGATTGATTACTGTAACCTTGAAAAGATTTAAAACATTGATAAGTGCTAACATCCCAAAGCTTTACAGTTTGATCGTAACTACCACTGACCAAAAAATTACCTTGCGGATTAAAAGCGACAGAATTAATCCAATTGTAATGACCCTGAAAAACTTTGACACATTCTCCAGCTTGAAGATCCCACAATCTAACTGTTTGATCTACACTACCACTCGCTAACAGATCTCCTTGTGGGCAAAAAGCAATTGACCATATTCCATTAAAATGACCCTGCAAAACTTTGAGACAGTCTCCAGTTTGGATATCCCATAATCTAATCTTGCAATCGTTACTGCCACTAGCAAAAGTACGATTATCAGGACTGACAGCAAGTGAGCGTACTTCATTACCATGAGCTTGATAACTTCTTTTACAGTCTCCAGTATTAATATCCCAAAGTTTAATTGTATTGTCGTGACTACCGCTTAGTAGCTCTTGTCCATTTTGACTGAAAGCCACTGAAGTTACTAGATTTGTATGACCTTGAAAAATTTTGAGGCATTCGCCCGTTTTAGTGTCCCATAATCTCGCCTTGTTATCATCACAACCACTTGCCAAAAATTCACCGCTAGGACTAAATGCTACTGACCATACCTCATGCTCATGTTCCTGTAAAGTATAAAGGCATTTACCACTATCGACATTCCATAGCTTTGCTGTGCAGTCGCTACTTCCACTTGCAAGCACATTACCATCAGGACTAAAATCGAGAGATAGAATCCAACTGCTATGTCCTTTGAAACTTCGAATTGACTGGCCATCAACAACTCGACGCAAGATAATTTCGCCCTTGGTATCTCCTGTAGCTAAGATTTTGCCATTGGGACTAAATGCTACTGACCAAATTCCTCCAAATGCCTCGGCAAAAATAGATTTGGACAAATCTGAATAAGAGAAATTAACGTCATGGAAACAAGAATTGCGAAAATCGGCTTGCCACACTGCTAAGTTAGAGAAATCGTAACCTGTGAAGTCTGTTCTCATATGACAGAGAATATTCAAGATATTGCCTGCTGCATAACAAGATTCAGACGGAAATTCCTCCCGCAGCAATGTCAGAATCTCGCGTAATCGCTTTTCAATATTTTTCTTGCTTCTAAAGTAAGTCATCAACTCATCTAGGATTGGCTCCATGATTAGTCGAATCTGGGTTTCTCTGATGTAGTCTTTGGCGGTGGCCTTAATTACGGCATGATAGCGGAATAGCTCAAGCTCTAGAGAGATGATTTCCTGGCAAACTCTTTCGATGAAACGACAGATGACATATTCCATCACTACGTTTTGCAGGGTATAACAGGAATCATCTTGTTCTATGAGGGAGCGGCGGGAGAGGGATTCTAATCCTTCTAGTAGTTTCAGCTTGGGTACTTTATGTACCATATCCTCTTGCACATCATCTATGGATAATGGTTCACGATTGATTGCTAGCCAGTAAACGATTTCTCTTTCGATATCTGTCAGTCGATCAAACTGCTGCTTTAATAAATCACGGATATCGCCAAATACTGCCGTCTCCTGTTCTAGGAATTCGTGGATATCTCCTGCAAATAGATCTTTAATCGTAGTTGCGACTACTTTTAAAGCTAAAGCGTTGCCTCCGTAATGATGTACTAAGGCTCGAAATGCCGATTCACTGCCCGCCAGTCCTTTAATTTGGAGTATCTGTTCTCCTGCTTCTTCCGCCAAGCCATAAAGTCGGAAGGTACGCACAGGTAGATCTTCGCCCTCTATTACCGCTATCTGTTTCGGTTTTTCTCTGGTGGTTATGATGACATTACTTTGATGATTTGTGTCTCCAAGACGACGGAGCAACTCTCCATAGCCTTCGTATCCTTCCCGAAATTCTCCTGCTCGTTTACCTTCACAGAGGAGGGATTCTATATTATCTAGTACGAGCAGACATCTTAAATTTCTTAAATATTCAATTAGCTTGGTAATTTTCCCTTTTAAGCTCGCTGGTAAATCTAATGCCGTCTCTTTCTCATCGGAGAAAAATTCAATGAACCCACAGACAACTTCTTCGACAGGGGGAGCATCCCGCAGACTACACCACATCACTAGATCATAACGATCCTGGACTTGTTTTGCTAGCTTCACCGACAAACAAGTTTTGCCCATTCCTCCCATGGCTAAGATGGTTATGATTCGGCAACGGTCTTTAAGTAGCCAACTTTCTAAAGTTGATAGTTCTTCCGTACGTCCGAAAAAGTTAGCCACACACATCGCTTCACCCCAGTTTTGTCGTTTATGGGGATTAGGTTTGGTGTAGCAACTTTCCGTCAGTTCCATCTCAAAACTGATAAATAGACGCTCTAAAGTTCGTTTATCTACTCCTTCTTGACATTCGATAACTCGTTTAATAGTATGGATGTCCAAATAAGTAATGTCGCTTAACTTTTCGTAGGTATAACGCTCACCGTAGTTGTGTTCTGCTTCCGATTTCAACCTAGCATCTTGAAATTTTTGCAGTCCTTCAGGAGTTAACACTACTCCTCGCCGTCTTCTTTTTGCCACGAATTGATTACCTCACTAATTTTCCACAACTTCTATTCGACTGTCTGTCTATTTTGTAATCTTTTTGTAATTGATGCTCAGAAGATTAGGACTAAATCCCGGTGATGTAGTAATAGTAATGTTTCTGCCGCCAATCAATAATGGGATTTCTTGGGGGTGCTAGTTACTAAAGTACCAAACTATATCAAGATTAGTTATATTTTCCTGAGAGCTTAGTTTCTTATTAAACTATTATTAATTTCTCCAAATACGGGATTGGCACTTATGTTGCTGCTAATCCTATCTAGTTTTAATCGAAAGACAATATGCAGTTTATCCAACCAATTGGTCAGAATTTTAGCTGGATTCTGTTACGGACATTTTGATAATAGCTATCGCTTAAGAGCTAGAGGAAATAGATAAAAGCGGTGGTGTTTTAGTCACCTATAAATATTTCTTTGTATGCCTTTTTTTAACTATCTCGATTAAGTATAAATTCCTTGCAATCTCGTTACATTTCTTAATCTCCTTAAGGTGCTAGATTAGTTAACTGAATTACTTAATTATCAACATTATCAACAAATTCTTAAATATTAAGCAATGGTTTAATTTAACTGATTAAGTTAATACCTTTCTTTAGCGTTGCTAGTTTTAGGATAAGTAGCCACGGTTACTAGGAATTATAAAAGAAAATTATAAACTTTTCTGGGATATCCCAAAAAAGCTTATCAATTTAATTTAGTCTTAAGAGTCGGGAAATGGGGTCAACCTATTCCAAGAGACTACGTAACATCCAGGCATTTTTTTCGTGTAACTGCATTCTCTGTGTCAGCAGATCCCCTGTGGGCTCATCATTTGCTTCATCAGCGAGAGGAAAGATTGAACGGGCAGTACAGACAATTGCCTCTTGATCGTTAACCAACTGCTGAATCATTTCTTTGGCGTTGGGTATCCCGACAGGTTCAGGGATGGAAGTGAGTTGAACATACTGGCTATAGGTAGCTGGTGCAGGAAAACCTAATGCTCTAATTCTTTCGGCAATGTCATCAACTGCTAGGGCCAACTCAGTATATTGAGTTTCAAACATCAGATGTAAACTGTTGAACATTGAACCAGTTACATTCCAATGAAAGTTGTGGGTCTTAAGATACACCGTATAGGTATCTGCTAATAATCTGGATAATCCATCAGCGATTTCTTGGCGTTTGCTGGCTTCAATACCAATATTTATGTTTGTAGATCTATTTGCAGTTAACATCTGTTGTTCCTAAATTAATCTTATGTGGTTAAGCAACACGTAGAGATATAACAGGTTACATCTCTACGGGAATAATTGTCTTGTCTGAATAAACTTTGGCTAAATCGAGGTTGGTATTAATTAAATAATGTCCTATAGTTCAAGTTTTTTCCTTAAGATAAACTAAGAATTTACTTACTATGGGATAAATGTTTTCTGATTAACGGCGAGAACTACGACGCTGTTTGGCAGCAGAACTTAAGTTCATTTTGTTGCTAAACAGGTACAAGTTAGCTGATTCCTGAAAGACGAAATAATACATCAAAGCAGCGATCGCACCACCCATTAAGGGTCCAATCAAATACAGCCAGAAAAACTCTAGGTTGCCACTGGCGAGGGCAGGGCCGAGATATCGAGCAGGATTCATCGCCGCACCACTAATAGGGCCACCGGCTAAGATATCCAAGGTAACTGTAAGACCGATAAATAGACCCCCAACTTTGGGTGCTCGTCCATCAATCCCAGTACCGAATACAACAAAAACGAGGAAAAAGGTCAAGATAACTTCCATTGCCAAAGCCATGGATACAGGTACACCTGAACCAGGGGCAGGAGTACCCATGGCGATCTCGTGCAGCACGGGATCAGGAACGGCTAATTTGATTAGATTAGCCGCCATGAAAGCCGCTAAACACTGGAAACCGATATAGCCCAAGGCATTTTGACCATCAATTTTACGGGCTAGCCAAGCGCCAAAAGTAACTGCAGGATTAAGATGGCCTCCACTGATGGCAGCGGTGGCACTGACCATGACGGCAATGGTTAAACCATGACCCAAAGCAATGCCCACGAGACCACTGGCATTACCGCTAATTTCGTTAGCTGCAATGGTACTTACCCCAATAAATATTAGGGCAAAAGTACCAATAAACTCAGCCATTAAAGCTTTATAATTCATTTTTTTGTTAAAGATTGGCACAGGCGTACATAATTGAACCCAGTAGACCAACTTGAGGGTTTAAGATCACGTAGACTGGGATTTGTTCAAGGAGTGGACTCATTCTGCCTTTGCGTTTAAAAGCCGAAATAAAACGTTCTTCCTGCATCAAGGGCAAAATCTTAGCAGCAATGCCACCAGTCACATAAAGACCGTTAAAAGGTAAGAGGGTAAGAGCAAGATTGCCCGCCTGGACACCGTAAATTTCGATAAAGATTTCCATGGTCTTGGTGCAAAGGCGATCGCTTTTTTCGAGAGCCGCTTGAGAAATGATCGCTGCTGAATCCACCTGGGGATCTTTGGTTTTCAGGATCGCTTCAGCTATTTGGGGCGATTCGGGATAGACATTTTGCTGGCGTAAAAAGTGGTAAATATCTGTAATACCACGTCCAGAAACTAAACGTTCGACGGAAACATGATCTGTCTCATATTTATCCTGAAAATAGGTCAAGAGCCTTAGTTCCAGGGGGGTACGGGGGGCAAAATCCGCATGTCCTCCTTCAGAAGCAAAAATCTGGTATTGGTCACCTTGAGGAACTAAAAAACCTGCTCCTAAGCCAGTCCCCGCACCAATTACGCCGATAGGTGCAATAGCCGAGGGATTTCCTGATTGCAGGGTAAAGAGTTCGTTATCTTTTAAGCCCAAAACCCCATAACAGTTAGCCGCAAAGTCATTAATTAAACTGACTTTTTTGATCCCCAGTTCTAGCTCTAATCTTTGACTATCCAAAGACCAATTAAGGTTAGTCAACTTAGAAGTATTGTTCATTACCGCTCCAGCGATCGCAAAACAAGCAACTTCAGGAAAGAAGCCTGGTAGGGATGCTAAAAACTGTTGAACAATGGGGACTAAATCAGGAAAACGACCGCTAGGATATTTTGCTTGGTGAATTGTCTTGAAGTCCAAGTCTTCAGCGACTTCAACTAGACGTAAAATCGTTTTAGTGCCGCCGATATCTCCCGCTAATAGTAGAGTCTGTTGCTCGATCCGAATATCGTGGTTTCTCGGTGGGGGAGCAACACCCTGAAGCTGAGTCTGACTGCGTTCAAGTTGCAGTTGTTCTAATCCATTCATGATGTGTGCAATGTAGATTGGATGAAATTTTGTCTAGAACAATTTATCTAGAACAGGATGTAGAAAAGATGATTCGGGAAAGCCTAGAGTACCGATTCAGTAACCATAGGTTGCTGGTAAAGTGAGACAAGGAAGATACGGCAGACAAGGGAGAAATGGGGGAAATGAGCAAAGAATCTATCTAAAAGTCATCGCGCATTCCCTTGCGCGGGTTTCCCGCGCGGGGTCGCTCATGAAGATTTAGTAGTTTATCAAATAGCTTTTGAAGCAGCGATGCAAATCTTTAACTTATCAAAGACATTTCCAATAGTAGAACAGGGAAGAGAACACTACGAAATCTACAATTAAGTCTTAAGTGGATTAGTGAACATGATTAACAATCCCAATCGCTGGTTGATAGATAAGTAGAGAGATTCTCCCTTGTCCCCTTGTCCCCCTTGTCCCCCTTGTCCCCCTTGTCTTGATTTCAGGATTAAATCTAAAAAGTCTACCCTTGTGAGAGCCTGGGGCTTCCCCGAAAAACTAACTACATCATCGAGGCGCACGGAGGAGAAACAAACTGACCCGAATAGATCTCATTAATCTTAGCGAGTAGTTCTAAGGCATCTGTTTTAGATCTTTGGAAAGCGTTACGTCCCATAATGGAACCAAATCCACCGCCCTCATAGATTGAGCGAATTTGTTCTAAGATCATTTCATCATTAATTGCTGCTCCACCAGAAAAGATAACGATGCGACGACCATTAAAGGTACACTGCACTACATGACGTACGCGATCGCTCAAACTCTCTAGGGGAACTTGAGCCTTTTCGTAGGCTTGTTTTGCTGCTTCTTGTTCGATATGGGCGGTAGGAAGTTTAACTTTAATGATGTGTGCGCCCAATTGAGCCGCGATATGAGCTGCATAACTAGTGACATCAATCCCTGTTTCCCCAGCTTTGCTCAAACTCGAACCGCGAGGATAAGACCAAATGACCACTACTAATCCCTTACGCTTTGCTTCTTCAGCATAAGCCCGAATTTGCTGATACATTTCTAGACGATGGGAAGAACCAGGATAAATGGTAAAACCAATCCCCACACAACCCAGGCGTAGAGCATCATCAATACTGCCAGTTAAGGCTTGATACGGATCTGGGTCGTCCTGTAATACATCATGGTCGTTAACTTTGAGAATTAAGGGAATTTGACCCGCATAATCTCTGGCTCCTGCTTCTAAAAAGCCTAGGGGAGCAGCATAAGCGCTGCAACCAGCCTGAATAGCTAGTTCAAAATGGTATCGTGGATCGTATGCCACGGGATTCATCGAAAAACTGCGTGCAGGGCCATGTTCAAATCCCTGATCTACAGGTAGAATCACCATTCTGCCCGTACCTGCTAAACTACCATGGTTAAGTAGGCGTGCTAAATTTGTCAAAGTGCCAGGATTGTCACTGCCATACCAACTGAGAATGTTGTTTATCGTTTGAGTTGACATATATTACTCCTAGTCAAGATATTAAAAAGTTATGCAAAAGATGTTTAAGATGTACCGGTTTTGAGAAATTGTTCGTAAAAAGAAACTGCTGTGGCGCTACCAATGGCTAGGGGCGCACGTTGGTGAATTGACTCGGCTTGAATATCCAAGATTCTTTGCTTACCAGTGCTGGCTTTGCCCCCCGCCAGTTCGGCGACTAATGCTAGGGGGGCACATTCGTAAAGCAGACGTAGCTTACCGTCTTCTTGCTGGTTAGTTCCTGGGTAGAAATAAACCCCTCCCTGGAGCAAACAACGATGGAAATCACCAACCAAAGCTCCTGAATAGCGCAGAGATGTCGGCTGAGATTTATCAGTGCGATCGCTCAAATAGTCAACGTATTTTTGCAAGTGAGGATGCCATTCGGGATAGTAGCTGAGGTTAGCACTGTAAACTTTGCCCTGGTCGGGGGTACGAATATCAGGGTGAGATAGTAAGAACTCACCGACGTTGGGATCGAGGGTAAAGCCTTGAACCGTATCCCCACAGGTAATGACCAAGATGGTGCTGGTGCTATACAAAATATAGCCTGCGGTAACTAGTTCAGTGCCTGCTCTGAGGGCATCTGTCTCCGTAGCACATAGACCAGTGCTTTGACGACGATAAATGCCAAAAATAGTACCTAATGAACCAGCAACATCGGTATTCGAGGAACCATCTAGAGGATCGGTCACTAAAATATAGGGAGTATCGTAACCACAATCGATTAACTCAACTTGATCCAATTCTTCAGAAGCGATCGCCGTTACTAATCCCAAATGGGAGAAAGCCTCGATGACCACCTCATTACTGTAAATGTCTAGCTTTTTCTGAGAGTCCCCTGTAGCATTTTGCTCCCCTGCCAATCCCAGGTGCCCTACCAAAGCAGCGCGACTGATTTCACCAGCTAAAATCTTGCCAGCATAAGCCATTTGCTCTAGCACCATCAACAGGTCTAGCTCAATCTTTGAATCCTTGTACTGCTGCCAAAGGTAGCGATTTAATGTTATTCCTTGTTTGCTCATAATATTTGCGCTCTATTGGCGATATGTTTGCGATCGCCAATGCTCCTTAAAAACTCATTACTCATTACTCATTACTTGTTACTTGTTACTTGTTACTTGCTACTGTACAGACAAGGCATGCCTTGTCTCTACTTGTTACTTACCCCATGCCACAGAATGAGGGGTCAATATCTCGCCATTTACGTCCATCCCGTTCCAGAAGTTGATCTGCTTCGATTGGGCCCCAAGAACCTGCCTCATAGTTAGGGAAACGTCCGTAAGGCAAGTTTTGCCAGACATCTAATATGGGCTTGACTACGCTCCAGCCTAATTCAACATTATCGGAGCGTTGAAATAAAGTCGCGTCCCCAATAGCGCAGTCATAAATTAGAGTTTCATAGCCAGTAGTGGGGTTGCTATTAAAGTAATCGGCATAGCAGAAATTCATCGCCACCTTGCCCATTTCCATCGTCGGCCCTGGAACCTTAGCGCCAAACTGCATGGTAATTCCTTCATTGGGTTGAACCCGCAGCACTAAGAAATTGGGGGCTAGTTGCTCAACGGAAGTGTCCCGAAACAGTAGGGAGGGAGCCTGCTTAAACTGGATGGCAATTTCACTAGCTCGCTCCGCCATAGCCTTGCCAGTTCTAAGGTAGAAGGGAACGTCCGCCCAACGCCAGTTATCAATTGATAACTTCATAGCGGCAAAGGTTTCAGTATTGGAATCGGGTTTTATCCCTGCTTCGGTGCGATATCCAGGAATTTTTTTGTCGTTGACGATACCTGCTCCATACTGACCACGAACGGCATAATTAAGCACATCAGCATCGCTCATCGGCACAATCGCTTTGAGAACTTTGGATTTTTCATCTCGCACTGCATCGGCATCAAAAGATACAGGTGGTTCCATGGCTACCATCGCTAAGAGCTGGAACAGGTGATTTTGCACCATATCCCGCAAAGCACCAGAAGTGTCATAATAGCCGCCTCTACTACCAACACCAACGGTTTCGGCAACCGTAATTTGCACATGGTCGATATAGCGATAATTCCAAATCGGCTCGAACATGCCGTTACCAAAGCGGAACATCAAAATGTTTTGTACCGTCTCTTTCCCCAGATAGTGATCGATGCGATAGATTTGACACTCATTAAGTACGGAAGTAATTTGGCGATTTAGTTTTTGAGCCGAGGCTAAATCTGTGCCAAATGGTTTCTCAATAACTACTCGTCGCCACTGATCGTTAGCTTCATTAGCTAATCCAATCTCCCCTAGTTGCGCCACAATCTCGCAAAAGAAGCGGGGAGCAGTTGCTAGATAATAAAGATAGTTGCCTTGAGTATTCCATTTCTGGTCTACTTTAGCCAGAAAGCTTTTTAACCTAATGTAGGTTTGAGAATCCGTAAATTCACCTTGGAGATAATAGATCCTAGATTCCAACCAATCCCATAGTTTTTGATCGTAATTAGTTGGGGCAAATTCTTTAAAATCCTGGCTGAGTTTGCTGCGAAACTCTTCAGAGCTAACTTCATGACGAGCCACTCCTACTACAGCGAATTCCTCTGGTAGTAAATTATTACTCGCCAAATTATACAGAGCAGGGATTAACTTGCGTTTGGTTAAATCTCCCGATGCCCCAAAAATAACGATCGCGCAAGGATCTGCCTGACGAACTGACTTTTTCTCAATGGTTCTTCTGTTTTCGATAAATACCATAACTTTTATTTAAACTTCGAGAAAGCTAGCGATTATCGGAATTGAAATATGTCTTGAAACTTGTCTGGAAAGCGGAATTGCTAATTCTAATTTTGGGCTTTCGCTGCTAATAAAAATTAGTAGTTATAACTGTTGGGTTTCATCCTTCAACCCAACCTACATCTGGTTTAGTTTGTTGAGTAGGGACTATTGTTTTCAGCCCCCTAACCCCCAAGCTTGGGGGAATAATTAAATTGTGTTGAAAATATCAACCCAGGGTTTTAGTCTAGACGCGCTACTACTAATAACTTTTTTAAGACATACATCAAGTAGATGTAGGG
>CBDUCX010000172.1:0-11728 GCA_965365755.1 uncultured Pleurocapsa sp.
TCAAGCATCTCTTAAGTTATGAATTACAGAGTTTTTAGCTTGATCGAACTGACGTTGCCGGTAATGTTCTAGTTAAATGCAGGATAGAAGAATTGATTAAACTTAAAAACCAGGTGGTAGTAGTACCTGGGAGATTTGTATAATTACTCCATTTTGGGTAATTGTCGGCGGAAATACTGCCTCTGCACCATTGAGTGTCAGATTTTCTTCACTCTCTACTTTGATAACTTCTCCTGCTAAGGTGACAATTTCTCCTCGCTTAAGATCTTCTTCCGTGACTTTTCCTGCTACCAAATGATATTCCAGCAATTTAATTCGGTTTTCAGGATCATCAAATTTATTTAAAACTTCATCTGATAGCGCATTAAAAGCTTCATCGTTAGGCGCAAGAACAGTAAGTTCCTCTTGTTTTAGTTTTTTGACTAGATCTGCTTCTTTTAATTCGTATACCAAATTTTCATAGTTTGTATCTCCTTCCAGACTATCCATTAAGTCACCTGTTCCACTCCTCTGGGGGTAATTAGGGTAAGCCGTCGGTTGAAAAAAAACCATTGGCGGATAGTATGCTTGAGAAAATACTGGCAAACTAATTAAGGCACTAATTCCCATTACACTAATTAAAGGAATTGATTTTTTTAGGCAATTAATGAGTCGGATAGAATTGAGTTGCGAATCTTGCATTTTATTGATTGTTCTAATCACTTATGATTGATATCTTTACAGCAGCCTAGAATTGTAATCAAGTCTTTGGCTACACAATCCATTAAGTATGGTAATACTGTTTAGATAGATACAAAATACAAATTTATGCTTTAATTAATAACTTCATTTTTTGCTTCCAGTTTTCGTCGAGTGCGATCGCATAAATGTCTCACCCTAGTACCCATAACCCATTATTGTCATAATTGTTTTCCAACAAGAACTCGCTGTAATCGGCTAGGTCATCAATTTCCACGAAGTTAAATAAAATTTCCGTTGCTAATCACATCATTGTTTTAGCGAATATATTTTTTGGCTCAACAAAAAATTAAGGGTTACATTGTTTACTACATTATGCTTCTTCCAAAATAGGATGCTCCCATTAACTTATTTTTCAACCCACACATTGCTTGCCACCTCTTAGAAGCATTTGAGCGCTCGCCTGAGTTCCCTCTAAATACCTACTAACCTTGTTGGTTTCATTTCGGATACCCTGCCGTTTGATAGTATTTTTGCTAATGTAGGAAACGAACAATATCCTGACGTCAAAAATCAATAACAGAAAACATGACTGCTGATACTATTACCTGGAATTATGTCCGTAATGAAGCATTATCTGATCCAGAAGTAAAAGCAGAATATGATGCGCTTTCTCCTGAATTTAAGCTGGCAAAAACAGTTATTACTCTTAGAGATCAAGTCGGTTTAACTCAAAGAGAATTTGCTGCCAAGGTGGGCATGAAACAATCTCAATTAGCCAGAATTGAAACAGGAAAACAAAAGCCCAAATTAATGACTTTAGCCAAGCTTGCTGCTGGTGCTGGTTATAGAGTGGAAGTTAATCTCGTCCCTATGGAACAAACACCAGAGTAATGTGAGATTGGAGTTCGGAATTCGGAGTATGCCCTACGGGCACGCTACGCGAACAGAATTATAACTTTAACCGATTAAAAGACAGTTAAAAAACACAAAATCAAAGCCTCACTCCACTCTACTACTGCACCATAGGTATCCCCTGTGTGTCCTCCTAGTTGGAGATTAAACCAATATCCTGTGAAAAGTGCGATCGCCATATTGCCCATCACAATGATTCCCCTCTGCCACCAAGATAAATATCCCACAGTCAACCATAAACCACTAAAGCATAATAGAACCAACATACCCAGCAATATATCTTGGGGTAAACACAAATTCTCTTTATGAAATGAACCTTTCCCCGTTGCTCTAAGATAAGGATAAAATGCGATCGCCCATACCTGTCCCCATCTTGCCCAACCTGCTGCGGAAAGCAAGATTAACCAAATCGGTAATGATACTTCACTAAGAGATACAGTTTTTAATAAGAGAATAATTATAGCTGCGATCGCGCCAAATGCCCCTGTAGCACTATCCTTCATTACTTCTAGGCGACGCTGAGGATCAGTAACAGATAAGCCATCGGCAGTATCCATTGCCCCATCTAAATGTAATCCCCCTGTGAGCGCTACCCACATAGCCACAATCAGAGCGCTACGGGTGAGGTTAGCTACTCCCCATAATTGAAGCACTATTGCCAATAAACTTAAGATCAGCCCTATCAGCAAGCCAATTACAGGGCACCAACGGGCAATGCGCGACCAATTGTTAGTCCACTTAGCTGGCAGAGGTATAATCGTATAAAAAATTACGCTGCTAGTGAGTGAGGTAATCGAGTCAATGATCTGTGAACGAAGATGATTAATAAATATTTTTGACACAAACAAACACTTGATTAAAATTTGATTAAATAAGTGGGGAATGTTGGGCTAATATTGTTTCATAAGCTACTTTATTTTTATGGCGTATTGCTAAATCCCAAATATTTAGTTAGGTAATTTGAAAGTTCCAAGATACTTTTTATGAGTAAACATCACGGCATGGAATCTCTACCCGCACCCTGTATTGTAGATGAGGGGATCGTAATTAACCAAGATGATATTAAACGCTTAATAGCTGATTTATGTCATGTTAGTTATGTTCATACAATTGATGGAGAAGTAAGTAGTCAAGGTCAAGGATTTATTCAGGAAATCTTCAGTGACTCCAATCAATCCACTTTGATTGCTAATAGAAAAATCTATATCAATCTTCAAAGTTTTGATTACTTGCGTCTAAGTAAAAATACTGAAGAGCAAGCTTATTTTGATCTGATTCAGGAAAATCGCCAGCTACGTCTCATTCCGATCTCTCGCGTCACCCAACCTCAAACCGTCTCTAAGAATCTTGATGCCGAGGCGATAGAAGCTATGGTGACAGAGGTATTGTCGGCACATCTGGATGTACAGCTTGATGATGAAGACTTTTGATATAGCCTTAGCGAAGGGATAAAAATAAATAGTGGGATTTTCATTTGAATGTCAGGCAACTTGTAGTCAGACGAAGGCGCGGGCTGGAGTTTTTCATACTCCCCATGGAATTGTAGAAACACCCAGATTTATGCCTGTCGGTACTGTGGCTACAGTAAAAGGCATTATTCCCCAGCAACTTGAGGCGGCTAATGCCCAAATGATTTTGGCCAACACCTATCATCTTCATTTGCAGCCAGGAGAAGATATCGTGGAGGGGGCTGGTGGATTACATAGTTTTATGGCCTGGGATAAACCTATTTTGACTGATTCGGGAGGGTTTCAGGTTTTTAGCCTCAGTGAATTGCGCACCCTTACGGAAGAGGGAGTGACGTTTAAATCTCCCCGTGACGGTAGCATGATTAAAATTACTCCAGAGCGTTCAATTAAAATTCAAAACGCCTTGGGTGCTGATGTGATCATGGCGTTTGATGAATGTCCTCCTGCTGATGCCACCAGAGAACAGGTAGAGGCAGCTACAGATAGAAGCTATCGCTGGTTAAAAAGGTGCATAGAAACGCACCAAAACACTGAGCAACAGGCGTTGTTTGGCATTGTCCAGGGAGGAATACATTTAGATTTAAGGCAAAAAGCTGTTGCCCAACTGACGGAACTAGATTTGCCAGGCTATGCCATCGGTGGCGTAAGCGTTGGCGAAGACCCTGAATTGATTAATGCCACGGTTCAATATACTGCACCATTATTACCTGCCCATAAGCCGCGTTATTTGATGGGTGTGGGGACTTATCGAGAAATGACTCAGGCGATCGCTGCTGGTATCGATCTGTTTGATTGTGTGATTCCGACTCGCTTTGGTCGCCATGGTACGGCTTTAGTACAGGGACAGCGCATCAATATTAAAAATGCGGCTTACAAAAGAGACTACCAGCCTCTAGATGAAACCTGCTCCTGCTATGCCTGCCAAAACTTTAGTAGAGCCTATCTTAATCATATGGTGCGATCGCAAGAAATGTTAGGTTATATCATGTTATCGCTTCATAACGTCACGGAATTGATTCGCTTTACGCAACAAATCCGTAGCGCTATTTTTCAAGGAACTTTCACTACCAAGTTTGCTCCTTGGCTTGATAATTAGTAAGCTCTAGGGGCAGATATCTGGAGTAAGTTGAGTGTAACTAAATAACTGACCAAACCAAGCATTTGATAAAGTGGCTGCTTCTGGACTAGCAATCACAGAATTAACAAAATCTCGCCATTCTGAATCATCCTCGGGAATAATCATGCCATAGCGATCGCAAGTTAGGGGAACAGTAGGTATTAGAGGATATTCAGTGGAGGATAGCCCCTGCTGTTGTGCTTCTGCTCTTAAAAGAATGCCGTCACTAATCATGGCATCAATTTTGCCTTGTTCAACCGCCTGTATTCCTCTGGCTCTAGCGGCTACTCCTCTGTATTTGCGGAGAATTGCCCCAGGATAGCGTTGAGCAATAAATTGTTCGGTGGTAGTGTTTTTGATCACGCCAAGCTTAGCATTTGCCAAATCATTGTCTAGATCAAGAGCATTATTTTTTCGCACCAAAAACTGAGTCCCTGTGACAAAAAAACCAGTAGAGAAATCAGTATTTGGCGGAATATCTGAGCGAATCGTGTTGGGTCCACATTCTAGATCTACTATATCTGCCCCCACTAAATTAAAGCGATTGCCTGGAGTAGATTTAAGCAGTTTGATAATTAAGGTATTTCGTTTGAGCTTTTGAATTAATTGTCTTTCCAAAAGAGCAAAAAAATCTAAGCAGTATCCCTGTAGGTTATTGTTGTCATTTAAATAGCCAAAAGGCGGTGCATCTTCCCTGATAGCAACAGTCAAAACACCTGTCTGCCGAATCTTATCCAGAGTACTTTCTGCTTCGGCAGAGGATGCCACACCTAAAAGCAAGAAGCTACTAGACAATAAGCTAAGAGTTAAAAAAGATGCAAGTTGGCGACTCATGCCCGATACCACTATCGTTGTGTGACTTTCTCCAGACAGCGAATCAAAGATTACGCTACTGGCTTCCATTTTCGCAAATCTAAATAAAAATAATTAGGGGTAAAAACTTAACTTAGGTAAACCAAGAGTCTCATCCCAACCCATCATGAGATTGAGACACTGTACCGCTTGACCTGCCTGACCCTTAATTAAATTATCGATCGCCGACAAGACAATCACTCTACCGGTGCGTCGATCTACCTGAATGCCGATATAAGCTAAGTTTGTCCCACAAGCCCATTTTGTCTGGGGATAAATACCGCTGGGTAAAACTTGAACAAATGGGGAAGAACGATAAAAGGCATTATAAATCGTGATCAAATCTTCCCTTACCAATCCAGGATCCCGTAGAGTAGCATATACCGTTGATAAAATACCTCTAACCATGGGAATTAAATGGGGCGTAAACTGTACTGTGACTTCCTGACGAGTTAAATTACTGCAAATTTCTTCAATTTCAGGCGTATGACGATGGTTGGCTACTCCATAGGCACCTAAAGAGTTATCTGCTTCTGCTAACAGCATATTCGTTTTTGCCTGGCGGCCACCGCCAGAAGTACCTGATTTAGCATCAATAATCGCGGTTGCAGGATCGATTAAACCTTGCTTAAGTAATGGAGCAAGTGCCAATAAGCTGGCAGTAGGGTAACATCCAGGACAGCCGATTAGCTGAGATTGTTTGATTTGTTCACGATATAGTTCTGGTAAACCATAGATAGCCGATGATGCAGTTTCACGATCCTTTCTATCTTTTTTATACCAGTCAGTATAGGTATCTAAATTGCTAAAACGGTAATCCGCAGAAAGATCGAGGACTTTGCATCCTTTCTTAATTAGAGTCGGCGCAATATCGCAAGCTAAACCATTGGGTAATCCCAGGAATACTGCCTCACAGCGAGCCGCAACTACCTCCAAATCAATTTTTTCAACACTGAGATCAACACAATGGGCTAAATGAGGATAAATAGAGCCATATTGCTTGCCTGCACTACTATCACCACCTAAGTAGGCGATACTGACTTTTGGGTGTTCCGAGAGAAGTCTAACTAGCTGGACTCCTCCGTATCCAGAAGCTCCGATAATTCCAATCTTTTTTTTGGATGTATCACTCATGATGTTGCGTCTCTGACTAATCTTTAATTGAATAATGCAATTTGCTACTGACCTTGAAGATCTTTAGTTTAAGCACAATTGAGATACATTAAGCAAAAAATTTTTATCCACTTCCAAGATTTCCATCTAATCATCTAATTTATGAGAATTACGGCGAGCGCACTAAGCAGATTTACTCATAAGGCGATCGCTCGGCTACGGGTCACGGGACGCGGTTGCGGAGGAGGTGAATGAGGGTAATCGTTACTTGTTAATCATTACTCATTCTTTTTGTGCGATAATTCATAAAAGAAAAATATTTTAATATTTGCTTAACATAAAGCAATGAATGAGCCAGCTAAAGAAGAACAATTAGTACCAGAAGAAACTCCAGTCCAAGAACAGACTCTATCCAGAGAGAAGACCTTGGCAGAGCAGGCTCCACCTAGCTATGAATGTCGCTCCTGTGGCTATGTCTATGTGCCATCTAAAGGAGATAATCAGGGACAGATTGCTGCGGGGACTCTCTTTACCGATCTACCTAATGATTGGCGTTGCCCTGTTTGCGGTGTACGTAAAACTCAGTTTATCAATATTGGTGCCCAGGGCGCACCTTCTGGCTTTGCCGAAAATTTAGACTATGGTTTGGGAGTTAATCGTCTGACTCCTTCCCAGAAAAATATCTTGATTTTCGGTGTGCTGGGTTTAGGGTTCCTGTTTTTCCTTAGCCTATATGGTTTGAACTAGTCTGCATAACTTGACCTTAAATAGATTAAATAAATATAAATATTTATGGTGGAGAAGAAGATTTTTATAGAGATCTCCTTCTCTGAGTTAGGTCGTCTATTTAATAGCCAATTAATAGCCCAACATTGCTTTTCTCTGCTTCCACCAGTCACAAAAACGTTTATGAGTTCATTGATTAAAAAACTAAAGCAAGTAGCTGTTTTACTTGCTGTCTGTATATTTTGTATTAGCTGTAGTCAAGTTTCTTCTACTGTAACCAACCCTTGGAAGACACTTACTCTTCCTTCTGAAGCAATTTTTTCTGATATTGCCTTTACTAGTAATCCTGATCGGGGTTGGTTAGTTGGCACCCAAGCGACTCTATTTGAAACTAATGATGGAGGAGAAACCTGGACACGACAGGCGCTGGAACTAAATGATGAGAAAGTAGCTTTAGAAGCGATTAGCTTTAATAACGATGAAGGTTGGATTGTTGGTCAGCCTTCAATTTTGTTACATACGGAAGACGGTGGTGATAGCTGGTCGAGGATTCCTTTAAGCTCTAAGCTACCTGGCTCGCCCCTGGGTATTATAGCTCTAGGTGATTCTACCGCTGAAATGGTGACCAATCTGGGTGCGATTTATAAAACTGAGGATGGCGGTCAACATTGGAAAGCTCTAGTTGAAGGATCAGTAGGAGTTGCCAGAAGTATCCAGCGTTCTAATGATGGTAGATATGTAGCGGTTTCTGCCAAAGGAAACTTTTTCTCTACTTGGGAGCCTGGTGCAACTGAATGGACTCCTCATCAACGAACTTCATCTCGTCGTTTACAAAACATGGGCTTTAATCAAGATGGAAGTCTTTGGTTACTAGCTCGTGGTGGGCAGGTGCAATTTAGTGACACAGAAGATTATGATCAGTGGGGAGAACCCATTTATCCAGAATTTTCAGCTAGCTGGGGATTTCTCGATGTTGGTTATCGTACCCCTGAAGAGATCTGGTTAGCAGGAGGAAGTGCTAATCTATTAGTTAGTCCTGATGGCGGTCAAACTTGGTCAAAAGACCGTGATGTAGAGGATGCTCCCTCTAATTTCTATAAAGTAGTATTTCTTTCCCCTAATAAAGGCTTTATTTTGGGGGAACGAGGAACACTACTCAAATACGTTCCTGAAGCTGGTACTGCTACCTAGTTACTATTAATTAGTTGTAGGCGGTTACCCTTGTTTCGTATTATGTAAACAGAACTTTAAAACTTTTAATAAGGAGAAACACAATATGGCAGGTGATACTGGAGAACGTCCGTTTTCGGACATTATTACGAGTGTTCGCTATTGGGTGATCCATAGCATTACTATTCCGATGCTATTTATAGCAGGGTGGTTATTTGTCAGCACTGGACTTGCTTACGACGCATTCGGCACACCTCGTCCTAACGAGTACTTTACTCAAGAAAGGATTGAAATACCCGTAATTAGCGATCGCTATGAAGCTAAAGAACAAATCAAAGAATTTAATCAATAAACCATATTTGACAAGACAGGTAAAACAATATGACAGGTAATAGTCCTAATCAACCCATCTCTTACCCTATTTTTACAGTTAGATGGTTAGCAATACACACCTTGGCAGTACCCACTGTCTTCTTTTTAGGGGCGATCGCCTCAATGCAATTTATACAACGATAGGAGTAATTAATGGATAGAAATCAAAACCCCAACAGACAACCAGTAGAACTAAATCGCACCTCTCTTTATTTAGGGCTGCTACTGATTGCCGTTCTCGGAATTCTGTTTTCTAGTTACTTCTTTAACTAAACAAACAGTATCTCAACTGATTTAAACTTTAATAGCAAGAGGATTAACAAGAATGTTTGCAGATGGAAGAATTCCTTTGTGGATTGTTGCCACAGTAGCGGGAATGGGCGTGATTGCCGTTGTCGGGATCTTTTTCTACGGTGCTTATGCTGGTGTTGGCTCTGGAATGTAAAGCCATCCCTCAAAAATTGTACAAAATGTAGAATATTTAAAAACCGCCTAGTACAAGAAGACTGGGCGGTATTTTTTTGGTTTAAGAGCTAAAAAATATTAACTCCGAACTCCGAACTCCGTTCGCGCAGCGTGCCCGTAGGGCATACTCCGAACTCCGAACAGTAATAGCCTAAACCTTGCTAGTTTCAGGCGCTTCTAAAGGTTCTAGACCGTTATTTTCCGATACTGCTTCTTTTTTCTGAATCCATAAAGAAGTACAGGGGATTTTGCTGCGATCGCAACGATGGGCATATTTTTCTGCCACCTCGGTCACTTCCTTGAGTAGTCCTTGACTAAGAGTAGTTGGTTCTAATCCCAAGTCAATAAAACGCTGATTTTTGACAAACAGTTCGTTTTCTACTGCTTCGTTGCGCGGATTTTTGAGATAGGCAATTTCTCCTCCAGTCATTTCCGAGATCATTTTAGCTAGGTCGATGACACGGTGAGTTTCCGTCATTTGGTTAAGAATTCGGACTCGTTCCCCTGGTACTGGTGGATTTTCGATCGCCAGTTGTACACAGCGTACCGTATCTTTAATATGGATAAAGGCTCTCGTTTGTCCGCCTGTACCGTGAACCGTCAAGGGGTAACCAATTGCAGCCTGCATTAAGAAGCGGTTAAGAACCGTTCCATAATCGCCATCATAGTCAAAGCGATTAACTAGCTTTTCATCCATTAGAGTTTCAGGGATGTTTGTCCCCCAAACAATACCTTGGTGAAGATCGGTAACGCGAATACCGTCGTTTTTGTTGTAGTAGTAGAAAAATAGCTGATCTTGGGTTTTGGTCATGTGGTAGACACTACCAGGATTAGCAGGATAGAGAATTTCCTGTTGAATGCGATCGCCTGTATCGGTTACAACTTCGACATCTAGATATCCTTCAGGAATTTTCATCCCCGCAGTACCATAACCATAAACACCCATAGTACCCAAGTGTACTAAATGAATATCTAGACCAGATTCGACAATTGCACACAGCAAATTATTCGTGGCGTTGAGGTTATTATCAACCGTATATCGCTTATGCTTAGAAGACTTCATCGAATAGGGTGCGGCTCGTTGTTCAGCAAAGTGAACGATTGCGTCGGGCTGTTCTGTTGAGATCAGACTTAAGAGGCGATCATACTCTTGGGCAATATCAATATTGTAAAACTTGATTTCTTTGCCAGTAAGCTGTTTCCAAGTGGCTAACCTTTGTCCAATAGGTGAGATCGGAGTTAAAGAGCTAACTTCTAATTCATTATCTATATTTCGCCTAGATAAATTATCGACAATAATGACTTCAAAGTCGAGATTTGATAAGTGTAGTGAGGTAGGCCAGCCACAAAAACCGTCTCCCCCTAAGATGATAACCTTCATACTTTGCTCCCAACTATAAAATTCTTAATTAAACGACTCTATTTTTAGTGGAATAGTAAAAATAGCAACTTAGAATATTTAACCAAATTTTGTTGCTCTATAGGGTTAAACTCCAATTAAAGACCTAAAAAATAACTAATATAGCGTTTCTCAAATAGATGAGATCCAAAATTTTCCGTAGTTTACTTCTCGCGGAGCGAGTACTCCGAACTCCGAACTCCGAACTTATCTTAACCAAGGTGTACCTCAACCTTACTAATAAGAGAACCGCTATATTACCAGCCTTTAATAGCTAAGATACGATTTTTAAACGCCTGAAATCCATAACCTGAAAAGTGGGCTGTCGGTAGAGTTAGAATAACGATTCCACAATAGAACCAGCGGCTGAAAAAAGAAGGACGTTTTTGCGGATTTCCTCGCCAAATTTCGCTAGCAAAGCGATCTTTAAGACTTAAATTTACACGTAAACTTTCGAGAAATGCCAGCAGGACACCAAAGATACATATTTCCTTCATATAGAGATTGGTAGACGGAAAAAATAGATCAAAAATTAGTAGCAGAATTATGCTAGATAAAAAGAAAAAAGGTAGTTTGCCTCTAATTTGCGATCGCTCTGGATGTTTGCTATTAGTCAAGCAGCGACCGCGACCATATTTGAAATATTGAGTCCATAATGACTTCCAGGTTTTCCTGGGATAATACCAGACTTTGATCTGGGAACTGATATAGATAGCTTTGGGGTCTTGCTCTAATAATCTTTGGTTTAACTCGGCATCCTGATTAGTGACTTGGGAAGTATCAAAAACATCTTGATTAAGTGCGGAATTAAGCTCTAACAACGCCTGTCTTTTAAAGCATCCCAGATACACTGTATCTGCATAACCACTATAGTTAGGATCACGGTATTTTGCACCACCATTACCTAACCAACTTTGAGCCGCTATGGCGATCGCTGCTTGAAAAGGTTCTTGGGCAACAAAACGCTGGCATCCACCAACATTCAGCGCCTGAGATTTTTGCATTGCCAAGACACACTGCTCAATGTAATCAGGGGCGTATTTACAGTGAGCATCTGCCCGCAAAAACAATTCTCCTTGACAAGCCTGTAAACCAATATTAAGAGCAGCAGATTGTATCCGTTGCGGGTTTTCCAGCAGCTTAACTTGAGGATATATAGATGCTAATTCCTGTAACTTATCTCTTGTGCCATCGGTGCTTTTTCCGTCTACCACCAGTATTTCCCATAGATTGGAATATTGAGACGAGAGAAAGCCCTTCACTACCGCTTCAATATTTTCTATCTCATTGTAGGTTGGAATCACAATTGAAATAGAGGGGTTCTCCTGGTGGGGAGATAATATAGTAGAAGCGGACGGATCGTTACTGACACTCATGTTAATTGTAGATCTTACAGTATTTGTACTTGTATCATTAGTTAGTAAATTTGTCGTCAAATGCTGAGTTGTTCAT
>CBDUCX010000173.1:0-11689 GCA_965365755.1 uncultured Pleurocapsa sp.
TCAGTGTAAATTTGATTCGGCTTCAAGAGTTGTCCTGTGGATTTTCCACAAGTTAACAAGCTTTTATCTATTTGGCGATCGCTCTTCTTTTGTTAGAGAAAGGCGATCGCCAAAATAAGTTATACTTGTATAACAAATAGGAGATGGTAAAAAGTAGGTACTATGAATACTGAAACTATTGCTGTTCGACTCCAAAAAGAACTTCACCAACGATTAAGCTCCTTAGCTACCCGTACTGGTCGGTCAAAGAGCTTCTATGTAAAGCAAGCTTTGGCGCGCTACTTAGAAGATATGGAAGACCTCTATCTGGCTGTTGATCGTATCGAAAATCCTAGTGAGCGAGTTTCTATGGAAGAAGCGAAGAAGATTCTTGATGTGGAAAGTTGAATGGGACAGCAAAGCTCTTAAGGAAGCAAAGAAACTTGATCGCAATGCTCGAAAGAAGATTGTTGATTATCTTGAAAACCGAGTCCTCAAGAATCAGAACCCTTATCAGTATGGGAAGGCGCTTAAAGGGAATAAAGCAGGAATCTGGAGGTATCGAGTTGGCGATTACCGCATTCTTTGCTGAATAGAAGATCAGAACTTTATTATCCTTGTCATTGCAGTCGGACATAGAAAAAATATCTACTAGTAACGCTTCTCAATATTGTATTGAGATCGCTCTTCTTTTGTAGAAAGGCGATCGCTTTTTTATTTCTGGATAAGGCGATCGCGAAGCGACTACCGAAGGTTTCACTGCTTGTAAGAAAAAAATCAAAAATTTGCCTCTAACTCGAAAAATTCAGAAATGGGGTTGTGAGATCGTCTTAAAGGTGAAGAACAATAAAACAAAATCACAAGAAGGGGTTTATCATGACAAAAACAATTGTTTCTGGCACAGCCTGATTCGAGAAACCCGAACTTAAGCTGAGGATGACGTTCTAAGACACCGCCTTCAATCAAGGCGAGTAATGCCATCATCTGTTCCATCGGGTGGGAACAAGCATGGAGCGCAAAACGACTGTTGAATCTATCGGCACCTATGGTAGAGAGACGACTATGAGTTCCCTCATGAATGCCTACCGCTATCCCTAATACTTCACACTCTGTCCAAAAAGGTTCATAAACAGAATCGCTTAATAACCTTCCCTTTACAGGGTTAGGTCGTAAGAAAACTGCTTTACCACCATAGTTAGCAATCTTATGTAATTCTTTTACCATTGCTTCTGGTGCGTGAAGATTAATTGCACCCACTCCTTTTAATCTCTCAGGGGCATAGCTGCAATATGATTCAAATAGCCAAGTATTATAAGCACGGGTGAATGCGCAATACCGTTCGGTTAAGCCCCCCGACCCCCAAATTTGGGGGAGAAAGAGAACTAAAAGTCCCCCAATTCTGGGGGATTTAGGGGGCGAATAAAATAACTTAAGAGACTAACCGAACAGTATTGGGTGAATGCGCCCATTACTTCTGCTGGCAGATGATTGATCGCAAATAACCATAGCCCATAGGTAGGATAGACAAAGGCGAGATCAACTCCCATCTGCACCATTGATTGGACATGAGATTCCGCATCATAGCGATTTAAATAAGCATGAGGATGAGCTTGCATCATCTGCCTATTCCCTTCTTGTTGGACTTGTGCGGAGATTTTTTCAGTGATGGGTTCACCTTTAATTTTCATGTCGCGGTCAGGAGCAAACTCTCTAAACTCTGGTTCCAAATATTTCAACCACATATCTTGTGGTTCAATCACATGGGAATCTGCATCAATGATTTTGTAGCCGTTGAGCATCTAATAACCCGAATTGGTATTAGCCTACTGTAATTTAGATTACCTTGTTATTTAGTTTTAATCTCATCTTAGATGATACAGAAATGTTTCTTTATATTTAGAGCCAGGGCGATCGCATTTTTAATCTTTAGAAGAGTAGATGTTAGACGAACTTGGTTGGCAATCTACGCCAGCATTCTAGAATCCCTGTACCTTTAGGTCGAAGAGTATGTCAAAATTATGTAATAACCGCAGTTAACTTGCAAATACTTCAACCTCTAGCTAAATTTTTGTAGTGGATATCCCTCAAAGCAATTCTGTCACTTTCGACTCGATAGATTCAGCTTTAGCTGATATCAAAGCAGGACGCTCCATAATTGTTGTGGACGATGAGAATCGAGAAAATGAAGGAGATCTGATCTGTGCAGCTCAGTTTGCCACCCCCAGCATGATCAACTTTATGGCAGTAGAAGCCAGAGGATTAATCTGCTTGGCAATGACAGGCGATCGCCTTGATGCCCTAGATTTACCTCTAATGGTGACTAAAAACACCGATAGCAATCAAACAGCTTTTACCGTTAGTATTGATGCCTCTCCTAAGTTAGGAGTCACTACGGGAATCTCTGCTGATGACCGTGCCCGCACCATTCAAGTAGCAATCAATCCCACGAGCATCCCTGATGATCTAGTTCGCCCTGGACATATTTTTCCCCTACGAGCCAGGGTGGGTGGAGTTTTAAAACGAGCAGGGCATACCGAGGCGGGAGTCGATTTAGCTCGATTAGCTGGACTGTATCCTGCGGGGGTAATTTGTGAGATTCAAAATCCCGATGGTTCAATGGCGCGTCTACCTCAACTAGTCAAATATGCCCAAGAACACGACCTGAAGTTGATTAGCATCGCTGATTTGATTAGCTATCGTTTAAAGCACGATCGCTTTGTCTATCGCGAGACGGTCTGTAAGTTTCCCAGTCAATTTGGTGATTTTCAAATCTATGCCTATCGCAATGCCTTAGATAATACAGAACACTTGGCAATTGTTAAGGGAGATCCTGCTGAGTTGGCGACCAAACCTGCGATGGTGAGGATGCACTCTGAATGTTTGACAGGGGATGCCTTGGGATCGATGCGTTGTGACTGTCGCATGCAGCTACAGGCGGCGTTAAAAATGATTGAGGCTCATGGTTTAGGTGTTGTCGTCTATCTCCGTCAGGAAGGGCGAGGTATTGGTTTAGTTAATAAACTCAAAGCTTATACTTTACAAGATATGGGTTTAGATACCGTTGAAGCCAATGAACGCCTGGGATTTCCTGCTGATTTGCGGGATTATGGAATGGGAGCGCAAATTCTGAATGATCTTAGTGTCAAACAAATTCGCCTACTTACTAACAATCCCCGCAAGATAGCTGGCTTAAAAGGCTATGGTTTAGAAATCGTAGATCGTCTACCACTATTAATTGAAGCAACCGACTACAACTCTGTCTATTTAGCGACTAAGGCGAAAAAACTAGGTCATTTGCTCTTGCAAACCTATTTAATTACAGTGGCAGTGTCTTGGCAAGAGGGTTCTATCTCCCCTGAAGCACGCTACGAAAAGCTTGATAAAATTCGCTATCTTGCTAAAGAAAATGGCTTTTTGCTACAGGAAGAAGCACGACCAATTGCGATCGCCTTATTCAGCGATGCTGACTTAATTTTCCATCTCGGTTTCGATCAGGCTAATTTGACTACCCCAGATTGGTATCAAGACTATGATCATCCTTATCTAACAGGAGTGGTTAAAATTTTGGATAATTTAGCGGACAATCGTGATACTTGTCGTTTAGAATTTTTGATTGCTCCTGGAGAAGACCCCATGCATAGTTTACAAGTTAAGCTAGATCGCCAGAATCACAGTTTGTCGGAGAAACCTTCTGCATTGTGTAAAACTATAGAAAGCCAAACAATTTACAGTTTTTCCCGCACTAGCTAATTGATTTGTGCTCTGATTTTGATTATGATGCTGAAGAATTAGCCACGACAGAATTACTGATATCTTTAATGATTATCAATACTTTGATGACCAAAAATATACCGCACGATGGAAAACATCAAACTTTTGCCTGCGGTGAATTGATTGTCCTGGAACCTGATTTTTATTGGTTACTATTAAACGGCATTGTCAAAACTTGCACCTGGACAGAAGATGGAACACCGATCACTTTAGGATATTGGGGCATAGACGATCTGATCGGACAACCTTTGTCTATGGTGTATCCCTACCAAATAAAATGCCTGACTAAAGTCGATGCTGTACGTCTTCCACTAGAGCGTACTTATCAGTTGACTAGCTTGATTCAGCGACACATTCAACAAACAGAAGAAGTTTTATGCATTCTTCGTTCTCATAAGGTATATCAACGCTTACGCAAAATTTTGCTCTGGTTGAGTTATAAATTCGGTCAGGAAGTCGAAATTGGTCAGATGATTAATCTGCGTCTTACCCATCAAGAACTAGCAGAAATTGTCGGCGCAACCAGAGTTACAGTAACTAAAAGCATTAATCAATTAGAGCGAGAAGGATTTCTCAGTCGTCCACAAAGAAATACTATTGTAATACGCAACTTTTGAAATTCAATTTGTATACTTAACTTCCTATTAAATATTCACCGCGAATTAGGCGAATTTGCGCCAAGGTGAAAATAATCGGAATCACGCGACCATAGTTAGTAGCGATCGCTTTCCAGCCCAAGTCAGCGAAAAAATAACCCCAGACAATTGGACCTAAAAGACTAAATACACTTCTGGCTGCGCCATAACGAGCAACATTAGTTACCATGCCTTTTTTAGCTGTCTGCAATGCTAGTTGATTACTCAAGCCAGCCACCGCCGTTGTGCCACCCTTGAGCAAAGCCGCCTTCGTTGCCTGATAGGTAGCAAAATGAATTGCGAACTGTTGAGCAATGTGTCTAAGTAACCAAGATTTCAAAACAGTACTGACTGCCACAATTCCACTCCCTTTGATTAATATTTTTAAGGGGCTATGCTGTAACTGCACAGGTAAAGCTTCTGGGGGATGTGCTGTTGCTAGAGAATTACCTACTTGAGCCTGAAGAGATTTTTGTTCTTGAAGCGGAAGCTTTTTCCAGGCTTTGCTGACTAAGTGTAAAAAAATTTCTGCCTCAATATCCGTAGCGTTCAATCTATTGGAATAGGGAATCTTAAGATAATGACAAACTTTAATTAGTATTTCTCGATAGGAAACTTCTTGAGTACGTCCTCGCAGTACGGTTATACCGTCTGCTGCTAGGTAGCGAAATCTTTGCTCTAGAGAGTCGAGCCACAAATCTAAATCCTGACTCTGAATAACCATTGGCTCTGGAGTTTGCCAATAGTCTAGAGGATTAAAACGGCGATGAAATAATATTTGGGTTATCTGTTGTAGTTCTTCTTCTGTAGCTAAAGCTAATCCTGCCCTCAGTTCATCCAATGTCGTTTCCTCCACAACACCGCCTTGTAAATAAGCTACTTTATTTTAGGTTAATTTTTAATCATTTCAAATTAATCTTAAGCCCAGGATAATGCCTAGAGCGATCGCGCTTAACCAAGAACTAGTCCTGACAATACTGCTTGATTTCCAGGCGGGAATCTGCCACCAACAGTAGGAAAGAATAAAAATTTCGGTAATGGCGATCGCTATTGAGCTGATCACAGCTTCTTCTATCCCCCAAATTATGCCACTGGCAGCTACTAAAATAGCAGGAATTATAATACTTAAGGCGGCTCCCTGTAATCTAGCTCGTTGATCTGAACTAATAATAGCTACCGCACTCAATTGGGCGACGCTGATTGCTGTCACAGCTAAAATGGCGATCGCAATATTAATGATGGTTAATTCAACTCGAATATAAGCAAAATTTAGCATCCAAACTGCGATCGTGGTCAAACCAGAAATAGCTAAGGTTCCCACAATAATTTTTGGTTCAACTAGTAAATTTAACTGATTGCTAATACTGGATATTTCGCTGCTAGGTGCTGACACAGGCAAATCGAGTTTAGCCAAAGCATCTCTCGCCGTTAAGGCATCAGGAAAGCGCTGGCTTAATTTAGCGCTAGTCATTTTTTCTAACCAGCCTAAAAACCGTCGATCTAAATCTGGCAACAATGATTTTAAGCTTAATTGATAGGGATCATCCGCTGATGCTGAGGCGCGTATTTTGCCAAGATCTTTATCTGTCAGAAGATAAACTAGAGTTACTCCCAAACTATAAATATCAGAAGCTACAGTAGGTTGGATAATTTGTTCTGGGGCAACAAATCCAGGAGTTCCTTTAAAGAAGCTACTACTAGAAATTGCCTGGCTTCCCAGACTAGAAAATCCAAAATCGATCAAATAAGCATGCAAAGATTCATCAAGCAAAATATTATCAGGCTGGAGATCTCTATGTAGTATAGGAGGGTTTTGTTGTTGCAAATAAACTAAAATATCGAGAATATCTACGGCTATTTGTTTCACTTCTGAGAGAGTCAAGGTGCGATAAACACTAGAGTTAACCGCAGCGATATATTCTTGAATCAGACAAAAGCCATCTTCAGTTTCTATACTATCTAAATATTGAGGGATACGAGGATGCTTTAAAGTTTGCAGCACTTTAATTTCCTGGGCATAAGCTTTATATCCTGACCAGCTCGAATTAGCTTGGGCAAAGCAAAATTGTTTAATAACCACAGTCTCGTGTGTAGTAAGATTAACTCCTTTCCAGGTAATTCTTCCTCCTTCTCGATTGCGCCCCAATTCTGATTCAATTTTGTATCCATAGCCAAGCAAGTCAGGATAAGCGCTCATCTTCGACTTTTATCATTAATGTTTATTAACTATTTACAATAGCTTTAAATTTGCGATCAAATTATTGGCACTCCTGTTATTTATACTATAGTTTGAATGATAGTTTTATGGTTGCAATAACATAAATGTTAAGACTAAATCAATCAATTTAGAAGTATCATGCTAAAAAAAATGCGGCTCATAATTATCATCCCGAATCTGTATTTATACTGACTGTCAACTTTTTTAGTAAATAAAGCTATCAAGACATTGCCTCCTGGATCTTAGATGTGATACAAGATACAGAACGATTAAAAAATATCAGCTATGCAAAACTCAATTTGAATACCACATTCATGCTAAGAGCCGAAAATACCGAGCTATAAACTAAATAATTATTATTAATATCAATCAGTAGTAAAAACTGGCTTTCTAAATCTAGACAATATATATAATGCTAACTAAAACCATATTATTGGTAGAAGATAATCCCGATGATCGCGAGTTGATGAAACTGGCTTTTGCTCAAGGAGAAATTACGCATAATTTAATCGTAGTATCAGATGGAATTGAAGCCTTAGACTATTTGCATAAACAAGCAAGTAATAGCAATTCAGGAGTAGCAAAAGATCTCAGCTTGGCAGGGATGCCCTCATTAATTATATTAGACCTAAACTTACCCAAGATTAACGGGATTGAAGTTTTGCGTCGGATTCGAGCCGATCCTCGAACGAGACTACTCCCAGTGATCATCATTAGCTCCTCAACTGAGCCACAAGACCTCATTGACAGTTATATTAATGGTTGCAACAGTTATATTAGAAAGCCGATACACTTTACACAACTACAAATTTTTGTTAGAGAAATAAGTACGTATTGGTTAACTGTTAATCAGCTGCCACCTGTTTTTGGAGTCCTAAATGAATGAACTTCTGCGAGTCTTAATTATTGAAGATTCAGAAGATGATGCCGAACTGTTAGCTATTGCCTTAGAAAATGGTGGATATGATGTAGTTCATCGGAGAGTTGATACTAAAGCTGGTATGCAAGCTGCTCTGGAAGAACCTCAATCCTGGGATATTGTGATCGCTGATTATTCTATGCCCCAGTTTAGTGCGATCGCTGCTTTGGAAGTTCTTAAGGAACGGGGGTTAGATCTCCCTTTCGTGATTGTATCGGGCAAAATTGGCGAAGACACGGCAGTAGCAGCAATGAAAGCAGGTGCCCATGATTATCTCGTCAAGGGAAAATTATCTCGTCTAATTCCCGCTGTGGAGCGAGAGCTAAGGGAAGCTGTTCTCAGAGAAGAGTATCGAGCGGCTCAGAAAAGATTAAGGTACTTAGCCTATTACGATAAGTTAACGGATTTGCCGAACCGAACCCTTTTTTTGGAACATCTCAGCCGAGAAATAGCTCAAAATGAGGAACTAGCTGCTCAGTATGCCCAAAATAGTCCAACTTCTGACTGTTGGTCTACTAGAAATCACTTTGCAGTACTATTGCTGAGTATTGATCGTTTTCGCAGTATCAAGCATAGTTTAGGCTACGTAATTAGTGAACAGCTTTTGGTAGCGATCGCTCGACGTTTGGAGCAGCATGTTACCGAGCTGGATTCTCAGGTAGTAGCTAGAATTGGGGAAGATGAGTTTGCTCTTTTAATTACAGGGCTTCGAGATGTTAACGACGTGGTTCAACGAGCAGATGCTTTGTACCGAGAGCTAATTAAGCCATTTGAGATCAACAACGCTACAGTCTGTTCTACGGTCAGCATTGGGATTGCCTTAAATCAAGACAACAATCGAGAGCCAGAAAAGATGCTGCGCTGGGCAGATACTGCTATGCAATACGCCAGGGTTAATTTTGCCAAAACTTCGGTTTTGTTTGATAAACGAATGCAAAGCACAGCAGTAGAAAAACTACGGCTAGAAAATGATTTACAACGGGCGATCGATAATCAACAGCTCTATCTCAACTATCAGCCCATTGTGTCTTTAGATACTGGTAAGATTAATTGCCTAGAAGCATTGGTAAGGTGGACACATGATTCCCTTGGCTCAATCCCTCCAGACAAGTTTATTCCGATTTGTGAAGAAACGGGACAAATTATCGCTCTTGGTCAGTGGGTACTCTCAGAAGCCTGTTATCAGCTAGTAGCATGGCAGAAATTATTTACTGCTGATTCTCCCCTAACGATGAGTATCAATTTATCGCGGATTCAGATCTATCATCCCGAACTAATACCACAGATAGATCGACTTTTGGAGTCATTAAATTTACCAGGAAAAAACCTCAAGCTAGAAATTACCGAAAGTACTCTGATGGAGAATACCAGAGCAGTTACCAGAGTGCTGGAGCAGCTCAAGGAGCGCGAAATAAAGCTGTGTCTTGATGATTTTGGTACAGGTTATTCTTCCCTTAGTTATTTACGCTATCTACCTGTGGATACGGTTAAAATAGACCGTTCTTTTATTGGCCCAGAAATCAACAATACTAACTACGATATTATTAAAGCCATAATCAATCTAGCTCATAGTCTTGGTCTGGATGTGATTGCCGAAGGCATTGAAACCGAAGCTCAATTGAAAATATTGCAGAGCCTAGGTTGTGAATATGGACAAGGATATCTTTTTGCTTATCCTCTCAGTAGTCAAGATGTTCTAAATATAGTGCGACAATAAAAGTCCAGAGTTAAGCATAAAAACTTATTGCAATTTAATTCTCAACAATCTGTTTCGTGTTAAGTTTATATTGTCAATAAAATTTACTTAATGAAAGAGAAAAGAGGATGTCTACTACAACAGGTTTAGTGCGTGCATTTGATGCGGTTGCAGACAATCCAGTCGGGTTAGATAAAAGCGTAACCACACCAGTATGCGAAGGTTTTAACGCTGCGTTGTCTAGTTTCCAAGCTTTATATCTGCAATATCAAAAGCATCATTTTGTAGTTGAAGGTTCGGAATTTTATTCCCTGCATGAATTCTTTGCCGCCAGCTATGAAGAAGTGCAAGGACACGTTCATGAGATTGGTGAAAGACAAAATGGCTTGGGTGGTATTCCTGCTGCAAGTTTTAGTAAGCTAGCTGAATTATGCTGTTTTGAACCAGAAGCAGATGGCGCTTTTGATGAACGCCGCATGGTAGAACATGATCTGGCAGCCGAACAAGCAATTATTAAACTGCTACGTCAACTAGCATCTCAAGCAGAAAGTATGGGCGATCGCGCTACTCGCTATTTATACGAGCAGATTTTGCTAAAAACTGAAGAAAGAGCTTTTCATCTAGACCACTTCTTAGCTCACGATAGTTTAACTTTGGCTTTTGTGGGGAATGGTGCTAACTAGGAATCAAAACTCCAGTCTCTTCTAGAAATATTAGTTTAGAAGAGACAAATCACTGAAATATTGTTTTATTCCAAATGCTAATTCTAAGTGTTAATCAACACTAGGATTATCGAACATAATTAGTCCAGGTTCATCTCGTCAAAAAAACTTAGTCATAGCAATGATTATTGCTAGGATTATCAATCCCATCTCAGCCCCTTAATTCAAACTTGGTGGACTACTAGGGAAACTGGTGAGATTTGCTTGTCCAACTTCCATCAAAGCGCGATCGCGTATGCGGCAGGAATCACATAAACCACAAGGAGTCTCACCACCCTGATAACAAGACCAAGTATCGGCAATAGGGACATTTAATTCTAATGCCCGACGGACGATATCTGCTTTGGAATCCTTGACTAGGGGAGCAATTAATTTAGGTGCATGACCTTCAATTCCCGCCTTAGAAGAGAGATTGGCTAGCTGTTGATAGGCTGCAAGATATTCGGGACGACAATCGGGATAACCAGAATAATCTACAGCATTGATCCCCAAGTAGATTGCCTGAGCATTTTTGGCTTCTGCTAGAGAAAGAGCGATCGCAATAAAAACTGTGTTGCGCCCTGGCACATAGGTAGAAGGAATTACATTAGACTGCACACCATCTTGGGGAATAGTGAGGGATTCATCGGTGAGGGAAGATCCACCCCACTGAGATAAATCAATATCAGTAATGAAATGCTGTTTAATTCCCAGTGCTTGAACAATTTTCTTCGCAGCTTCTAATTCTTTGTGATGTCTTTGACCATAACGAAACGACAGGGCAATAGTCTCATACCCTTCGGCAATGGCAATGGCGGCAGTGGTGGCGGAATCTAACCCTCCAGAAAGTAATACTATTGCTTTGTTAATCTTGTTCATTTTAAAGAATTACATTGATTTAGAGAATTAGCGATCGCGAATTTCCTTGGTGCAGTTTTATTATCTAATGTGGCTTAAATAATTTGAGGGGATTTGCCAGCAGGGGTAGATTAAGTTGTTCAACAATTAGGAAGCTACCTAGGAAAAATAGCAGGAGGATGCCAATAATACTCCAGTACTGTTTCACAATTCTTTAACAACAAAAGGATAATATCCCTATTATTTCAGTAAAACACCTACAAAGTTATTTTGGTTATTTATAGCTGTAGCTGCACGCTAATCGCTTTCTTGATTTCTTGCCAATAAGAATCTTCAATCTTCCCTATTCTGGACTTAATCCTCGAACAGTCCACGGCTCGTATTTGACTAAAATGTATCCCTCTTTCGCGATCCAAATTATTAATACTTGTTGGCTTGACGTTAACGACAAAAGGATAATTCTTAGGAGCCAAAAAAGGAACAACTGTAGTTAAGGAACTTTGTTTGTTGCCCAGATCATTTTGCAGAATCAGGCAACCTCTAGTTTTCTTTGCTTCAACACCAGTAGCAGGATCTAATTCTACCCACCAAATTTCACCTCGTCTGTAGATTAAATTGCCATTAGGCATCTTCTAGCCCATCTCCTACCGTACATTCCCATAATTGCTTTTCACGGTGAAATTCAGGATCGTTTTCTTGATCAATGTAGGCTTGCTCTAAAAGTCTGTCTTGTTCTATTCGTTGCTGCTGGGCTATTAAGTCATTAATGTAACCACTACGATTATTAGTTTTATCCACTAAATATTCGTATACAGAATCTTCTAAACTTATCGTTATTTTGCGTGTCATCTCAGTAACAATAATTGGTATTACTATATAATCATACCAAATTTACAGGCGATCGCTATTATC
>CBDUCX010000174.1:0-11668 GCA_965365755.1 uncultured Pleurocapsa sp.
ATTACTTCTTTGAACCAAATTTGACCCACTACCGTTAATGGGAGAGAAAGAAACAATCCTAAAAACCCGAAAAAAGTAGCGAAAAATAATTGAGAAAGGAGGGTCAGGGCTGGTAGCAAAGAAACTTGCTGTGCCATTACAATCGGAGTCAAAAGATTGCTTTCAATTTGTTGAATAAATATATAAAGGATGAGGACGGCGACAGATTTCCAGGGCGCTTCGATTAAGGCGATCGCCATCGGCAAAAGTACGCTTAAAGTGGGGCCAAGGTTAGGAATGAAAGTCAATACCCCTGCCAACATTGCTTGGGATAACGCCAGAGGGATGCCCAAAATCAGCAAACCAATAAAACTTAAGACGGCAATTACAGCCATATTAAATAAGATTCCCACTAGCCAACCTTCTAATCCCTCGGCACAAAGATTCATGATCTCTTCGACTCGACGACGATAGAAGGCAGGAAATAGCCGTTTAAACCCCTGACGGTACGGAACAGGATCGGCCAACAACATGAGAGTAATTGCAAAGAGTAACAAGATACTTAGCAACACCCCCAGGGAGCTATAAAAAAACGATAAACCCCCGCCTAAAAACTGTTTTACCAGAGGCTGCAACTGTCGATTTAATTCCTCGGTATCAGGCAAAAAGCTTATGATTCTCGGATCGAGACGTTCTGACAATAAATCTAGCCAACCGTCTAGTTTTTCTATTCCTTGGGGAACTAACTTACCTAAAGCTTGAAATTGATCTATGAACGGAGGAACTACAATCCAGATAGAACCAACCGCTACAGCAATTAAAGATAATATTGATAACAAGACGGCATTAGCCCGCTTTATTCCTCGCTTTTGAAACTTTTTAACCAAAATATTGAGGGAGGTAGCCAACACAACTGCCGTAAATACTAAAAGCAATAACTGTTTAATCTGCCAGAGAACATATAAAGAAATAAAAAAAACAATTAGACCAATCCAAGTACCAAAATTCACCTTTTGAGACTCCTTACAAGGAGTAATACTGAGGACAAAACTGTCCTATAGATTAACTTGGTTTGTTAATTTTGAGACAATATTGTATTAATTATTAGCTTATGCTACTTGTTCCTATTTGACTGATTATTGTTGCATATTCCTTTTGATCTGTTCCAACTCTTCGTCTATTTCCCATTGCTGAAATTCTGCTTCTAGAGGATCTGCGCTGCGACGATACTGGGGAGAACTCGCACCACGATCCCAGCCGATAGTATCACTGGAATAGGTATTATTAGCTTGGGTTTGAGCTTGAGCCGATTTTTTGAGTTCTTGACGTTTTTGTTTAACCTGTTGGAGAAGTTCTTCGGCTTTGATCGTGCGTTGTTTAACTCCTTCCATTTGTCCCCAAACTTGATTTCCTTGTCTTAATAACTCTGCTTCTCGTTCTCTGGCAGCATCAGCTAGATCTTTTCGGTTGGCTTGGTCTGCTTTCCCAATTCTACCGTGCCATGTCTGAATATCATTGGCGATCGCCAATATCTGATCTTGTAGGCTTTTTTCTTCCAGTCGCAATTTGGCAATCAGCTTAACAGTATCTTGTTCTTGTTCTCTCAGCTGTTCTTCTAATGCCTGTAATTCTAGATGAGGATTTTCCCGCAAAAATTCGTCTAGTCGCTCTTCTAAAAACTGATTGATATCATCAAATAAACCCATCTTGCTTCTCAGATACTTGGCATTAATTTATCTTAAGCCTATCTTAGAACGTTTCTCCCACTGCTATGGTACGGACTTGCCCCTGGTAACTGATTATTGCCCGCTGATTGCCCACGGACTCTAAAATCCAGCCGTCGGGATTGACTTCTTCTCCTAACCAAACTCGTCTGGTTTGACCTCCAATTTTAATCAATGCTGCCGAACTATCTTCACCTAATTCTAAAATCCCAATCAGAGTATGCTGGATAGGTGGCTTAATTGCAGTTGCAGTGAGGTTTTCTTGTCCTGAATTGTTCTCGATGGAGGTGGGTGCAGGTAAGGGAGGTGGCGCAGGAATTTTTAATGCTTGAGGCGGAGGAACAGCAGGAGCATTACTATTAGACAAAGTGGTTAAGGGTAGATTGTTGGTCGCAATTTGTGGAACCTGGGATGTTGCAGGGGTAGGAGTGTATACAGGGACATAAACCACATCATCGTTCCCCGAAGCCTCTCGATTTGCCTCCAGTTGACGATCTAGCTTATTCAGCGATCGCTCCATGTAGTCAATAAACTGTATATCTGACTTAGATAAAACAATTTGTCTACCACCTGTCAACATGGTTAATACTCTATTTCCCTGATGTCCAAAAAGCCACCACAAGACAAATAGACAGTAGCTTGAGGCAAGAGCAAATAAAACCTTACCTAAATAGCTGGAATTTTTTGGTTGATTATGATCAACATAATTTTCAGGAGCAGAATTAACGGAATTAACTATCTCTGCCAGACTTAAACTATAAGCGTTTGAATCTGCCTGATACCAGTCAGCGCTGATAGTAGAAGAGTTAATAGCTGAAGCTACTATTACTGAATCCTGAGCTTTTTCCTCTGTCTCAACAGAATAGGCTGGTTCAGGAGACTTGCTCTGTTGTTGCCTGGTAAAAGCCCTATCATTATCGATCTTACCGAAGTTTGATTGAGGACTTCGGCTTACTTTCCGAGATAGGTTCAAGCTCTCGATAAAAGAAAATTTCTGGATTACTTGCTGATGACTGGCATCCCTGATCATGGAAAGTTCAGCGACTAAATTAACTTACCTAACATAAGCTTGTTACTTGCTCCCTGCCATAGTATTTCCCCAGAGATCAACTAGCATGTTCTCTGGTTTAGTGGTGTAAATACGCATCCTCATCTAATCGACCTCTTGCCTAATTCCGATCAATCTCGATTAAGTTTAGGGAAAAGGGAAAAGGTTAAGGGGAAAAGGGATTAATTTTGATTTCTAATTTATTTTTGCAAGAGGTTTAATGAGAAGTCCGTTTGATTAATTGTAATAGTTTAAATGCCCCGTCCCTCCGACATTGTACCCTTGTGGTATAAATCGAGGGACTACCTGCGTGCAAGTCCTTTGTCGCTCACAAAGTTAAATTTCCCGACTTGTGGGTAATAACCAACAAACTTGATTTGAGCTTACATTACTCATTACTCGTTACTTCATTTTTTGCCATTCGTTCATAACAAGCTTGAGCTGCATCTGATTTTCCTTGACCCTCGAATAATTTGGCTAAAATCAAGTAAGCCTGATTAAAATCTGGCTTAAGCAGAACTGTACGGCGTAAACAAGCGATCGCTTTATCTACTTGCTGCTGCTGCAATAGCTTCTTCGCTAGCAGAAAGTGTTCTTCAGGTTTTATTTGTTCTACTTCTAGGGTAAAAGCCTCGTACCAACAAAGAGTTGCCTGCAAGTCTTTTCCTGTTTTGCTGTAGACTCTAGCCAAGTTACGGTAAGCTCTACTTAAATTGGGATCGAGTTCCACTGCTTCTTGATAGCAGCTAATCGCCCTTGTCCACTGTTGTTTTTGAGCATATAAACTGCCTAAATTATTCCAAGAGATAGCCGAATTTGGCTGTTTGATCTCAGATTCTGAGGTAACTCCCAGTTCGATATTATTGGTTTTAGCCTCTGGCAGGAGTTTTGATGCGGAACTATTAACGGTGGAATCAGCCTCGATTAAAGATGGAGCAGCATTTTCTGATTTATGGTTCCCCAGTCTAGAAGAACTTTGTGCAGCTATTCCGCGTCGAATAGCCTGGTTAAGAGCGATCGCATTTTTAGTTCTAGATTGAGACTTAGAACGGGATAGTAAATTTTTAATCGGTTTATTCTGGTCAAATGCATTTTGACCTTCAAAGCTATCATCCGACAAGGCAAGCAAACGATGATAGTAAATCACTGCCTGCTGCCATTCTTCCAGCTCTTCCAATATTTTAACTAGTTGCCCTAGCTCCGATTCCGCCTGGGGATTTAGCTCAACTCCATGGGTATAGAAAATACTGGCTTCTTTGATCTTACCTTGCTGGTAAAGTTCTTGACCAAAGCTAAAATACTCCTGGGCAGTTAGTTTTTCAGGCTCCAAATTCACTGCTTGACAAAGACACTCTAAAGCTTGGTTGGTGTCCCCCAATTCCTCCCAAACCTGCGCCAAGCTACGATATACGCCAGCCAAACTAGGATCGAGAATTACCGCCTGTTGATAATAATCCAAAGCTTGTTGCCAATTTTTTTGTTCAGCATAGAAACTGCCCAAATTAGCGTATATAGGTGCAGAATTAGGGTTAATTGTCAGTGCTTTAGCATATACTCCCAAAGCTTCAGCTTTTTTTCCTTTGACTTTTAAAACATTCCCCAAAATCTTATAAGCTTCGACATTACGGGAATCAGACTCTAAGGCATTTTTACAAGCAGCGATCGCACCCTGCCAATTCCGCTCCTGAAAATAAATCCAGGCTTGTTCGGCATAAATACGAGCGATCGCTTGTTGTTGTTGCTGAGTGGGTCGATCCAATTTCTGAGCTGGTTCAACTAGTGTGAGAGATTTATGGGCTGAACGCAAGTTGGATTCTGGTTTTCTTTCGAGTGAGATTAGGTTTGAAGATTTTAGGTTACTGTTCATTGAAGAACCATAATTTAAACAATTCGGCTATGGAATTAGGGAGAAAACTCAAGTAATATGAGCGAGGCAACCAATGACTTCGCTATTGTTAGGAATATAGGTTGTGATAACCGATGGTCAATCTTATCTCATGTACTTAGAGATTGCCACAGCACTAATTTACCCCTAAAACAAAAATTAAAATTTATTACTAGAAATGCAACTTGCCAGACGATTACAGTCTCTTGAACATAATGTATTCGCGGATATGGATCGCGCCAAGAGCCAGGCGAAAAGCCAAGGAAAGGAAATCATTGATTTGTCTTTGGGTTCGTCAGATTTACCTGTGGAGTCCCAGACAATTCAGGTGATCGCTGATGCGCTGCAAGATCCCACTACTCATGGCTACTTACTTTATGGTGGGACTAAAGATTTTCGGGTGGCAGTAGCCGACTGGTATACTCAAAAATTTAAGATTCCTGTCGATCCTGAAACGGAAGTATTGCAGCTAATTGGCTCCCAAGAAGGGACAGCCCATTTACCCTTGGCTATTCTTAACCCAGGGGACGTGGCGTTACTCTTAGATCCTGGTTACCCTTCCCATGCAGGGGGAGTTTATTTGGCAGGTGGAATAATTCATCCCATGCCTTTATTGGCGAAACATAACTTCTTACCGAGATTTGATGATATTCCTTCAGAGATTTTAGCCAAATCGAAAATGATGGTCTTGAGTTACCCCCATAATCCGACAACGGCGATCGCTCCTTTAGCTTTTTTTAATCAGGCTGTAGACTTTTGCCGTCAACATAATTTGGTATTAGTTCATGATTTTCCTTACGTTGATCTAGTCTTTAGCGAAACAGCAGATCGTGCCCCTTCCATCCTGCAAGCAGATCCGCAAAAAGAACTCAGTATCGAATTTTTCAGTATGTCTAAATCCTATAATATGGGAGGGTTTCGCATTGGTTATGCCATCGGTAACAGTTCTCTGATCAAGGCTCTGAGACAAATTAAAACCGTAGTCGATTTTAACCAATATCGGGGTATTTTAGATGGTGCGATCGCCGCCTTATCTGGTTCTCAAACATCAGTTACTAAAACCGTCAAAACTTTTCAAGAGCGTCGAGATGTCTTTGTTCAAGCTCTCCAAGAAATTGGCTGGCAAGTACCTTCACCCCCCGCCACAATGTATATTTGGGCAAAACTCCCTGAACCCTGGCAACATAACTCTGTAGACTTTTGTACTAAATTAGTTGCTCAAACGGGAGTTGCTGTCGCTCCTGGTGCGGGATTTGGACAAGCAGGAGAAGGCTATGTTCGTTTTGCTTTAGTTAAAGACCCCTCTACTCTCCGCCAAGCAGCTAGCAAAATTCAACAATTTCTTGCCCGCTGATAATCCTCTGTATTAGCCACAGGTTATATTCCCCCTTGTCCCCTTGTCCCCCTTGTCTCCTTGTCCCCCTTGTCTCCTTGTCTCAACTCAGCCCTTCAAGTCAATAGTCAATAGTTTTTATCTATGAGAAGAATTGGTAAATTTGATCGCCATCAAAGTCAAAATTTAGGTAAGGTACGTTTAGATATATTTTCAACTGAGGCTGATAGTCTTTAAGGTTGTGGCTTGAGGTTATGATGACTTGAAACTGGGTCTTACTTAGCTTACAGCTTACAGCTTAGAGCTGATAGCTTCGCCAAAATGATTGCCATTCCCTAAAGGAGATGTAGTTAATGTCTGACAATCGAAGAAGCCAAGAAGTAACCCAAGGAAACCAGCGATCGCCTAACCGTGCTATGCTACGGGCGGTAGGGTTTGGCGATAATGATTTTACGAAGCCTATTGTCGGTTTAGCCAACGGATACAGCACGATCACTCCCTGCAATATGGGAATCAATACCCTGGCACTACGAGCAGAATCGGCATTAAAAAATGCAGGTGCCATGCCTCAGATGTTTGGCACAATTACCATCAGTGATGGTATTTCTATGGGTACAGAAGGAATGAAGTATTCCCTAGTATCCCGTGATGTGATCGCCGACTCGATTGAAACCGCCTGTAATGGACAGAGTATGGATGCGGTGCTGGCAATTGGTGGTTGCGATAAAAATATGCCTGGAGCGATGTTGGCGATCGCTCGTATGAATATTCCGGCTATCTTTGTTTACGGTGGCACAATCAAACCAGGAAAATACAAAGGCGAGGATCTAACTGTAGTTAGTGCTTTTGAGGCTGTGGGAAAATTTAGCGCGGGTAAGATCGATCAGGCGGAGTTGGATGCCATCGAACATAAAGCCTGTCCTGGTGCTGGCTCTTGTGGTGGCATGTTTACTGCTAATACTATGTCCTCGGCATTTGAAGCTATGGGGATGAGTTTGCCCTATTCCTCCACGATGGCGGCAGAAGATCAAGAAAAAGCCGACAGTACAGAAAAGTCTGCTTTCGCCCTAGTAGAAGCAATTAAACAACAAATATTACCGAGCCAAATACTAACTCGTAAAGCTTTTGAAAATGCCATTACCGTAATTATGGCTGTTGGTGGCTCGACAAATTCAGTTTTGCATCTATTGGCGATCGCTAATACCATGGGTGTAGAGCTTACTCTCGATGACTTTGAGACTATCCGTAAGCGAGTCCCCGTAATTTGTAATCTCAAGCCATCAGGAAAATATGTAACCGTAGATCTACATAAAGCTGGTGGCATTCCTCAAGTAATGAAAATGCTTTTGGTACATGACTTACTCCATGGAGATGCTTTAACCGTTACGGGCAAAACCATCGCTGAAATTTTAGCCGATATTCCTGAAAATCCTCCCGCAGATCAAGATGTAATTCGCCAATGGTCTAATCCTGTCTATCAAGAAGGACACCTAGCAATACTCAAAGGTAACCTCGCTAGCGAAGGTTCGGTAGCGAAAATTAGCGGTGTAAAAAATCCTGTAATTACTGGCCCGGCTAGGGTTTTTGAATCTGAGGAAGAATGTCTATCGGCAATTTTAGACGGCAAAATTCAAGCTGGTGATATTATTGTAGTGCGTTATGAAGGCCCCAAAGGAGGCCCAGGAATGCGGGAAATGCTGGCTCCTACCTCTGCCATTATCGGTGCAGGATTAGGTGACTCGGTGGGCTTAATTACCGATGGTCGTTTCTCTGGCGGTACTTATGGCATGGTTGTCGGTCATGTCGCCCCTGAAGCTGCCGTAGGGGGAACGATTGCCCTGGTTAAGGAAGGGGACAGTATCACTATCGATGCTCATCAAAGACTGTTGCAGTTAAATGTCGACGAAGCAGAATTGGCTCAACGTCATAGTAAATGGTCAAAACCCCAGCCTAAATATCCGAGAGGAGTTTTGGGTAAATATGCCAAACTGGTTTCTTCTAGTAGTCTGGGTGCAGTAACGGATCTCGATTTACATAGTTAACTTTAGCGCTCATTGAGAATTATTAAAAGTTTGCGTAATGTGGCGGGTTGGGGCTTCTTTCAACCTAATCTAATGATAGAAAACCCTCTGCCACTTTTTTCTCATGAGTCAATCAATTATTGAGCTTGTAGATAATCTGCCCACAGATAACATTACGGTAAAAGTATTAAAGACCATTAGCACCTTCACTCCTGGTAAATGGGAAAATTTGGTTAGCTTTGACAATATAATCACCGCCGTTACTGGGGCGACAGCCTCTCAAGATGTTGCCGAGATTCGTGAACGTGCTTTAGAACTATATGAGGATAAAAAGCAAGGGTATCAAACCGCTATTTGGCTGTATCGCACTGTAGACAATACCGATAAGGCGATCGCTGCTGCGGCGATCGCTGATAAAATTGGAGATACTTTTCGTTTTATTCCTTTCCTCGACAAGATTACCCCCAAAGCGGATTCAGTTCAGAGTGTGGATCTCAGAATTAAACTAGTTGCCGAATTAATTGTTTTTAGTAAACTCAACGGTTTAACTCTCAATCCTGTCCGATTTGCTGGCGCGCTTAAAGAAAACTATCAAGATGAAGCTCTCCTCCGCATGGCATCCCTGATTTGTATTGACGGTATTTTACCCTTGGGAGTCAATTTCGTTAACAAAATTAGACAAGATTTAGAACAACGGGATAACCTTCAGACAAATCCTGCTTATGAAGTAGTAGGAGATTTAATTCCAGGAGATAACAAGGAAGAATTTATCGATCAAAGCTTTAATGCCGCAGGAGATTGGATGGACAGCTTTAGCCAAAAACTGGGAGTAAATCCCGAAACTATATCCGCAAAACTGGGAGGTTTTATTGAACTGGCTGATGGCAAACTAGATTATCTGGCTGCGTTTTTAGATGGCTCAACCAATTTCTTTGAGCATACGGGAATCCAAACCGTTGCTCGCAAGCTAGTCACCGAAGCTGCCAAAACTGTTTAAGTTTGATGGAAAAGATCAAGTGGTAAGCGATCGCCACATCCTATTTTTGATACAGTTTAATAACAAGTCACTAATATCAGTTCATTATTACTAACACGAACCAGAATTAGACTCGATCGCTTTTCATGAGAACTTGACAGACCTACTCCGAACTCCGAATTCCGAATTCCGAATTCCTAAACATTTCTTAACATAACTACAACTTCCCTCTAATTATCATCTAAAATCCATTCAGAACTCCGTTCACCGAGTTTTATTTGAATACTAACGGCTTTTCCCAGCCTGGGACGCTCACGAGTTTTCTCAATGTAAGACCGTACCTGGTCTACACAGTTCCAACCATTGAGATAATTAGCGATCGCATTAAGATTTTCGGCATACTCTTGGGGAGATAAAGGAAAAGACGCTTGTTCCAGATATTTCCACATTACCTGGACATAAATCTTGCCCTTAACTTTTCTGAGCTGCATATCGTATGAACAGCCCCACTTGGCTAATAAAAGTTGGTGTAATTGTTCCCCTGTGATCATATTTTTACTACCTAAGCTACTAACTCCGAGTGGAATGGTTCTCAATCTCTGTAATAATTTAAGTAAAGCAAAATATGGACTCAGCCAGACTTATTCTGGTGACAGCTATTAAGCAAACTTTGAAAAGCGACACACAACTGTTAACTTTTTAGAGGTGGAGAACTCCCCAAATGTTTTGGGAATCAAGAGTTGAAACTCCCAGTCATTATCTTACGTTTACAAAAAATACAATTTATCTATTAAGTCATGGCTCAAATTTCTGGTAATGCCCCCAACACGGTTGACAATGATGTCCCTGATCTGGGGCGTAGGCAGTTTATGAATTTGCTTACCTTCGGCTCAATCACAGGAGTAGCCTTGGGAGCTTTATATCCAGTAGTAAAATACTTTATTCCTAATACTGGTGGCGGTGGTGCTGGCGGTGTAACTGCCAAAGATGCTTTGGGTAACGATATCATTGTCAGCGAATTTATCGCTGAACACCAACCAGGCGATCGCACTTTGGCTCAAGGTTTAAAAGGCGATCCTACTTATGTCGTGGTGGAAGGAGACTCTACTCTACGTAACTACGGAATTAACGCTGTCTGTACTCACCTTGGTTGTGTAGTTCCTTGGAATGCCAGCCAAAACAAATTTATGTGTCCCTGTCACGGCTCTCAGTATGATGAGACTGGCAAAGTAGTTAGAGGGCCAGCACCTTTATCTTTGGCACTAGCTAAGGCTGATGTACAAGACGACAAACTGATCTTTAGTCAGTGGACAGAAACTGATTTCCGTACTGGTGAAAAACCTTACTGGACATAAATAAAAGGATGAAGGATGAAGGATGAAGAATCTATCCTCAAAATTTCTTTATCAACACCAAAATACTTATTCATAAAATTAATCTTTTTGAGATTGTTGATCGAACAAATGAGAACATTGAAACCATTGGCAATAGTAAGACTTGCCAAGGAAATAATCGCTAAATCTACTGTTGTAGCGATCGCTACTATGGCTATTTTCTTCGCCAGCGATCTTGTAATATCCCAGTCGGCGGCGGCATATCCTTTCTGGGCGCAGCAAACTGCTCCAGAAACTCCTAGAGAAGCTACGGGGAGAATCGTCTGTGCCAACTGTCACTTAGCCGAAAAAGAAGCAGAGGTAGAGATTCCGCAGTCAGTGCTACCGGACACAGTATTTGAAGCTGTAGTTAAAATTCCCTATGACTTAGATAGTCAGCAAGTATTAGGAGATGGCTCGAAGGGTGGCTTAAACGTAGGAGCAGTGTTAATGCTCCCTGACGGGTTTAAAATTGCTCCCGAAGATCGTATTCCCGAAGAAATGAAGGAAAAAACCGGTGGAGTCTATTTCCAAGAATATAAAGAGGGTGCTGATAACGTAGTTATTGTGGGACCATTGCCTGGAGAGCAATATCAGGAAATTACTTTCCCCGTATTGTCTCCTGATCCCAAAACAGATAAAAAAATCAATTTTGGTAAGTATGCTGTTCATTTAGGCGCAAACCGCGGACGAGGACAGATATATCCTACTGGTGAACCTAGTAACAATAATCAGATTAAAGCTTCTGTTGCCGGTACAATTGCCGACATTGCCCCCCAAGAAGCTGGTGGTTACGAAGTAACTATCAATACGGAAGATGGAACAGCAACTGATACTATTCCTGCTGGCCCTGAATTAATTGTTGCTGAAGGTCAACAAATCGCTGCTGGTGAAGCCTTGACTAATAACCCCAACGTTGGTGGTTTTGGTCAAAAAGATACTGAAGTAGTACTACAAAGTCCTGCTCGCATTGGTGGCTTGATGGCTTTTGTGGGCGGTATTATGATTTGCCAAATCCTGTTGGTAGTCAAGAAAAAACAAGTAGAAAGAGTTCAAGCAGCAGAAATGGAATTCTAATTTCTTTAGCTGGAATTAAATACTAGAAAAAGGCGGGTTTTATACCTGCCTTTAATTTTTTAAATGAGATTTAGCCCAGATCTCAAGTTGCGATCGCCATACTGAAATACCAAGTTATAACTACATAGTTCTTAACAAATCCCCTCAGAAAGCCCGAAAAGATTTAATCTAAAAGCTGAACTATAAGTAAAAACTAATAAAAATAAACATGAGTGTAACGGCAAGTGGTGGCAGTTCATTAGCCCGTCCTCA
>CBDUCX010000175.1:0-11655 GCA_965365755.1 uncultured Pleurocapsa sp.
TCCGAATTCCGAACTCCGTTCGCGCAGCGTGCCCGTAGGGCATACTCCGAACTCCGAATATCCAGATTGCAAATTTAGCAATTATGTTTTATTGATTAAAGAAACAATCTGTTGAATAAATGCCTCATGATTAACTACTGGTTTAGAAATATAGCCGTCTGCGCCACTTTGCTGAAGAAAGTTTTCGCGATCGCCTTCCATAGCATGAGCAGTCACCAAAATAATCGGTAGGCTAGCAGTTGCGGGATCTGCCTTGAGCATTTTAGTAATTGCTATACCATCTATTGGCTTATCGTTATAAATACTATTGGCAAGGGAAACATCCATGAGGATAGCATCGACTTCTCCAGATTGAGCATATTGCAAGACTTCTTCGACAATTTCTGTCCCTTTGACTTGCAAACCGCCTCTTTTTGTTAGTATTTTGGAAAAAACCCGCAAATTGATGGGATCATCTTCTACAATCAAAACCGTTGTCATAGATGTTACTGAGAAAGTTTTGTTGAATTAGAAAAACTAAATGTTAAAAATGACGAAAATAAAAATTATATTAGGTTAATTCAACCTCTTTTATTTATTGTGGCTTAAAAAAGGAAGAACGCAAAGTTAAACTAAAATTTCCCAATCATATTTGATTTCTTATTGTCGTATTTATCTAGGTATCAATTGCATTTTTGGCATATTCCCCATAACTCTTGGAGATTTTTTGAATGGCACAGCAGCTAAATTTATTAGGAAATGGTCAGATCATTCCTACCCCTCTTCACCAAGAAATGGAGAGGTCATATCTCGAATATGCCATGAGCGTAATTGTCGGGAGAGCTTTACCTGATGTCAGGGATGGTTTGAAACCAGTACATCGACGTATTCTTTACGCTATGTACGAACTAGGCTTGACTCCAGATCGTCCCTACCGTAAGTGTGCTCGTGTGGTAGGAGATGTTTTAGGTAAATATCATCCCCATGGCGATCAGTCAGTCTATGATGCTTTGGTGCGCTTAGTGCAAAATTTTTCCACCCGCTATCCTCTGTTGGATGGTCATGGTAACTTTGGCTCAGTAGACAATGATCCCCCCGCGGCGATGCGGTACACTGAAACTCGCCTTGCCCCTGTGGCTCATGAAGCGATGCTGGCGGAGATTGGGGAAGCAACAGTCAACTTTAGCGATAATTTTGATAGTTCCCAAACCGAACCGATTGTTTTACCTGTTCAACTACCAATTTTGCTGCTAAACGGCTGTTCCGGCATTGCCGTCGGCATGGCAACTAACATTCCGCCACATAATTTAGGAGAGGTAGTAGACGGTTTAATTGCTCTGATTGATCGCCCTACTATTTCCGACGAAAAACTGTGGCAATTAGTCCCAGGTCCCGATTTTCCCACTGGGGGTGAAATTGTTGAGCTTAAAGGGATTGAAGATGCCTATCGCACAGGAAGAGGCATTATCAAGATGCGCGGCATTGCCCAAATTGAGAAAATCGCTACAGGCAAAAAACGACGTAAAGAAAAGAAGGCAATTGTGATTAGCGAATTGCCCTATCAGGTTAATAAAGCAGGCTGGATCGAAAAGGTGGCGGCACTGGTTAACCAAGGCAGAATCGAAGGTATTTCTGATATTAGGGACGAAAGCGATCGCAGTGGGATGCGGGTCGTCATTGAACTGAAAAAAGATACCACTGCCCAAAAGGTACTCCAGCAACTCTATCGTCAGACTGCATTACAGAGCAATTTCGGGACAATTATGCTGGCATTAGTGGATAATAAGCCAGTTCAGTTACCTTTACGGGGTGTCTTGGAAGAATTTCTCAAATTCCGCGAACATACCCTGAGAAAGCAATATAGCCATGAACTAGAACAAGCTAATCAAAGACTGCATTTAGTAGAGGGGTTGTTACTCGCTCTCAACCAAATTGATGCGGTAATCGACATCCTGCGTCACGCTCCTGACGGTACTACTGCTAAATTACGCCTCCAAGACGAGTTAGACTTTTCACCCACCCAAGGGGATTCAATCCTAGCCATGCCCATGCGCCGTATCACGGGTTTGGAAAAACAAAAGTTAGAGACTGAATCCACAGATCTACAAGAGCGTATCGCCACTTTAACTAATATTTTGGGCGATCGCCATGAACTAATGAAGTCCCTCAAAAAAGAGTTACGTTCCCTCAAACGCAAGTTTAGTGATGAACGTCGTACTCGTATCATTAATGTGCCAGTCAGCGAAGAGATCCCCCGCACGCCTACTCCGAAAAAACCGACTGACCAGAAAAAAACTCCCAAAAAAGATCCTGCTTTAACTGTTTCTCCTACCCTAACTTTTGAACGCGCCCCCGATGCCAAGTTAAAAGTGACTAACTCAGGCTGTGTTTATTGGTCGAATCCAGCAGCAGAGACAGAAGCGGCTAATTCCACTCCCAGAACAGGTGAAGATTTTTTACTGCATCAGGAACTAATTGGCGATCGCGATAAACTAATTGTGGTTACCGATAGTGGTAAAGCGTATCCCGTGCCGATTGAAGAAGTTCCTTCCAGCTTGGAGAGCACGGAATTACCCGCAGTGGAACTTTTGTCAGCAGCAGCACAAAGAGATGCCAAGAATACAGTTGCTCATTTCTTTCTGCCAGAAAATCATCAGAATTTAGACTTAGTAATGCTGACGGAAAAAGGCATTATCAAGCGTTTGGCTGCGGTTGAATTAGATGCTTTGGGCAATCGTGGATTAGTTCTGGTAAAACTTAAGGACAAAGATATTCTCAAATATTTCTGTTTTACTCACAAAGATCAGGAAATGTTGATTGCTACCACTGGTGGGCGCATCTTACGCTTGTCCATTGATGATCTGCAAATTCCCCTCATGGGTAGGAATGCTCAAGGTAATCGAGTAATGCGTTTGCGACTCAAAGAACGTTTAGTCGGGTGCTGTAATGTTGATCCTCAAGACTCGATCGCTATAATTTCCCAGCTAGGATTTGGTAAACGTCTTGCTGTTAATTCTCTCAGATTAGGTAATCGAGGAGATATTGGAACTCAGGCAACTCAATTTACCACCAAGGAAGATACCTTGGCAGGAATAATATCTATTAAAGGCAGAGAAAATATTACTCTAACGACTAGCATCAATCGCAGGTTAGTACTACCCGTAAATAGCCTCAAACAAGCCGACAAAAATAGCCCAGGAGCAAGAATTGGTAAACTTAAAGCCAATGAAATTATTACTGGGGTATATCCGTATGTATAATGCTCACTGTTGATTTGAACTTCATTGCTAATTTCTTGGATATATGACTTATCCTTGAAACATAAGACTATGAACTTAAAACTATGGACTTAGTTAAGATAATTGAAATTTTAGGGGCTATAGTTCAATTTTTAAAAGAGATTCTATCCGAGTCATTCAATGGCTCATTTAGCCTCAAACCTATTATCTTTACTTCATTTCTGACCAGCGTAATCATCACATTACTAATAGTCTTGATACAGCCTTTCGGCATATTTCAAACATTTGAATTACGTGCATACGATCACCTAATCCAACTACAATCGGAGGAAAAAGATGAACGTATTTTAATAATTACCGTTGATGCAGAGGATCTAAAATATCAAGACCGATTAAACATGAAAAGAGGTGCTAAATCGATTTCCGATGAAGCACTCACAATAGTTTTAGAAAAACTGAATCAGCATCAACCGTCAGTTATTGGTTTAGATATATTTCGAGATTTTTCCGCAAATTCAGAATCTTTAGGAAATTTACTAAAACAGAATAACAACTTGATCGCAACATGTTTGGTTGAAAATGGAGGTAATTCTTATGGTATATCGTCTCCTCCTGAGATCCCAGAAGAAAACCGCTTAGGCTTTGCTAATATTCCCAGAGATCCTGATAGAGTTATTAGAAGACAATTTTTAGGAATGGCAAAATCCAGCAATTCTGTTTGCCAAGCAGATGATTCTTTGAGTTTTCAAATTGCTGTTAATTACCTTAAACAAGAAAGACCAACCTTAGATATCGGATTTACTTCAAATAATAACTTAAAGATTGATAATACTATCTTTCGTAAATTTGAATTTGATGCTGGAGGATATCAGTTACCCAGAACAGAGGATCAAGGGTATCAGATTCTGATTAATTACCGTTCTGCTCAAGAAATTGCTCAGCAAATACCTCTGAGAGAAATCCTTGATGGTTCTCAGGATTCTAGTCTGCCAAAATTAGTTAATGGGCGAATTATTTTGATTGGTAATATTGATAAAATATTTCGTGATTTTCATTTAACCCCTTATAGTGACAATCAACCATCAAAGAAGATGCCAGGGGTGATAATTCAAGCTCAAATGATTAGTCAGATTCTCAGGGCTGTTTTAGATAATCGTCCTCTATTAAACTGGTGGACTCAATGGGGAGAAACTCTTTGGGCTTGGATGTGGTCTGTAGTAGGAAGCGGAATAGGTTTGTATTATTTGTTACGTTCACAATCTTTTTTTAAATTGTCTCTAGTGATCATCTCGGCTCTCTTGATTTTATATATGCTCACCCGTTTTTGGTTTGGGAACGGCTTGTGGGTTCCTATTGTTCCATCAGCTTTAGCATTAATACTTTCAAGTTTGACTGTAGTAATGATAAATTTTAGCGCCAAACAAAAGTGGGGAAAAGAGACAGAAAAAGGGGTTCCTGAAAAGTAAGCATATGCGAAGTGGCTTGCCCTCGAATGGGGGGTATCCTTTAGGACATTTGACTCATAAAACCCTATGAATAAAGTTAACTTGCTTCGCAGTACCTTAAAATAGTCCATAATTAAGGTAGGGGAGGGGAAGAGATCAAATCCTTATAATTGAGCTTCAATAGGATTTCGCCAGAGTCTTCTCAAGAGGATCATGAAGATTAATTTACATTTCCACAAACTATCTTTGATTTTTGCTGTTTTTCTGGAATTTATTAGCTTGACTAGCTATTCCAATTCAGCACTAGCAAATTCTATAGCAGATTCTAATAATAAATCTACCCATGCCGAATTAACTCAGGCACAATTATTTAAAGATAAAGAAGATAGTAGTATTGATTTTTCATTTACTGGACGACCTAATGATCAAACTGCGGCAGGAAGCCGTGGAGCTTGCGAAGGAATTAATGACAAAGAATTAACTGCTTTGGTTCCTAAAAATGAGGGACGAACCTTAACCATTGCTGAATATCCTACATTTTGGGTTTATATTCCCTACGAATCTAAGAATGTAAAATACGCTGAGTTAGTCTTACAAAATGAGGCAGAACAAAAAGAAATAGACCGCATTCCCTATGAGCTGCAAGAAACTCCAGGAATCGTTAGTGTTACTATTCCCCCAAAACCAGAATACTCGCTAGAAACTAGCAATATTGACCGTTGGTACTTCAGAGTTGTTTGTAACAATGAAAATAGATATGCTGTTGGCGGATTTATACAACGAGTAACCCTCGATTCTGTTGAGCATAATTACGGTAGCTACTTAAGTAATTACATTTGGTATGATGCCTTGACTGATTTAGCTCAAAGTCTCCGTCTTGCGCCACAGGATCGAAAATTACAGCAGGATTGGAATAATTTAATGACAGCAAAAGGAGTTGGCTTGGAACAACTTGCAGAAGAATTTATGTTTGGTTCTGTAGTTCCCCAAAATTAAAGCCAGTTGCCCAATAAAACAAAGGAAGTCCAGTCATTTTTCGTAGGTTGGGTTGCACCTAGACCCCGCGCCGCTGTACCACAAGAGCATAACATTAGAGGTTTATCCTCGAACGAGGGTAAGAGAATGCTGAGTAAGACAACGACAGCGTAACCCAACAAATCACCGTTATAATATTGCCAAGAAAGATCAATCACTCAACTCATGGAATATGAAGCTCTCTACGAAAACGGTCAAATAAAGTGGCTAACTGAAAAACCCCCTCTTAAGTCCGCTCGAATCATGATCTCAATTTTAGAAGAGATCCCAGCCCAACCCCCAAAACGCCGTCAACCTTCACCCTTGATAGCGGGGAAAGGAAAAACCCTAGGAGACTTAGTAAATCCCCTTGTTAATGATCAAGATTGGGAATGTCTAAAATAATTGTCCTGGATACCCACATCTGGATTTGGTATATTAACCGAGAATTAGAGCAATTTCCTTCTTCTTGATTAGAAATAATAGAAACAGCTAATCAGGTTGGAATTTCACCAGTATCCTGTTATGAACTTGCTTTAGCAGAGCAAAGGGGGCGATTAATGTTACCTTGTAATGTTGATCAATGGTTTCAAGAAGCTTTAGATCCTTCGGGAATTTCTCTTTTTCCCTTAACTCCTAAAATATCGTCTTGTGCTGTTAATTTATCACCAATTCATCGAGATCCTTTTGACAGGATTATCATTGCTACAGCCATAGAATATCAAGCAAAATTAGCAAGCATTGATGGTTATTTCCGCCAATATCCTGAACTAGCAAATTTGCTGATGATTTAGGTAGGTTTTAGCAACATGATTTAATATCATAGCCAGTTGCCCAGTAACACGGAGGAAGCCCAGTAATAAGGACGATTCCAGTATTTATTAGGTAATTCTTCGCCATGTAAAAATTCTATTTGAGCTTTCTGGAGTGCTTCTGCTTTATTGATACCATCTGTATTGATTAACTGATGATAAAACTCACTCATTAGTTTGGCAGTAGACTCATCTCCTACCGACCATAAGGTTGCTATTGTACTACGCGCCCCTGCTCTTACGGCAACTCCAGCAAGCCCCAAGGTAGCCCGATTATCGCCAACTGCCGTTTGGCAGGCACTGAGAACTAGTAACTCGATAGGAATTGACTGATTTCCTGTTTGAACTCGAAGTAAATTATCTAAGTCGTTAATTTTAAGAAGCTGATCTGATAAAACAATAAAAGTTTGCTCAGGATCTGAATTAAATTCACCGTGAGTGGCGAAGTGGGCTACATTATATTTGTTAGTCGCTAGCTGAGCTTGCAATTTTTGACTATCAAAGTTTTTATCTAAAAGTTCATAACTTGCAGGTACTTCTAGCTGAATGCTTTCCAATTCTTGCTTAACGTAATCAAGGCGTTTAAACTTTCGCTGTTCTGTTTCAAAGAGACGTTCTTCGCTCAGTCCAGCAGTTAGAACATTTAGCTGACTTGGCTCAATATCTTTAAAGGGTTTAGGACTTAAAAGTTGCAAACCAGGAGCTAGAGCTATGGGATATTTTTCGACCAGATATTGTTGCTCATTTTGATCGTAAAGAACCGCCATCGGAATATTCCGCAACAGACCATCTAAGACGAATACCAAGTTTTCAATCTTATTTTCCTCTAGTTTTTTTTCAACTGGTCGAATAATCCATTCATATACTTTTTGGGAATATTCTTGAACTTGATAGGAAAAACGTGTGTCATCTCTTAATCTTTCGATTAATTCATTAAGATTTTGTGCTACATCCTCTTGTGATATCTTGGTTCTGTAATTTGTTAGATTCTCTTGTCCAGGTAATTTAAGAATGATTTCTAAACGGTCTTTTAAGATCATCCCATAAATAACTGCCGTTGGTTTTTCAGCGTTCTCAACTACTTGATCAACTGCTTCAGGTTTGACATTTACACAAGGATCTCGGAAGAAATTATCTAGTTCAGCTAGTTGTAGTGCTTCGAGAACATCACGAGCTAGGGTTAAGTTTTTTGGTGGAGGATTTTCTCCTTGCAAAAGCAAATCGACTAATTCTCGATAAATAGGTTCTACAGTATCGCGAAAATTAAATTGAAGATCTGGATTAATGGCGATTAAATCCCCTCGTAAAGACTTGGAATTGTTAAAGGCTGAAGTATAAGCCCTGATTGCATCTTGCGGTTGCCCCTGAATTTGATCCAAACGTCCTAACTGCCAATACCAGCGATAGGAAATATTTGCCCATTTATTTCTAGGATCTAAATCTAAGGCTTGTTGAGTTAATGTTTGAGCTTTGGCGTAATTTCCTCTTTGTTGGGCAATTCCTCCTAAATAACCCAGAATATATTCTTCTGCTTGCTGATTATTCAAATTTTTTGCTTGGGTAAGAGCAGAAGTTAAAATTTGCTCAATATCTGACCATGATGGGATTGTTTCTGGCTGAAGTACTTGGTCTCCCTGAATTTGATTATCTAAATTGGGCAAAGTACATTGCTGCACAATGGGGGATGAAAATGCTGATTGATCCTTAGTATTATTTTTACTTAGTCTGGTATTAAGACAAATCAAACTTTGAGCTAAATTGACTTTGGCATAGATTCCTGCTCGGCTATTGGTTAATGCTGCAAGCTCAGACTGGATTTTAGTGGATAAAGTTGAAACCTCACTCAACTGTAATTGAGGATTTTCTACCAAGAGGCTTAAACGATTTAGTTGAGCCTTAACCTTACTAAGATTGCTGAGAGATTTATTTTCTGTCTGTTGATAATAAGCTAAGGCAATCTTCCTACAGGGGATTTCAGGTTCATTAGGTAGACCTAACGTTTCTTTAGCAAGGGATTGAGGGATAGAAGCATCATTGTCTAGATTGCACACCTTTGTATCTTTGATGTTACGAACAGTGTTGCCCAAACTGAGATAAATCGCACTGATTTCAGCATTCTTTTGAGAAGAGTCTAACTGTTCGGCTAATTCTAGACTATTAGTTAATATTGCTTGTGATTGCTTCCGATGTCCCAAGACTAGCAACACATCGCCAAGACTCCGCAGTTTCTTTACTGTCAGAAGAGAAAGATCGGTGTTGGGAATCTCTCGAATCCTCTTGGTTAATTGTTGTGGAGTTAATCTCGCTGAAATTTGTTGACTGGGAATTATGGGCTTTAATGGTGGGCAGGTTAGATTGGCAAATGGCTTGCCTAATGATTGCAATAAAGTTTTACAAGCACGGGGATATAAACCCAAATCTTGCATTGCTTGAGCTTGATTAAGTGTATTTTGAGCTGCTTGAGATGGTTTATTGATTTGAACATAGATTCGATTAGCCTGTTGCCAGGTATCTATAGCTTGGGCTGCTTCTCCCCTTTGCCTTTGTAAACGTCCTTGAATATCTAAAGTTTGAGCGAAAACTTGGGCTTGTTCTTGATCTTGAGACTCATTTTCGAGGATTGCCAAACTTTGATTAATAGTTTGTTGAGCTTTTTCCCACTGTCCTAATTGTTGATAAGTTAGAGAAAGGTTGCTTAACGCCATTGCCTGATTTAATCTTGCTCCTGAATCAGCAAAAGCCTTGGCTGCTTGTTGCCATAGAGGTACTGCTGTCTCAAACTTTTGATTCTGATATAGTTCTTGAGCTTGAGTAACTAGCTCTGTGGGGTTTTGTTGAGTTTGGACAATAGGAGTAGGATTAGATACTTCGGCAACAACTGGAGGAATAATGGTAGCCAGAATGAATAATAAAACTAAGAAGCAAGACTGTAGTTTATTTCTTCTCTTGACTTTGCTGTAAGAATTTTTCATGGTCTGAGAGACGCGATCGCGCTACCCATAAGTAGGTCGGTATAAGTAGGTGGGTAAAATTAATTAGAAGATGGTTAAGGTAGGTAGTAGGTAGTAGGTTAAAAGACACTTCCTCCGAAGTAACTGATGAATGGTGGCAAGAAAAACAGGAACGCTTAATAAAGTTATACTAAATCCTGTTCACAGAAGTTACTTTTATATCGCCCCCTAAATCCCCTACCCCCGTGACCCCTTCCTCGCGCGTTCCCTTGCGTCTTGCGCCGACGCGGGGTCGCTCGTCAACATTGGGGGTAAATTGGGGGACTTAAAGAAGTTTTTCCAGTAGGTGGGAAAGTAATTTTTATCAATCGGATTTAGTATTACGTCGTCAATAAGGATAATAGCGCAACGTATTTTTATTACTCCACAAGCTAGTATTGATCGAATCGGGAGCAAATCACTTTTGTAAGAACAAGAGTATTAATAAGTTGAGAAGGCATTATTGAGGTAGGCACATCGGTGTTTAAGAACTTGTCCTACATTTTCTAGCTTCCACTGCGCTCCTGAAATTTTGAGCCTTCGGTCAATCTGTTTAACAGTAGACTCGACTGCACCTGAAGCGATTGAGCAAATTGCCTCTGATTGATAATAATCGTAATATTAGTTTAATTGTTCTCTATTATGGGTGCGATATAAGCAAAAAAGATTTTATGACTTTAACAATACGCGATCGCATTTTCCATTGGGGAACCAGAACTTATTTAATGGGTATCTTGAATGTTACTCCCGATAGCTTTAGTGATGGTGGTGAATTTAATAATCGGGAAACTGCTTTAGCTCAAGCTAGGTATATGATTGCTAATGGTGTGGATATTATTGATATTGGTGGAGAATCGACTCGCCCCAATGCTGAATCAGTTACCTTAGAGGAAGAATTGAAGCGGGTTATTCCTGTAATTGAACAGCTACGCCAGGAAAGCTCAATCCCAATCTCTATTGATACTACTAAGGCAATTGTGGCACAAAAAGCGATCGCCGCAGGAGCTGATATTGTTAATGATATCTCTGGGGCGACTTTTGATGATCAGATGTTAGTTACGGTGGCGCAATTAGAGGTACCGCTAATTTTAATGCACCTTCGTGGTACTCCTAAAACTATGCAGTCATTAACTGATTATCAAGATGTAGTAGCCGAAGTGATTAAGTTTTTAAATGTGCAAGTAACTAAAGCAACTGCTTCAGGTATTGCCAAAGAAAAGATCATTATCGATCCAGGTATTGGTTTTGCTAAAACTGCCGAGCAAAGTCTAGAATTACTCCAGGGTTTAGGGGAGTTAAAAGCCTTAGAATTACCGATATTAGTGGGGGTATCTCGTAAAAGCTTCATAGCTCCTATTTTGCACCAAAACGAACCCAAAGAACGTGTCTGGGGGACTGCTGCTGCCTGCTATGGTGCGATCGCTAGAGGGGCAGATATATTAAGAGTTCACGATGTTGCTCAGATGTATGATGTCTGTCGAGTTGCAGATGCAATTGAGCGTAATTTTATTAGATGATATTTAGAAGAATTGGTTGAATTTTTGCAGAGCTAAAAACTGAAAAGATCTTACATGTTTAGATGATAATACATATTTAGATCTATGCTTTACCCATAAGTGCTGATATGAGAATTAGCAGGTAAATTATTCAAGTAATTAATTTGGGTGGGATAGGCGAACTCGATGTTATGTTTAGCAAATTCAGATTTAATCTTTAAATTAATTTCCTGTTGAGCATCCATATAAATAGTGTAGTCATTGCTATGAATAAAATAGACGACTTCAAAATCTAAACTATATTCACCGTAGCCAGAAAAATGAGCGCGATCAAAATTAGTATTTTCGGTATCATTAATAATCTCTTCGATTAAAGCGGGGATTTTAGCTAACTGTTCGGTACTGGTTTCGTAGACCACTCCCAACTTAAATACTATGCGACGTTGGCGCATTCTTTTAAAATTGCGAATGCGCGAACCTGTTAGATCAGTATTGGCAATAATAATTTCTTCCCCGCTAATACTTTTGAGGCGAGTAGTTTTGATGCCGACGTACTCTACCGTACCTAAATGATCGCCAACAATAATAAAATCTCCTAATTCAAAAGGACGATCCAGCAGAATGGAAAAGTAACTGAATAAATCTTGTAAAATTCCTTGAGAAGCCAGGGCGATCGCTAC
>CBDUCX010000176.1:0-11558 GCA_965365755.1 uncultured Pleurocapsa sp.
TAAACAAAATTGTTTAAATTTGCATACTTAAAGTAGCTATAGTTTCTTTAGTTAGTACATTTGAACTCTATTAAATATTAGATATCCATATTTTGCCTGCATTATTCATGGTTTTTATCCAAAAGTTTTTAAGATAAATTTATTTTTTTATGACTAGACCAACAGTAATTATCGGAGCGGGTTTTGCTGGTTTATTTACTGCTATGCACCTATGCCATAGGCGGTATTCTCCACCAATAATTCTCATCGACCAGGCAGAGCGTTTTGTGTTTAAACCATTGCTGTACGAGTTACTTAGTACCGAGATGACAACTGACCAAGTATCACCTCGTTACGAAGAGCTACTCAACTGTAGCAACATAACCTATGTACAGGATTTAGTCACAGATGTCGATTTACAGGGACGTAAAGTAAAACTAGCTTCTAGTTTACAGTATTCCTATGACAACTTAGTTCTAGCTCTGGGTAGCAAGGCAAACTATTTTCATACCCCAGGAGCCGCCGAAAACGCTTTTTCTTTTCGTAGTAGCGATAGCGCCAATAAACTCAAAAAACATCTGCGGAGTTGTCTTCAGCGTGCCAGCCAAACCGAAAATGATTTAGAGCGACGTTCTTTATTGACAGTATCTATAGTAGGAGCCGGACCCGCAGGAGTAGAAATGGCCTTGACTCTGGCGGATTTACTACCGCAATGGTATGCCCCACTGGGAGGAAATATTCAGGAAATCCGCATTGTGATTATCAATCGCAGTCAAGAGATTCTCAAAGGTGATATCAACTCTCATTTGCAGGCAACAGCTCATAAAGCAATGAACCAACGGGCGATCGCTGTAGAATTAGAGTCTTCAGCAGCAGTTAAAGCTGTCTTACCTCAATGGGTAGAATATGAACAGAATGGAGAGTCTCAACGACTTGATTGTCAGACAACTATCTGGACAGCAGGAAATACTGTTAATCCTCTGATTAAAAACTTGCCCATCCCTCAGGAGTTGCGCGATCGCTCTGGGCGGTTAGAGGTTACTCCCACCCTGCAACTTCCTAGTTTTCCCGAAGTGTTTGCGGCTGGTGACTGTGCTTATGCCGAGGATCGTCTTCCCCCTACGGCTCAAGTAGCCTATCAACAGGGATCGGCGATCGCTCATAATCTCAGTGCCCTTATGAAAGGAGATCAACTGAAACCTGCTGCGGTACATTTACGAGGAACTATGATGAAACTGGGACTGGGAGAAGGCGCAGCTAATATCTTTGACCGTTTTATTGTTACTGGTCAAGTTGGTCATTTAATTCGAGAAGGCACTTATCTAGAATTATTACCCAATTCGGTTCACAACTTTAAAGCTACTACCCAATGGTTAACCGACGAAATTTTCCATCATCATCATCATCAAACACCCCAACGCGAATCGTCCATGATCCAGACTATTCGCTAAGAGACTTGGGGATATCATCTTAATTAGACTTCTTCACGAATCATAATTAACTACCTTATTATGAGGGAAAAGGTTTCTTAAAGGATTAGCTAACGCGTCACACGAAGTTATATGCGGAGCGGTATCCTTTAGGAGTCCTTTAGGGCAACCGCGTCAAAGGTTAAAGGAAAAAAATATTAATCTGATATTCATGTAAGAGGTCTACTTATAAGATACTTCAGACACCTAAATCCTGATCAAAGCGTTTTACGCAACGCCTCGACCAACTACTATAGCCGTACAAAGTTATGTTAGGACAAGTTTATTGGATTCAGGGTAAGTAATAAGTAATGAGTAATGAGTAATAAGTGTCCTAACCAAAATACGTAGTGCTATAGTGTGTCAAGACTCGCGCGTCAATTTTGAGTTAAGAGATTGAGATGAGACAAGGAAGAAATTTTTATCATGCCATGATTCAAATCAATCTTGACGCTCTACTACCTGTCTTACTCAAAAATAGAGTAATCTATTTTCGTATCAAGTTTAAAATAGAGCCATAAAATCAAGGGCATAAAGATAAACTATTTTTTGCTTAAATTGAGCACAACTATTTTAATAAAAACCAAATAATTTTCATCCAAGATTTACGCTGTTAAAAATCTTGCTCGAATGTCATTAGATATCACATCTATAATTAATGTTTAGGTGGTATCTAATTTTTTTTGCCATAGCATTTCTCGGATTAGCGAAGTTTATCTTAGTCCAGTTAAAAAATAGGTAACTAATTCTAGGATTTATCTTGTTTTTATGCTTGTTTGGAGCTATTAACATCCAAGTGAGGGGTTTATTACCATATAAAAATAGATCAAATATTAAATTTATACTAAGAAAAACTGATTCCAAAAAGTATTTTTAAAATGTAATTTATTTTCCTTAAATTACTTTCAATTTCTAACAATCAAAGCTACATTGTTAAGTGCAAATTACAAACAAGTTAGTGATATAAGTCAACATAAGTTTTGCTTATGCAAACAGCATGCAAATATTATATTATTGATTTGCTCGGCTATCCAAACGAGATAGAAATACAAGAGATTGCTAGCGAACTGTCTCTTGAGCAAGACTTTTAAAAAACAATAATATCGACAACTATTGAGTTGATGAAATATGGAACTGAGTTCTATTTTTATTCAATTTAAAACTCACTAGCTTGGTAGCTAGATTTGCATATATATTTCGCTTTTCGCTATTTATTAAGCTCACTCAATTTACCTAAAACCAAGGTTATAAATAATAAAAATGGACGAAACACTTTTTAGTGATATACCTATTACCAGTGGCGTTGCAGCAGATGTTATTGATGTTGCAGAAGACGTTTCCAGTGGAGAAAATCCTGTCGAAGAAGTTGCTACCGAAGAGACTCCTGTTGAAGAAGTTACCACCGAAGCAGTTGTGACTGAAGAAGCTCCTGCTGAAGAAGAAGCCGAGACTGATCCTGCAAGTATCGACCCAGATACAACCGATTTAGGGGAAAAAGCGATACTCGCTGCTACAGATCCAGTTCCCACAGAGGCAGAACCTTTTGAAGAGGGTGCGCCCTTCAGCGATCTTTCATTGGAAATCGAGTCAACTAATCTTCCTGAAAGTGCCACTGAGTTAGGTGCTCCTGGAAGTGTTGATGTAACTATTACCAATGAAGGAGACGCAACAGTTAACGGCACTGTAGACCTTAATCTGTTTGTTTCTTCCGATAAAAAGATCAACACTCGGGTACTACCTTTAACTGGAAAGGAAGTTCAGGATGGACTGCTTACTACTCTCGAAGATGCCAACCTAGAGGGATTAGAGCCTGGTGATTCCAAGACAGTTACTATAGACTATGAAAACATTACCTCTTTCGTACCTCCAGGTTCTCAGTTTCTGATTGCCGAAATTGATGAAGAATCTCTGGGAGAAGCGCAAGATGCTGTGCCTGAAAATAATTCTGATGAACAGTTGGTTTCCCTCCCAGGCACAGATGTCGTTCTTGACTGGCAAACTGTTGGCGCCAACTTAACTACCAACCAATTCTTGTTTGACGAGCTTCCCGATGTTGGTGCAGCACCGCCTCAAGGAACTAGAAATGGTGCATTGTTGTCTGCTTCTATCTTTAACGCTTTTGCGGGAGTTACAGGAGAATTTGACCCTTACGCCATTGATTTAGATGCTATTGAGATGTCTCCTGAAGGAGCATCAGTAGAAGCGGCGATTGTAGGGGCAGCAGCTACTGTCTTAAGTGAAGTTTATCCAGAGCAACAAGACATAATTGATGCTCAAATAGATCTCTCTTTAGACGAGATTCAAGATGATCCTGGTGCTGAGATGCTGGGTATGACTTACGGTAGCAAAGTTGCCCAAGAGCTATTAGACCTCAGGGCTGATGAGTTTGCCAGTTTCCCAGATCCTCTAGATCCCGATAACTCTGAATTTATTCCTCTAGATGCAGAAGATCCTTTCTTCTGGAGTCCTGAAGACAACGGTACTGGCGTTGCAGTTGGTGCCCAATATGGTGATACTGCCATCCCTTATGCGATCGAAAGTAGTGAAGCGATCGTTGATTTGATTAGTCCAGATGCACCAGATAGTCCAGAGTTTAGGGCTGATTTGGAAGCGGTTGCCGCTTTGGGTGGAGCAGAAGATACTGAACTTACCAAAATTCTGCGTACCGAGGATCAGTCAGAAATAGCCAAGTTCTTCTTTGTTGACCGAGGTGATTCCTACAAGCCTAATAAGCATATTAATCACATTGCTCAAGAAATATCGATCGATCAAGGATTTGATCTTAAGGACAACGTAGAGCTATTCTTCAAGTTAAATCTGGCATTGGCTGATGCTGTAATCGTTACTTGGGATGCGAAATATAATGAACAGTATCCTCGTCCTTCTCAGCCTATTAACGAAGATCTAGGTATCGACCCAGAATGGAAAGCATTCTTGGAAGAACCTGCATTCCCAGATTGGATTTCAGGGCACAGTACCATGGCATATGCTGCGGAAGCTGTCTTTGAACAACAGTTTGGTGACATTGGTACTTTTGGTGTTGTATCTCCTGATACTCCTGGTATCGAACGCGAATTTGATAACTTTGATGAATTATTTGACGAGTTCTCTCTCAGTCGCGTATTTGCAGGTGTACATACTATTGATGGTGCCTTTACTGATCCTGATGTTGCGGGTACAGCAGTCGGGGAAGAAGTATTAGCAACTCTAGATCCATTAGTTAGTGGTGCAGAAGAAGAAGTTCCTGCCGTATAGGATTTGATTAATATTTGTGTTTACAGCAAAGCCTCGGTTTTGCTGTATTTTTTTATCATTAGTTAGGAGTGAAGATGCTTAGTACTCAACAGACCAAGAACAAAACAGAACCAATTACCAAAATCATTTCCACCCTAGGACGATATAACTTGCTGCCTCAACTACAGCGAGAAATTATGATTGATGATGCCATTAGCTCGATTGAATGTACGCCCCAAGAGCTAGAAACTGCTTATCAAAAGATCATCGAGACCAAGCAAATTTCTGATGATCAAGGACTGCCAACTGCTTTCCAACATAGCGACATTGCTAAGAAGCAGATAATAGGATCAATTAGACGCAAGTTAAAAATAGAAAAATTTAAACAAGCTACCTGGGGAGAAGAAGTATCTTCCTACTTTATTAGCCGCAAGAAAAAATTAGATAAAATAGTTTATTCAAAAATTGCCCACGAAGATGAGGCAGTTGCTACAGAAATCTTTTTTCGGATTCTGGAAAAAGAAAAAAGCTTTGCCCAATTGGCACTGGAGTATCCACAAGGGCCAGAGGCGGATGTTAATCGAATTTATGACCCCATTAAGGTCTGTTCTCTAGATTCCCACCTAGCAAAGCTACTGTTAAAAAGACAACCTGGTGAAGTATTACCGCCGATTAATTGTAATGATGTTTTTGTCGTGATGCGATTTGAGAAAATTATACCCGCTGTCTTAGATGAAGCTATGCGTTGTCGGTTGATTGACGAGCTTTTTGAGGCTTGGCTAAATAAACGGTGTAACAATGAGCATTATCGAAAAATGATGTTACACAGGTTGAGTTCTTGGACGGCCTAGTGCTGCTACGCTTAGGTAGCAAGTAACAAATAACAAGTCCTAAAGCGATTGTCTTGAATGTCAAGTAGAATTGGTCATTTGGTGCGATCGCAGCCTGAAGGATACCGCTGCGCATATACTTTAGTGCAAAAGTATTATTAAATCCTTCATTTCCTCGCAACTCAGTATTGTCCACCCTTGTATATTGAGAGAAGTGACCTGAAAAGCTAGCTTTGAAATATTTGACCACAATCAATGATAATTGACTCATCATGATTGAGATACAAGAAGTGCAAAATCTTCACCTAAACGATCCCGTGTCCAAGATTCAACATCCTTCTCCTCAACAGTATCAGCTCCCAGAGAGCGAAACCTTTCCTGGCAATCTTTGTATGCTTTTTTTGCCTGGTCAAAATAAGGAGATTCCTCTTTTGGCGGTAACATAATGACTCCTAATGGTGTATTAGGTTGTAAAATACAAATATAAGTATGCTGAAAAAGTCGCCATCTAATACTTCTTCCCTCTGGATTACTGGAACATCTCGCACAGGAAAAACTTCTCGTTTAGTCAGGGAGTTTAGTAACTGGGTGCGTCAGCAGCTATTTAAACCAAAAAATAAAGCTCTCCCGCAAAATTTAGCTTCAGCGATATTAGTGTTTGCCGCCAATAATCAGAATCGCCGCGCCTTGAGCGATCGCCTGGTACTAGCGGTAGAAGGTACTTATCCTTTGGTCTGTAAGACTCCCGTGGGTTTTATTACCGATGAGGTAATGTTATTTTTTCCCTTGATTTTTGAAGAGTTAAATCTCAAAGCCCAGTTTCCCCTCAGATTACGCCCCGAAACGGAACAGGAATTAGCCACTCAGCTATGGCGCAATCAAGCAGATTGGCAGGATTTGTGCGAGTTGGAAAATGAATATCGTCTAGTGCGTAAAACCCTGGATTTAATGCAGCTAGCAGGGTCAAGTGGTGTACCGACAGAAGATATTTCAGTAATCTTACACCAGGGTTTATCAGGGTTAGATGTGGGCAACAATCAGGGTCATCTCTGGCAAAGAATGGGAGAATTGCTCTTATTATGGCGCAGTTGGTGTTTAGATCGAGGTTTGTTAACCTATGGCTTGATTTATGAACTTTATTGGCGTTTTCTGCTCCCTAATCCCCAATATCAACAGCACTTAAAAAGTCGTTATCAGGCAATTTTCGCCGATGATCTCGACGACTATCCTGCGATCGCCCGTGACCTGTTTGAAGTTATGTTGGATCAGGGTGCATCTGCTGTCTTTACTTTCAATCCCCAGGGCAAAATCCGTCTAGGCTTAAATGCCGATCCTGATTACCTGGAGGGTTTAGCTGCTCGTTGTCAAACAGAAAGACTAGATCCAGCTACTGATAATTTAGCAGTTGCATTTGCCGATACGGCGGTAGATCTAGTTACCGAGTCAGCTTACTTAGTTAATGCCCCCAATACGATTCAATCTCTGCAAACAATTTCTCGTGCGGAGTTACTGCGACAAACTGCCGAGATTATTATTCAAGCTGTACAACAAAAAGAGGTTAACCCTGACGAAATTGCGATCATCGCTCCTGGTTTAGATGAAATTGCCCGCTATAGCCTAATTGAAATCCTCTCTGCCAGGGGTATTCCTGTTACACCTTTAAATGAGCAGCGTCCGATTATTAGTTCCCCGCTAGTAAGAAGTTTATTGACACTATTAGGTTTAGTCTATGCTGATTTAGGTCGTTTGGTGGACAGAGATGCGATCGCCGAAATGCTCACAGTATTTAGCCAACAGGAGCATCAAACAACTTCCCAAATAGATCCCGTTAGAGCAGGATTAATTGCGGACTACTGCTATCATGTCGATCCTGAGCATCCTTATTTAGCCCCTGTAGAAACTTTTCCCCGTTGGGATCGACTAGGGCATCAAGCGACCAATGCTTATCAAGAAATTGTTAACTGGATTGAAGCCAATAAAATTCGACAGCAGCAGCAAAGCTTTTTAACTCCAACTATTTTGTTAGCAGAAGCCATAGAACATTTTTTGAGTAATAGTTCTTATTTGAGCCGAGATAAATTAGCCGTATTACGGGAATTAATGGAAACCGCCCAGCATTTTTGGGAAGTAGATCGTCGCTTAAGGCAAAATGAACATAGTTTCCAAACCCAGTCTACTACCGTCGCCCAGTTTATTCAGCTATTACGTCGCGGCACAATTACCGCCAATCCTCGACCAGTAAGACAGTTTACACCCCAAACTGGCGCAGTTACTCTCTCAACCGTCTTTCAATATCGCTCTCTGCGTTCATCTCATCGTTGGCAATTTTGGCTCGATGCTAGTTCACCTCTGTGGTCACAAGGGGGTGCTGCCACACTGTTTGCTGCACCTTTATTTCTGAAACAATGGAACGGAAGAACTTGGATGCCTGAAAACGAATATGCCATGGACAAAGAGCGTCTAGAACGTATTTTACGTGACATGTTAGCCAGAGCAACAGAAAAAATCTTTCTCTGTCATAGTGACTTGGGAGTTAATGGTACAGAGCAAGTAGGGGCTTTATTGCCATTAGTTCACGCAGCCACACAGTATGTTATTCCAGAAGCTGTTTTTTAATAGTAGCCTAGATATAGCGATCGCGTAATTCAGCAGAAATTTTTGGGAAATTCTTGTTTCTTCCATGATCAAACTTCGATCATTAGCTAAATTATAGGTGATTGTAGAGATTTAGATAGAGATTTAAACAAAAGTAAATATGCGAGATTTTGCTCAAATTCAACGGACAGAATACGACGTAATTATTATTGGGGGTGGGATTAATGGTGCTGGCGTCGCTAGAGACGCTGCCTTGAGGGGTTTAAAAACTATCTTAGTCGAGAAGAGTGATTTTGCTAGTGGTAGCTCTAGCTGGTCTAGCCGTTTGATTCACGGCGGTTTACGTTATTTAGAATATTTCGAGTTTCCCCTAGTTAGAGAGTCTTTAAAAGAGCGGGAAGTATTGCTGCACACCGCGCCTCATCTAGTCACTCCGCTTCAGCTAACGATTCCCATTTATGGCGATCGCTCTCGCCCCTATTGGAAGATTTGGGCGGGAATGATCCTCTACGATATCTTTAGTTTTGATAAAACTCTTCCTGTGCATCGGATGTTGCCCAAAGCTAAATTTAAGCAACTATTTCGTAGTCTTGATGAGTCAAATCTCACAGGTGGTTCACAATATTATGATGGGCAGGTAGCTAGGGCAGAACGTCTCTGTTTGGAAAATATTATCTCGGCGCAAAATGCAGGAGCGATCGCGCTAAACTATGTTGAAGTTACCGAATTGCCGCTTAAAGATAACCGCATTACTAGTGTTGTTTGTAAAGATAAGCTGACAGGTTCAAACTTTACCATCTCTGGTAGTAGTGACGCGGTAGTAATTAATACCGCAGGCCCTTGGATCGATCAAGTATGTGAGCGAGGCAGCACAGCAGGACATCAATCCCCCATTGGCAAGACGAAAAAGAATGGTGGCACTAAAGGTAGTCATATTATCGTTGAGCAATTCCCTGGGGCACCAGGCTCTACCCTTTACGTAGAAGCAAAATCTGATGGTCGTCCTTTCTTTATTATCCCTTGGTTAGATAAGTATCTCATTGGCACTACTGATTTGCCCTACAAAGACGATATCGATAATATCAAAGCTGATAACGCAGAAATCGATTACTTATTGCAAGAAACTAACAATATTGTCCCCACTGCTAATCTCACCCGAGATGATGTTCAGTTTACCTACTCTGGAGTGCGCCCGTTACCCAATACCGAAGGCAAAAAACCTGGCAGCATTACCCGCAAGCATATTATTTTTGATCACCGTAAAGAAGGGGTGAACAATTTACTTACTTTAATTGGGGGTAAACTCACCACCTATCGCAACGTCGGCGAAGAAATAGTCGATGGGATCTTTAAACGAACCAAGCGATCGCCTAAACCTTGTCAAACGGATTCTCTGCCCCTTCCTGGTTACATTTTGCCCACCGATGAGCGTATTCAAGAGGCAGTTACCAAATATGCTTCAACTTTATCCGTTAACACTATCGATCATCTATTTTCAGTTTATGGAGCGAAAGCATTATCAGTTTTAGCTTTAACCCAAGAAAACCCTGAATTATGCCAACCTCTTGACCCTGATTTACCTGATATTAAAGCCCAGGTTGTATATGCAGTAGACAGCGAATCTGCCCATAACTTAGTAGATATTTTGCGCCGTCGTACTACTTTAGCCATGAACGGTCATTATGGTCTGAACCTCTTACCCGTAGTTACCGAAACCTTGCAAAAATACTGTGGTTGGACTCAAGAGCAAAGCGATCGCGCCTGTGCTGACTACCGTTTTTATATGGAACACAATTGCATTCCTGATTATCAATTATAGGGAATGGTTAAGGGAAATTTTTATTGGTTGAAATAACTGTCTCCTATGTCGATTACTGACTTCCTCCCTCAGTAAACTGAGGGTTAATTAACAGTTGCTTAAACACTAACAAATACTAACTATTGATTACTTTTATCTGAGTGCTACATACAGTACAATAGTATTATGCTATTAGGATTTAAGACTAAACTCAATCTCAATAATCAGCAGCGAACACAGATGTTTAAACACGCTGGTGTAGCTCGTCATGCATGGAATTGGGGACTGAGTTTAACCAAACAAATCCTAGATCACAATCGAGACTGCAACCGAGAGGAGAAAATTAAATTTCCCTCTGGGATTGACTTGCACAAATGGTTAGTAGCAATGGTCAAGCCTAAATATCCTTGGTATTACGAGTCCAGTAAATGCGCTCCACAATTTGCACTCAGACAATTAAGGGAAGCATGGGCTAGAGCGTTTAACAAAGTATCCAAACCACCAAGATTTAAGAAGAAAGGACGTAACGACAGTTTTACTTTAGACGGCACAATCAAAGTAGTTGACCACTACAAAATACAGTTGCCCAAGATTGGAGTAGTCAAAACTTATGAACGTTTGCCTCATGGGTATCAGCCCAAGTCAGTAACGATTAGTCGCCAAGGGGACAATTGGTTTATTAGTTACAAGATTGAAGTAGAATCAAAATCAACGCCCAAGAAAGTAGATGTAGTGGGTGTAGACTTGGGAATTAAGACTCTAGCTTATCTGAGTACGGGGATTAATTTTGCCAGTCCTATGCCTTATGGGCGTTATGTGAAAAGACTTGCTCGACTTCAGTGGTTGAACCGAAATAAAGTAATTGGTTCAGGGAATTGGAAAAAAGTTCAGTTGAAAATAGCCAAACTGCACGCCAGAATAGCCAACATCCGTAAAGATACATTACACAAACTTACTACTTATTTAGCTAAGAACCACAGCAAGATAGTAATTGAGGATTTGAATGTGTCGGGGATGTTGAAAAATAGCAAGCTGGCAAAAGCAATAGCCGACATGGGGTTTTATGAGTTCAGAAGACAGTTAGAGTACAAGTGTAAGTTATATGGCAGTGAGTTAATCATTGTCGATAGATGGTTTCCATCGAGTAAAACCTGCTCTAACTGTGGTTGGCACAACAAAGAACTTACTCTGTCTGACAGGACTTTTGAGTGCCAGCAATGTTTAATTTCAATCGATAGAGATTGGAACGCCAGTTTAAATTTGGCAAGTACCGTGAGTCACACGGGACTTAAAGCTTGTGGATAGGTAAGTGCCGACACTCCTAGATGAAGCAAGAATTTTTCTATTTGAAGCGCAAATGTTAGTAAAAAATGAACGGCTTCCTACTCTAATGTGTCTCTTTGATATATTGCTAGTTAGGTATCTTTTCTTAGTCTCTATTACGCCAATGATAAGTGTATCAGTTTGGCGATCGCAACCTAAAATTAATTAAACTTTTAACTACTAACTACTAACTACTAACTATTAACTACTAACTACTAACTACTAACTACATGAGCATCCTTCAAACGAAACAGTCTATTGATATCCTAATCTGTGAAGACAATTTAGGGGATGTTTATATCATCAATAATGTCCTCAAGAATAGTACAT
>CBDUCX010000177.1:0-11522 GCA_965365755.1 uncultured Pleurocapsa sp.
TGCCATTTGCTAAAAACTCGGCTGCGGTTTTTTCAGATAGTTCGTGAGTTGTCATTGCCCGTAAAATGTTCATGGGAACTGTAAGATGATTTGCTCCCGCCTGTAAAGTTGTCGCAGCTTCTGAGGGAGATTTAATGCTAGCTGCCAAAATTTCTGTCTTGCTGTCTTGGAGGATCTGGGACATTGCTGATACTAATGCCAAACCATCCCCTAAAAGTCTAGTGGCGCGGTTGACATAGGCGATCGCATATTTGGCTCCTGCTTCAGAAGCGATCGCAGCTTGGACAGGACTATAGATGGCAGTGACAGAGCAAGCAATTTCGGAGGATAAATGAGCTGTTACCCGAAAGCCCAATTCGGTAGCAGGAATTTTTAATACTAGTTTCTTGCCGATAATCTCAGCCGCTTGATTTGCTTCGGTGATCATGGCTTCAAAGTCGGTGGCGCAGAGTTGATAGTATAGTTCTCCTGGACATATAGCTGATAATTGTTTAAGACAGGCTTCAGGAGACAACTCACTTTTATTTAGTAATGTGGGGTTAGTAGTAATTCCTTTAACCCAACCCATTGCCACCGCTTCGGCAGCTTCATCAATTAATGCTGAATCAAGATAAATCATGGTGTTTAGGGTGAATAATGAGGGATTGCAATATTGTTATTGCAATATTGTTAAAGTATAAATTTCTCCGAGATTAATTTAAGCATGAATCAACCAAACCAAGATCCAGCCAAACTGAACCTATTGGCACGTCTGGACAGACAACTGAGGGTATTAGCCATCAAACCCGTTGCGAGTTAAGCAACTTTGCTCAAGAAAGTATGGGTGGTGATGCTGCGCCCCAGTGGAATAATCGTTTACCCAACTTCCCGTCGGCTGGGTGGGAGAATGGCACGAAAACCCTCAATCCCAGTGGATTATTCCCCTATCAGGTTGCTGGTACGTCGAAACAATGGATGGGACTCGCGTCGAAATGGGTGCAGGTGAAATATCTTTTGGGGGCGACCATCATACCAAACCCAATGCCGAAAATAAACAAGGTCATCTATCAAGTACGGTAAGGGATGAACCAGCAATGTTAAGGATTATTCAATTAAAAGGCGATCGCTGGGTTGCTGCCAAACCAGGAGATTTTACCTGACCTAAAACACTACCAGGGTTTAGGGTGTCTAATTTCTGGGAAAATGGGGTATAAAATGACTAAAGGGAATAAATAAAAAATATTTATTATAGTGTTATCCTGCCAAAGCAAATTAAAACTTCGTAGTATATATATTTTGGGGAACGATTCTAGGAGACCATCGCACCTATGGGAAAAGTAGTCGGCATCGATTTGGGAACAACCAATTCCGTAGTAGCGGTAATGGAGGGCGGTAAACCTATCGTAATTGCTAATTCAGAAGGAATGCGAACTACCCCCTCTGTAGTTGGCTTTAATAAAGATGGAGAATTAGTAGTGGGACAGCTTGCTAGACGGCAAAGCGTCTTAAATCCAGAAAATACTTTTTATGGCGTGAAAAGGTTCGTTGGTCGTCAGTATTCAGAACTTCAGCCAGAATCAAAGCGAGTCCCTTACACGATCAAGCGGGATGAACTAGGTAATATTAAAATCCGCTGTCCTAAGCTGAAAAAAGAGTTTGCCCCCGAAGAAGTATCGGCGATGATTTTGCGTAAACTAGCGGAAGAAGCAGAACGCTATTTAGGAGAATCAATCACTGGTGCAGTAATTACCGTACCTGCTTATTTTAACGATTCCCAACGACAGGCTACCAGAGATGCCGGGCGGATTGCAGGATTGGATGTACTGCGGATTATCAATGAACCCACCGCAGCAGCATTGGCTTATGGGTTGGATCAGCGTCGTCCCCAAACCATCATGGTATTTGATTTGGGGGGAGGAACTTTTGATGTTTCCATCCTTGATATTGGCGATGGGGTATTTGAAGTAAGAGCCACTAGTGGGGATACACAACTAGGGGGCAATGACTTTGATCGTCGAATTGTAGATTGGTTAGCCGAAGAATTCTTAAAACAAGAAGGTGTCGATCTGCGAAAAAGCGATCGCCAGGCGTTACAAAGACTGACGGAAGCGGCAGAAAAAGCCAAGATTGAGCTATCTAAGTTATCCGTTACCGAAATTAATTTACCCTTTATCACGGCGACGGAAGATGGGCCTAAACACATTGAAATTAAGCTATCTCGCGCTAAGTTTGAAGAACTCTGTGGGGATTTAGTAAGCCGTCTGCGCCGTCCCCTTAAAAGAGCGATTTCTGATGCTGGACTTGGCCCCATGGACATTGATGAGGTGGTTCTAGTGGGTGGTTCGACTCGCATTCCGATGGTGCAAGATTTAGTTCGTAGCTATATCGACCTGGAACCAAATCAGAACGTCAATCCCGATGAGGTAGTCGCCATTGGCGCGGCTATTCAGTCGGGGATTATGACTAATGAAGTCAAGGACGTTTTATTACTAGACGTTACTCCCCTATCTCTAGGTTTGGAAACCATTGGCGGAGTCATGAAAAAGCTCCTACCTCGTAACACCACTATCCCTGTGCGCCGTTCCGATATTTTTTCCACGGGGGAAAACAATCAAACCGTAGTGGAAATTCATGCTCTTCAGGGAGAACGGGAAATGGCAAGCGGCAATAAATCTCTGGGAAGATTTAAGCTCACAGGTATTCCTCCCGCCCCCACGGGGGTTCCCCAGATTCAGGTGTCTTTCGATATTGATGCCAATGGTATTTTGCAGGTTACCGCTAGGGACAAAACCACTGGCAGGGAACAGGGCATTACAGTTTCAGGGGCTTCTACCCTCAGTGACTCAGAGATTAACCGCATGATCAAAGAGGCAGAACAATTTGCCGATGAAGATCGTGCTCGCAGAGAGCGGGTGGAAAAACGTAATCGTGCCAAAGCTTTAACCGATCAAGCTCAACGTAAACTGAAGGAAGTAACCCTGGATTTTGGTAGCCAATTCGCTAGCTATTATCGTCGTCGCATTGATGTATTATGTGAAGAAATTCTCAACAGTCTCGAACAAGATGATGAAAGAACTCTAGACCGCTCAGAAGCCGACTTGAAAGATACTTTGTATGAACTAAACCGAGAAGTTAGACTGCAATACGATGATGACGAAGACGAGGACTTCCTAGGAGCAATTAAAAAGACCTTCTTAGGGGATGATGACGACAAGTACATTGAGGATTATTCCTATAATCCTCGTCAGAGGGACTATTATGGCGATTACAACTCCCCTAGTGGCAGTCCTTCTGGTATGTCTCGTGGTGGTTACGGTTACCCTTCTGAGGGTAGTTATGGTCGTCCTGCTGCGGGATATGATAACTATGGTGATTATCGTAACGAACCTCGTCAACCCAGCTATCAAGATGAATGGAACGATGACTATGGTGAACAACGCCCTGAGCAACGTCGTCGTCCTGCTGGAGGATATGGTGGCTACGATGATCAGCGTCGTCGTCCTGGTTATAACGATTCCCCGAATGTCTCAGCCGATCCCTATGCACCTAGACGAGAACCTCCGAGAACTCGTCGTGATAGCCGTGACAACTTTCCACCCCAAGACCGTTACAATGGTCGCAATAACCAACGTAATACCCCTTACGAAAATGATTGGGATGACGAAGACGATGAATGGTTTTAATTCAATGAACAATGCTACCCCAGGGACACAACAAATAACCATCTAACAAATCAACAATTGAGATATGCAGGAAGTGCGTAACTATTATGAAATGCTGGGCATTAACAAAAATGCCTCTAGTAGTGAAATTAAAAAAGCTTATCGCACATTAGCCATTAAATATCATCCCGATCGCAATTTGGGAAATAAAGCTGCTGAGGAGAAATTTAAGGACATCAACGAAGCCTACGAGGTGTTGTCAGATCAGACTAGGCGTGTTCAATACGATCAATCGATCAGCCGCAAAAAGTTCATTGATAAGGCGGGCTTTGGCAACTTTGGGCGTAATAGTAACAATGGTTCCAATGCTAGGGTCAATACTGCCGAGCGTGGTCGTGTTAGGGTTGATAGTCAGGATTATCGTCCTGGAACGACTAAAAGGGAAAGAGTGGTGCGTTCTCGTCCCACACGCCGAGATATTGAGGCTAAATTGACCTTGGGGTTAAATGAAGCCTACCGAGGAGGGAAGAGAAAGATTCGCTTGGAAGATGGCAGATCTTTAGAAGTAGACATGCCTGCGGGGATGGTTAACGGGCAGCGAATTCGTCTTAAGGGACAGGGCATTGAGGGGGGTGATCTTTACCTGAAAATTACCGTAGCGCGTCATCCTTTCTTTGACATTCAGGGAGAAAATATCTACTGTCAAGTTCCTGTCACCCCCACAGAAGCCATTTTAGGTAGTGCGATCGAAGTACCGACAATTGATGGTTTAGTTAAGGTAAGTGTGCCTAACGGGGTGCGATCTGGGCAAAGATTGCGTTTGGCTAACAAGGGATATTTTGACAAATCGGGAGAGAGGGGGGATCAGCTGGTAGAAATTCAAATTGTCACCCCCAAAGAAATTACTGCCGAAGAACAAGAACTGTATGAAAAACTAAGAGATTTAGAACAGTTTAATCCTCGTAAGAATATGATTAAAAATCTATAATTTACGCATAAATTTAAACAAAGACAATTCAAATTAAATGTAATTTATATCGATTTAGAGCAAGTAAAAGCAGGTAGAGCTAAGGAAAGTGTCACATTTTATAGCTGCCTTGAATCTCATTGAAGCGGGAGGATGGATAATGTTTAATATTGCTCAGACTAGCTACGATAATCAGAGTAATCCTCCTAAATTCGTTGAATTTTACCGTCAGGCGATCGCTAAAGGTACTTTAAAGCTAGATGATACTCGTGTTTACAATCACCGTCGTTTTTTTAATGGTCAAACTCTACAATACGTAGCTATTTTAGCGAAAAAGCAAAGCTATAGCAGTTAATTTAGTTATGAGGGAGTATAGAGTATAGTTACCTAGAGAATTGCTCAAATAGACTCCAATTTCCTAGAAAATTTCGGTATTTCCACTGCTTACCATTTTCAATATTTCCCACAATAATTAATAAAAAATTATTAACTTTGGCTGCTCAAAAGATGTCAGAAAATATTGTTACTTGGTATTGGACCATTTCTTGGTTGGTTTTCATCTATTGGTTTTTGCTTTTTTATATGGATGAAAGTACTTCTAAACTTGATTTACTCTCTTGGGGAGTCCTGTTGGTTGCTCCCTTGCTGTGGCCAATTGTTTTACCTATATGCAGTTGGGAATTAAGCCGTAAGAGCCTCAACAATATTTTGCTCTAAAACCCATAATAAAAAAGATGAGGTAACTTATTTATAGCTGTGGTTCAATTATCTCTTGAGGGATTTCTGGAGCTATATTTCCTCGATTAGTTTTGGGCTGTAGTTTAGGATCTATTTTTGCCTGATAGCCCATTTTAGTAAACTGCTCAACGAATTGAGTTTTATCGTACTTTTGGTTTTGATTTGATTCTGCGTTATTCTGCTGTTGCTGTCGCAGTTTTTTTAGTTTCGCTTTTCTTCCCATAATTACTTTAGTCGAGCAGTCTTAATCTTAAAATTTTATCTTAATTCAAGACTGCTAAATTTTTTTGATTATTGAGATATAAATTATCAATTAACTTTATTTAATGAAATATTTCATAACAAAGATAATTGCCCAGCAAAAATATCAATTTGTCTTCACTCAACTTGACTAAGTTTCAGATTTAATCAAAGCGACATCAATGCGAGATTTTTCTGGTTGAGTAATTTCAGCTTTAATATTAGGGCCAAAAAACTTTTCAATCTTCTCGTGTCTTTCTTCCCAGTCTGACAAAGAGAAAAAAGGTGAATAGTATTCCATCAGTAAAGTATAGGCACCATCTCTTGATTGCTCTTGAATACCTGATAATATTGGTCTTTCTTCGTCTGTTGGGCTAAGACCAAACTTGGCTAAACAATCATCAAGATGGGCTTCTTGTCCATAACGAAAACGAGTTACATCTTTTCGCAACTGTTCTTGGGTTGGGGTTGCTTGCGATCGCAATGCTTTAACTTCAGGTGTAGTTTCTACTGTATAGGGTACTGGTTTTAGTTCCGATGCTTTAAGCGCCAAACCACCTAACAGCAAGGGAATGCCATAAAAGAATCCTGCTAAATTAAGGGTATTCATTCCCACCGCATAGGCATAAAAGCCAATGACAGTTAAAATTCCTCCCACAGTTAAACCCACAGCAGCCAATGGTATTTTTCGCAACATCTTTTAAAAATTGTTTATATTTATCAATATTGTCTATTCTAAAGCTATTGGACACTCGTTAAACATAAAATTATGGAAAAAGCAGATATTAGAGCCAAAATCGTACAGATGAACGATAAGAGGGATTCTTTAGTAGAACTTCTGGAACGACCTAACTTGGGTACCTTGAGAATTGATGTGGATCAAGCATTGGAAGAATTAGATGAATTGATTGAAGAGTTTAACGAAACCTTCCCCGAAGAGAAAGTATAGAAAACAGAACTCTAGTTTAAAATCTCTAAATGCTTTTGTAGTGGAGCAATAGTATTAGCTGCGATCGCGCCACTAGCAGCCACCGCAGGTATACCAATACCAGGAAAAGTGGAATCACCGCAGCAGAGTAAGCCTGAGAGGGGAGTAGTTGAACCAGGAAAGAGGGCTTTACCTGCCTGGTGTGCAGGGCCATAGGTGCCATTGTGGCGACGGAGATAATGTCTATGGGTTAAGGGAGTGCCGACTAAACTTAATTCAGTGCGGGTGCGAATATCGGGAATAACTCGTTCTAATGCTTGCCACATTACTTCAGCACGTTCTTGTTTTTGTTGCTTGTAAGCTGCGCTGCGGCGATCCATTCCCGCCCAAAGTTTGTAGGGTTCATTACCAGGAGTGTAGACATGAATCCCGTGTTTACCAGGAGGCGCCAGATTAGGATCTAAGACTGAGGGAATGGACATCACAACGACGTTTTGCGGGGCGGTTATCCCTTTGTCCCAATCATTAACCACAATGTAGTGGCATTGCAAATTTTCTAATCCTGTGGCATCAATCCCTAAATGCAGATGCATAAAGCTGTCACACTCAGGTGTATTAGCCCTTTCTTGGACGAAACTCTTGGGTAGTGCTGCTTGGGGAATCAGATGCAAAGTATCCCAGATGGAGGCATTAGAAACCACTGCTTTGTTGGCTTTAATTTCCTGACCATTGCGTAACCGTACTCCTACAGCACGTTTATTGTCTACTAACACCTCTTCAACATGGGCATTATAAATAATCTCACCACCCCGTTTAGTTAGCCCCCGCACCAAAGCGTCAACCATTGCCCCGCTACCACCCAGGGGATAATCTAACTTCACTCCTGGCTTATACCATTCCGCAAACATAAACGCCATTTCTGCCCCCACAGTGCCACTAGTAGGTAAACCAGACAGTAGAAAACAGAGTAAATCTAACCAGTTACGAATAAACGGATCAGTTACTACCCCGTCCATAATCTTGCTAAAAGGGCCAGTCATCCGCAGAATATTAGGTAAATGCCAGAGAGTATTCGGTAAATATTGACCCATACTAATAGCAGCACCCAGATCAAAGCGCATTGCTAAGGGAGGCAAAGCATTAACTGCATCAGCTAAAGGTTTCATTTCTGCCTGAAGCTTACGCCATTGAGTTACGGCAGCTTCCCCACGAAACTCTCTGAGTACCTGGCAAAAATGATCTGCCCCCACATAAGCAGCAAAATCCCCCTCCGGTATGCGACAACCCCAAGCATCATAGTTTGCCCATTCCAAGTCTTCTTCAATGGCATCTAATACTTGACGTAGAGGATTATTAGTCGGGCTAGAAGATAGACCAGAATAGAGGGAAGGGCCAGAATCAAACTTATAGCCATCTCGCTCAAAACTATGGGCAGCACCTCCAGGAATCGAATGACTTTCGCACACCGTCACCTGAAAACCATATTTTGCTAGTAGCGCAGCACAACACAAACCACCTACGCCACTACCAATTACGACGACATCTACAGATTGATTCATATTTAATTGCTGATTATCTTTACCTTTGCACTCGCGTGGGAATCTCTGGATAGAGACTAACTATTTATTATCTCTAAAATAAGAATCGTTTGTCTTGATTGCTTTAGGTGCCATGCCTTCGGCTATGGATCGTGCGATCGCTTTTTGTTGTTTGGTTAGCGCTTAAAAGTCTTAACAAAAATCAGGTTCAACGAAAATTTGGTAAGTTAATTATTGGTAGGACTACAGGTTGTGTTTATAATACTGCGAGATGGCTTTACCGATTACTGATGAGGAATTGTCTTAGACGATGAACATTTTCTTAACTATCAAGAGTGAAGATTTAAGTACATTAGTTGCTGCTGTCAAGGCAGCTAATTTAGTTGAAACCTTAAAACAACCTGGTCCGTTTACTGTCTTTGCTCCCAATGATGCTGCCTTTGCCAAACTTCCTCCTGGGACAGTTGAGACGTTAGTACAAAATCCACCTCAGTTGGCTAGGATACTTACCTATCATGTGGTAGCAGGAAAACTAACTAAAGCAGATTTAGGTAAAGTAGATTCCGTAGATTCTGTAGAAGGCTCGCCAATTTCAATTAACTGCAACGATGATACTTTTGAAATAAAAAATGCTACTGTAATTACAGCAGATGTCGAGGCTGATAACGGCATTATTCATATAATTGATAACGTTATCTTAATGGGATAGTTTAAGTAGATAAAATCACTCTTCTTCGCTACTGTGATTCCAACGTTTTGATTCTTCTGCTGCTCTAAACTTGTGTTTCTTTTTGGGCTTTGGTTTGTCAGGAATTAGCTTTAACTGTCTTGCTTGTGGTTGCTGGTAGCTTTGTTCACCGCGACGGCGTTCGGAGGTTCTTTCTTCGCTGGTGTTTTCGGTAACGACTTCGTAGAGAATCGCCTGTTTGTTACTGGTGTTGCCCTTTCGCAGTACCCTACCCAGTCGTTGAACATATTCCCTAGTGGAACCTGTTCCAGAGAGGATAATGGCAATTCTCGCATCGGGTACATCCACTCCTTCATTCAAGACATGGGAAGCAACTAAAGTTTTATATTCTCCTGCTTTGAATCTAGTTAGAATATCGTGGCGTTCTTTAACAGCGGTTTGATAGGTGATGGCGGGAATGAGAAACTGCTGCGAGATACGATAAACAGTGGCGTTGTCGTTAGTAAAAATTAAAATGCGTTCTGTTTGGTGTTTGGTAATTAAATCAATCAAGACGCGGAGTTTAGCATCTGTACCTAAAGCAATTTCTTTGGCTTCCCTATGTGCTAACATCGCTTTTCTGCCCTGGGGCGATCGCGCACTGGCTTGAACAAAAAGTTGCCATCCTTGGAGACTACCTAAAGAGATATTGGACTCGCGCAAGAATTTACGTCTAATAGCGATCGCCTGTTCATATTTAAGCTGTTCTTGTTCTGATAGTTTGACTCGTATTTGGACTATTTTATGCTCGGCTAAAGCTCTCCCAGATAGTTCTTCAGGAGTTTTGCGATAGACAATTTTGCCAATTAGAGCATCTAGATGACGATGAGTACCATCACTGCGTTCAGGAGTTGCGGTTAATCCCAAGCGGTAAGGAGAGATCGCATATTCGGCAATTACTTTAAAAAATTCGGTGGGCAAATGATGACACTCGTCAAAGATCAAGAGGGCGTAGCGATTACCTAAAGTTTCGGCATGAATAGCAGCACTATTGTAGGTGGCAATTAAAATCGGTGTGCGATCGCGCGAACCACCCCCTAATAAACCCACCTCGGCATGGGGAAAAGAGGATTCAATTTGGGCATACCACTGGTGCATCAAGTCCAAAGTTGGTACCACAATCAAAGTGGTGCGGGGAGTAGCCTGCATTGCTAACTCTGCCAGATAAGTCTTCCCTGCTGCGGTGGGTAATACTACCACTCCCTGTCTTTTAGCTTGTTTCCATGCCTGTAGCGCCTCTGCTTGATGGGGATATGGTTCTAGCTGCGATACAGACTTTAGTTCCAGATTATAAAATTCTCTGGCTTCATCGATAATTTCTTTGTCATCTGCCTGGAGAGCTTCGACCAAAGGACGATAATAAATTGCAGGTATCCGAAACTTTTCCACCCGATCATCCCAAGTAGCATAATCTAACCAGGCTTTTCCTCTTGGGGGTGGATGTAACAGCAAAGTTCCACGATCAAATTTAAGTTTGGGCGATCGAGGCATAAATCACGATGAATTTTAACTATGAATTTGAGAATCAAGAGATTGATCATTACTACTAATAAAATTACAACTTTTATCAGCTAAATTGCAAGGTTTTATTAACACTGAACTCCGCAATCTCCCTAAACAAATTTCACCTGTAGTTCTTGTGCATAAGCGATTAAGAGACTTGTTTTAACTTGTCACCAATGTAATTTGTCACCAGTGGGCACAGTGGGCAAGAGTAAATTTAATAGCACTCCAATGATGCTGGCTAGTCCAATTCCTTCCAGTGCAAATGTACCAAAATTAAGGCTCATGCCGCCGACACCCAGGACTAAGATTGAGCCAGCGATCGCCAGATTGCGAGGGTGCAATAAGTCTTCTCCTAGCTGAATCATACTGCTTAATCCCACAATGACAATGGTGCCAAAAAGCACAACCAAAATACCGCCCATCACAGGGGTAGGAATGGTTTGCAATATCGCCCCCAACTTGCCGAAAAAGGATAGGGCGATCGCAGTTAAAGCTGTCCAGGTCATGATCCCAGGATTAAAGGCTTTGGTAAGGGCTACTGCTCCTGTAACCTCGGAGTAGGTGGTATTCGGAGGGCCACCTAAAAATGCAGCCAGGGTTGTGGCTAATCCGTCTCCTAATAGGGTTCGATGTATTCCAGGATCTCTCAGATAATCATTTTGGGTCACTGAACTAATTGCTAGTACATCACCGATATGTTCGATCGCAGGTGCGATCGCTACTGGTAAGATTAGGAGGATTGCTGGCAAACTGAAGCTAGGAGTAATAAAGTTGGGTATCTGAAACCAAGGCGCGTCAAGAACTGGAGCAAAATCGATTAAACCCAAAGGCAAGGAGACTAAATAGCCTGCCACAATGCCAAATAGAATCGGGATCAATCTCAGAAAACCACGGACTAAAATCGCGCTAATAATTGTAGTCAAGAAAGAAACCGTCGCTATCAAAAGTGCGATTTCTGCGCTATAGTCTTCATTACCCTGGGAAGCCATTTCTACTGCTATGGGGGCTAAACTCAGACCAATCACCATAATTACTGGGCTAGTTACCACTGTCGGTAAAATACTTGTGATTATGCCGGAACCACGCCAGAAAACAATCAAACTTAAAGCTAAATATACTAAGCCAGCAGCAGCTAAACCCGATAAAGTGGCGGACAGACCATATTTTTCCACGCTGAGGGTAATTGGAGCGATGAAAGCAAAGGAAGATGCTAAATAAACAGGAATTTTGCCACCAG
>CBDUCX010000178.1:0-11514 GCA_965365755.1 uncultured Pleurocapsa sp.
GATGTACCTGAGCAAAAATAAAGATAACGACTAAAGCGATCGCAATATTAACTAGTGCCCCTACGCTCAAGTAGCAAGTAGCAATTCAAATTCATAGCGTTTAGTAGAAGCACTACATCGTCAATTCTCTCGGAGCTAATAGCCGCAAGAATTGTTGTTATTCATTGTCCAGATTTATCATATTTAGTTGTGTTTTCTTAACTCTGCAATTCGCTTTAGGTATCTTTTCCTATTCTTGATTGCGCGAATGATGAGTTGCTACTATGAAAATTAAAAACTTTGCAATCAATTTAGGAACAGCTTTGCTGACGGTTACGGGAGGAATACTTGCTGCTAACCAAATCAATGCTCACCATATTGATCTAGGTTGGGAAAGTAGTCCCAATAATCTGGAACTAGATAGAGCTGAAAACTTGGGCAAAGAGTACAGCTTTGAGTGTTTGCCTGCTCCCACCAGAATTAGTGGATATTTTTATTCTAGAACCTGACCAAACCTGTAATGAAAAACTGTTAGAAACTTATGATCACAAGTCTTGCACAGCAAGACTGTTATTTTTTGCTAGTTTCATTTTGTATGCTCTTTCCTGAATCTAAATAAACACAATAAATCCCCTATAGCGAAGAAGAAAAACTTGTATTCGACGGATACGTAATTAATCGGTATGATATTTTCTTACGATTGGTTGGCAGGATAAAAAATTTGGTACCCAAAATTTGTCTAGAAAATCTAATTAAAATATACGGAGATAAACCTCGTATTGGACTCCAGCTATTTCGTGAGGGCAAGACTAGAGACGACATTTTAGAGTTGACCAATCAGGTTGTCAGTATTGCAGATATCTCCCTCCAGATTAATCAAGGAGAATTGTTCGTGATCATGGGATTATCTGGCTCGGGAAAATCAACTTTAGTCCGCTGCATCAATCGGTTGATTAAACCCACCAGTGGTCATGTTTACGTTGATGGTGAAGATATCGCCCATGTCAATGAGAAAAGGATGCGAGAAATCCGTTTAAACAAAATATCCATGGTATTTCAACAATTTGGGCTATTTCCCCATAAAACTGTGGTCGAAAATGTCGAATATGGCTTGAAAGTAAAGGGGATAGAAGCCGCTAAACGCCGTCACAAGGCAATGGAAACCTTGGCAATAGTAGGTTTAGAGCAATGGGCAGATTATGCCCCTGCTGCCCTCAGTGGTGGAATGAAACAGAGGGTAGGTTTAGCCAGAGCTTTAGCCACAGATGCCGAAATTCTACTCATGGATGAACCTTTTAGTGCCCTCGATCCTCTGATTCGCCGAGAAATGCAGGACGAATTACTCCGTCTGCAACAAGAACTCCACAAAACAATCATTTTTATCAGTCATGATGTTTATGAAGCTTTTAAAATTGGCGATCGCATTGCTGTGATGAAAGATGGTAAAATGGTTCAGGTTGGTACACCTAAAACGATTATGACTCAACCTGCGGATGATTATATTCGCGCTTTTCTGCAAGATATCTACGACGCAAGAGATATCATCCCATAGCGCCATATTTCATAACCAAGGAATCAAAGCTGTTTTTGCATTGGAATAACAATTGACTCTGGATTATTAGTCGATTGCACAGTCAGATTTTTTATGGGTTCACCGACCTATTCAGAACCTTGTCTTTTAATGTAATGTCGCGAGAATTCCCTTATGTTCTGTAACTTAGGGACGGCCGTTCGCCCCTACTCTGAACTCCTTATTCCTGAGCCATTCCCGAATTAAACTCGTTAAACGAACGACGTTTTAAGACCAAAGATTCCGAACGAGGTAGCAGATCGAACACTTCACGTAAAACATCATCCATCTCTTCGTAGGGAACTTGTCCCTTGCCGTCGTATACCACCTTGCCTTGTTGGTCGAGAATTACGGTTTCAGGAACGACACCGCTATAGTAATATGCGGATTCTTCGGGGGTGTATTGGTCTTTGTCGATAAAAGAATCAACAGTAACAGGAATAATACTCGCTGCTCGACCGTAAAATTCTTGAAGACGAGTTACTTCAATGGAAAATTGCTTACAGTCGCTACTATCATCAACATAAAATACCAAAATAGCTGGTTTTTCTCGTTTGAGAGAGGTAGGAAGATCCATCCGCGGGGGAACTAAAGAACCATTGCCCCCAAACAAAATATAGATGTTTCCTTCATAGCGATCATCGTTGATGTTTGCTGATACAGGAGATATCCAAATAGAGAAGCTTGTCACCAAAACTAACAGGCTAATCACAAGCTTAGTTAGGGAGAGGGGGAGACATAATTTAACTTGTCGTATTAACTGAAAAATATTTTTATATTTGTTAGCGAGAGAATATAAACCGATTAATATCATTTTGAAAATAAATTTATGCTAAACAAGCTTAGTCAATAACCAAGGGAAGAATTTGCATCCTCGCCAAAGACCAACTTACATTTAGCCCTACGAACTTAATATTAGGATAAAACAGCCGTCTGCTCGTAAGTAAAGTTATTTTTTCACTAATCAACTTATCAAACTTACGCTTAACTTGTCCTTAGTTATGTTTCATTTATTATTTGAATTTTAGCGTTAATCTAGCCCCCTAAATCCCCTTCCTCGCGCGTTCCTTTGCTGAGGAAACCTCAGCAGGGTCGCTCGTCAATTCTGGGGGACTTTAATCAGTCACAAGGAATGAAAATAATAGTGAATAGCTTGTCATTTGAGCAAATCGCAAAGCGATTTTAAATTCTTTTCCCCCAAATTTGGGGGTCAGGGGGCATAGAGAGCGACTTGTGTATACACGGTAGCCTTAGTCACTGGAAAAACTATGGTTTTCAAAGTAAACGCGGTTTAACCTGCTTATTTCGCCAACATCTCTGCGGATAACTTTTTGAAGACTAATCTTTCATCTTCCACATCAACAAAGATCGTGTCACCGCCTTGATAGTCTCCCCGAAGGATCGATTTTGCGATCGCCGTTTCTAAATATCTAGAAATTGCACGTTTTAGGGGTCTAGCACCGTATACAGGGTCGTAACCCAAGTCGGCAAGATAATCTAAACCTGCGTCGGAGATTTTTAATGCTAGTTTTTGCTCTTCCAGACGTTGTTCTAAGCCTCTTACCTGTAGTTGAACTATATTGCGTAACTGAGATTTGACTAAGGCGTGGAAGATAATAATCTCGTCGATCCGATTGAGGAATTCAGGACGGAAACTATCCCGCATAGCAGCCATCACCCGCGATCGCATTTCTTCATACTGGCTATCATCTCCTGCCACATCTAAGATGTATTGGGAACCAATATTACTGGTCATGATGATAATGGTATTGGTGAAATCTACAGTACGTCCCTGGGAATCTGTTAGTCTGCCATCATCCAGGACTTGCAGCAAGATATTAAACACATCGGGATGGGCTTTTTCAATCTCGTCAAACAGAATCACTGAATAAGGACGACGGCGAATTGCCTCGGTTAATTGTCCCCCTTCGTCGTAACCGACATACCCTGGAGGCGCGCCAACTAAACGGGATACGGAATGTTTTTCCATATATTCCGACATATCAATCCGAATGATCGCTTGTTCAGTATCGAAGAGACTTTGTGCCAAGGCTTTTCCTAGTTCAGTTTTACCCACTCCAGTAGGGCCAAGGAAAATAAAGCTGGCGGTGGGACGGTTGGGATCGGCTAATCCTGCACGAGAACGCTGAATTGAATCTGCTACGGCAGTTACAGCTTCTTCCTGTCCGATTACTCGTTCGTGTAACTCTGTTTCTAGGTTAAGCAGCTTCGATTTTTCCGACTCAATCAGTTTTTTGAGGGGAATACCTGTCCACTTAGAGATAATTTCGGCAATATCTGATTCTAAGACCTCTTCCCGCAGTAAAGACTTGCCTGTAGTTTGTCTTTCTGCCAGTTTTTGCTCAATTTCGACAGATTCTTGTTGCAATTGAGTTAACTTACCATAACGAAGTTCCGCAGCCCGGTTGAGATCGTAGGCTCGTTCTGCCTGCTCAATTTCTAGGTTAATAGCATTGATTTTCTCTTTAAGTTCCCGAAGTTGTTCAATTACTTCTTTTTCCGACTGCCACTGAGCATTTATTTCTGATTGCTCTTCTTTTAGGTCTGCTAGTTCTTTTTCTAACTTAGCTAATCTTTCTTGGGATATAGGATTATCTTCTTTTTCTAGAGACAGTCTTTCCATTTCTAACTGAAGAATTTTGCGATCAACTTCATCTAATTCTTCAGGCTTAGAAGTAATCTCCATCTTGAGTTTAGCTGCTGCTTCATCCACCAAATCGATCGCCTTATCAGGTAAAAAGCGATCGCTGATGTAGCGATTAGACAGGGTAGCTGCTGCCACCAATGCTGTATCAGTAATGGATACCCCGTGATGTCCTTCGTAACGCTCTTTTAATCCCCGCAGAATCGAGATCGTATCTACAACGTTGGGTTCACCCACTAGTACTGATTGAAAACGTCTTTCTAAAGCCGCATCTTTCTCAATGTACTTGCGATATTCATCTAGGGTAGTTGCACCAATACAGCGTAGTTCCCCCCGCGCCAACATCGGCTTAAGTAGGTTCCCCGCATCCATCGAACCCTGGGCGGCACCAGCACCGACAACGGTATGGATTTCATCGACAAACAGGATAATATTGCCTTCAGACTCAGTAACTTCTTTGAGTACAGCTTTAAGACGTTCCTCAAACTCTCCCCGTAGTTTCGCCCCCGCAATCAAAGCACCCATGTCTAAACCAACCACTTGGCGATCGCGCAGAGACTCAGGGACATCACGGTTAATAATACGTTGTGCCAATCCTTCCACAATGGCTGTTTTACCTACCCCTGGTTCACCAATTAATACAGGATTATTTTTAGTACGGCGGGACAGGATTTGAATCGTACGGCGAATTTCGTCATCTCGACCAATCACAGGATCTAACTTACCTTCCCTTGCTAGTTGAGTTAAGTCTCGTCCATATTTCTCTAGGGCTTGATACTTTCCTTCCGGATTTTGGTCGGTCACTTTTTGCTTTCCGCGCACCTGTATAATAATTTCCTTGAGTTTATTTTCCGTTAAACCCACGTCTTGTAGTAGTTTACGCCCAAAGCGATCGTCTTGGGTAAACCCTAGTACTAGATGCTCAATCGAAATATAATCGTCACCAAATTCGCTGCGATATTTCTCGGCACGATCCAATAAACTGTCTAAACTGCGTCCCAAGAAAACGCTACCACTGGCATTACTGACCTTTGGTTGACTGCTGATAAACTGATCGACTTTATTTCGCAGTAGTTGCACACTAACGTCAGCCTTATTAAAAATACTGCTGGCTAACCCTTCCTCGGCAATCAGAGATTTAAACAGGTGTTCAGTTTCTACCTGCTGCTGTTGGTTTTGCTTGGCAATATCTTGGACATTGGCGATCGCTTGCCAAGCTTTTTCAGTAAATTTTTGGGGATTGTTTGGCTGCATATCATGTTTCTCTCTCTTTCTAGGGGATAAAACCTGGATCTAGATCTAAATTAATTAGATTGTTGATTGAAAATATATTTATTTTGGGTCTGCTATTTTGCTACATATAATATTTAAGAAACTATTAACGCCTTAAATACTTAATCCATCGGAACAAATTAGCTGTATGATGCTTTACCACTTAATTCTGATGTAATTGTAGCGAGAACCAATACTAGCTCGTTAGGTAGGATACCCCAACCGCTTATTCTGGTTTTCCCGATGAGAAGCTGATTAGTGTCGCTAAGCTCAAGTAACAAGTAACAAGTAACAAATAACCCTTCGGGTTCGGCAGTATCTCTATTTGTGTTCAAGTTTCTAGCAACTAGATAATACTAATGAACTATCTTGAGGAAAAAATCGGATAAATTCCCATCCAAAAAACTCTTCTGTTAGATAGTACTTTAGGACTGAATAACCGAGATTTACAAAATAATTTCTCAATTATTTTAATATTTCAACTTTTTCCAGTATGCCTTTGGCAATTTAGCGCAAGAAGCGTATTTATGGATATTTTTACGGTGATTGAAGTATAATGTCATGGAAAAATAAATTTTAAATTGCCTGAGCGCAATTTCTTGTGATAAGGGAGTGAATAACCTTGCATTATGATAAAGGTAGCAGTCATAGACGATCAGAATACAGTAATCAATATTTTTAAATTGTTCTTTGAAAATATTTCAGACATATCACTGATCGGCTCTGCGAACAACGGTCAAGATGCAATTAAAATTGTAGACGAACATCATCCTGATGTAGTTTTGATAGATATAGAAATGCCAGTGATGAATGGTCTTGAAGCGGCAAAAATTATCACCCAGCGTTTCACTCAAACTAAAGTCATATTATTCACCAGCCACGACAACAAGAGAATACGTAGGCTGGCAATACAATCAGGAGCGGATGGTTACGTTTCCAAGATCACTGACTTACAAGATATTGATCGAGCTGTTTATCTAGTCAGACAAGGATTTGGTTTTTTTCAGTTTAGAGAGCTACTAGGTAAATCATCTTATAACTAATCCTAAATGTAGCGTTTTTTGTACTTGTGAAGTACACTTGGGTCACTTTTGGGTCAAGGGTAAAGTTAAATCAGTAGCATAACGATTGTACTACTGATATGATAAAACTAATTCTCGATCGCCCCTCTCACCAAAGCTGTACCTAAGGGAATAGTGCCGAGAGCATTGCTTTCTCCGAATATACGGTAAGGTACAATCACGCCTGTAGTTACCCCTCGAACTGTAGATCCTTCCATAACGATTCTAACTTTTTGTCCTACAGGTAAGGGTTCATCGAAGGTAACGATAAATTCTTCAAAACCAAAGTCGGTAGCATGAGGAATTTCTTCTCCACTTTCTGGATCGATAACTTTTACATCATCCAATTCGTGGAAAGTAACACATTGAACTTCTAGACGATTTAGTGGCTCTCCACTCACTAGCACGTCAAAATAGTGATCTTCGGCGGCATTGAGTAGCCCCGCATTGGAAATAGTTGGTGCTTTATTTCCTTTAAACTCTTTTGTCTCGCGGATAGCGCGCTGTGCAATCAAAGTCTTCTCTGAAACTTGTTCTGCTTGTACAATAATCGCGGTAGAGGGAGCAAGTACTGTCGCAACCAATAGAGCCGATAATTTTTTGAACGATAAAATTCTCATGACAATATTTCGTAATCTTGGTTGTAGTAAAAAGTATAGGTTTTAATTAAGAGTGAGTATAACCGCTATTTAACTGGATAAATCTTAGCTGGGGCTGATAATTTTCTCAGGAAAATCTCAGATGTCCTATTTTTACTTGTCTCCTCAATGGTGGTAAATAGCTGAGTAAACCGAGCCAACCTAGTCGGGTTTTGTGTCTGTCTAGATAGTGCCATTGATTAACTAACTTGATTCTCTTACCCCAACTTTCCATCTCTAATAAATTTTTAATTCCCCATTTATAAGAAACGTTGATTCCTAATATTTCAGAACTTTTTCTACTATTTTGAGCGAGAAATACGCCTAATGAATCAAAAATTATCTCTGAATCAATAAAATTATCTCTAATATTTTGGAGTAAATACTTAACTTCTATTTCTGAGAAGAACATTAGTAATCCTTCAGCAATAAAAAGGACTTTATTTGGTTTTTTCTCTTTCACTTTTTTAATCCAGTCTAGATCTAAGACTGAATAGGCATAAAATTGATGTCTCTCGGTTTCCCCCAGCAAACTGCTCCAAATGGGTTTAACTAACGGTAGATCAATACCAATCCAATGAACTATGCCATTATCTAAGCGAAAAAATCTAGTACATAAGCCTGTTCCTAGATTGACAACTGTAGCATTAGGATATTGAACAATAAAATTACTAACAAATTCATCTATAATCTCCGTCCTAATTGCAATTAAAGCCTGATTTATCGGAGAATTGTATTGAGAAAAATCATAATCAATAGAATTTATAATTTCGATAGATTTATTATCCTTGATAATTCCATCTGCTTTTTTGCTTTCCAGACTCCTTAAATAAGCTGTAACTAAAAGAGTTTCTGAGACTGGTTGGAAATTAGCAACATTGATTTTATTTTTCATTTGCATAATTTATTAAATACTGAGGATAATTAGGTACACATTCCCTATTTCCTATTCCTTATTTTCTCTCTCAAAAGACTTTATATCAGAAGATTTAGCTCGAAAAATCACCCAATTATGTCCTCCTTACATTTCTCCAGTATTAGTTACCTTTTAAATTTTAAATTTTGAATTTAAAATTTAAAATTTAAAATTTGGTCAACCAAATTTAATCATGGCACGTCCTTCCATATTGGGTTGTTCTCCTCTAAGTAATGGTTCAATAGTCGCCCTGATGCGATCGGCAGATGGCGGACATCCAGGCATAAAAATATCTACAGAGACTAATTCGTGAATTGGCAGCACTTGATCTAGTAATTCAGGGACAATTCCTGGTTCATTAGGTAATTGTCGCGTTTCATCCGCTAATTCTAGATAACCCCTTTTTAAAACTGGTTCAGCACCACCTAACATATTCCGCATCCCTGGCACGTTGGCAGTTACCGCACAATCCCCAAAAGAAATTAGGATTTTGGTTTTAGCCCTAACTTCGCGGATTAATTCCAGATTATCTTGGTTCGCGACTCCCCCTTCAACTAAACAGACATCGACATCTTCTGGATATTCTTTAAGATCGCAACCCACGGGGCTGTAGACCACATCAACATATTTAGCCAGTTCGAGCAACCATTCATCCAGATCCAGAAAAGACATATGGCAACCCGAACATCCCGCTAACCATACCGTGGCAAATTTAATCTTGTTCATTGTGATAATCCCATCGTTTGCATCAAATCCCTAACTACTAACTGTTACCTTGTCCACTCATGCTTCTCCCTCGCATCAACCAGAAATTGCAATTTGGCGCGATCGCCTTGTTTTTCAGCAGTAGTAGTTCCTTTACGGAAAATTGATCCTGTAGGGCAAGCATCAACGCATTTACCGCAAGCAGTACAAGCATCTACTTCTCCCCAAGGTTGGTTTAAACCAGACACGATATAAGCATTGGCACCCCGTTGAGCAATATCCCAGACGTGTGCGCCTTCGATTTCGTCACAGACCCGTACACAGCGAGTACAGAGGATACAACGGTTATGGTCGATGCCAAACTGCGGGTGAGATACATCTACATGGCGATCGGGAAAGCGATAGGGGAAACGGGTATGATCCATGCCGACTTCGATAGCAAGATCCTGTAGTTCACAATTGCCATTAGCGACACAAATCGAACAGACATGATTTCCTTCAGCAAAGAGTAATTCGATTACCATGCGTCGATATTCTTGCAGTTTGGGGGTGTTGGTATGCACCACCATTTCTTCCGTTACTTGGGTGACGCAAGAGGGTAACAGTTTATTGCTACCTTCAACTTCTACCAAACACATCCGACAAGCAGCTACAGGGGAAACCCCTTCTAAAGAGCAGAGAGTGGGAATATGAATATCTGATTCTTGGGCAGCTTCGAGGATAGTTTTACCTTCTTCGGCAGCTACAGGGATATTGTTAATCGTTAATGTTCTGACAGACATAATTGGTTCTAGTGCTTCATTAATTTAATAGAGGTTTTGTTGGTTAATTGTTGATTACTCGCCCATATTAGTTTCCTTACTATCGAATAATTACATCCTCTACAGCACGACGGGGACTTGGTAATGCTTCGATAGTGGGATAACCAATGCGAAACATCATCAGTGCTAGCCAATTGCGATCGCCAATAATTGCTGCTAAAGCATTACTAAATTTTGGTTCAATCCCTAAAACCTCTTCTCTGGCAGCACGTTCGGGCATTTGATTGAGCGGTTGCATTGCCAATCCTTGAGTAGTTGCCCACAAATGCATTTTCTGCCATAACTGTCCGCATTTAAGTTGCCCAGAGCGATCGCGGTAGTTTTTTACTGTCAGAATTCCCAAAGCAGCCGCAGTAGCGACGTGAACCTTTTGAGTAGCATTCAGCCAAAAGCGATCGTTTTGTTCTAGGGAAGTGGGCGGTAACATCTTGGCGATCGCCCGTAATATTGCTGAAGAACCAGTCGCATCTAAAGTTAAGCCATCTCGGTATTTTTGAATATCTTGCCAACTCGATCTCATCCATTTCCCGCTATCTTGAGATTGTTCGCGATCGCTTATGATTGCTTGGGTTGCTTCCACGATCGAATTTCCTACCTGACGACGTTCTGCTTCCGTTGTCAACCAAAAAACTTTTACTTCTGAATCTACACTACTCAATTGCTGTAATACTTGCAGAGTTTCTTTAGCTAAAGGGCGATTGATGTCATAAGCTCCGCGATTAGTATGACGCCAAGGAATTGCTTTGTAGAATCTTGATTCTAAGGGCTTTCCAGGCGATAAATTAATTCGTGCCACATGAGTCTCATTTTCCTGATCGGGCATTAATAATAATTGGCTCTCGAAACCTTTCGCATTAGCAGCTAAAAGCAAATTTTCTAACGCGCATCCCAAGCCTATATACATTTCTCGTAGAAAAGGATCGATAGCACCGATTTGACGTTTAGTATCTGCGTATAAATCGATGCGAGAATCAGAAACTCTAAACAACCAAGGCTGAGTATTGTGGGGGTTAGCTGCCAAGATTGCGGCAGGAAGCAAAGCTGAAAGATCTTTACCGTCATAGTTTTGCCAATCAATCCAGGGTTCGTAGGCTATACCTTGTCCCACGCTAAAAACTCCTCGATCGACAGCACGCCAGACTAAACCGCTTCCCACTAAAACACTAATTACTCCAACACCTTTGAGTAATTTGCGGCGGCTAACTTTATTTCTCTTGTACATTGCGAAGCCTCTGTTTAGAATAAGTCTTGATCGTACCGACCTTCAATCTTCCGATTTTTGCAATTAACCATGAATTAACTGGTTACTTTACTATTAAGACTGTCTGCTAGAATCAATTCCTGATATTCTTCTTTGAAATAGCGCAGGGTACTTAAAATCGGGTTGGGCGCGCCAATGCCTAGACCACATAAACTAGTTTCTTTAACCATGTGACACAAAGCTGCTAATTTTTCTAGGTCGCCTGGAGTCCCTTGTTGATTGAGGATTTTGGTGAGTAACTCGTAAAGTTGCACCGTTCCCGCACGACAGGGGACACATTTGCCACAGGATTCCTCACGGGAAAATTGCATATAAAATTGTGCCACTTCTACCATGCTGGTGCTTTGATCCATCACTACCATCCCTCCAGAACCCATTGTGGAGCCAATTTGGCGCAGAGAATCATAATCAACGGAGATATCTAGCAGTGATGCTGGAATACATCCTCCAGAAGGCCCTCCAGTTTGTACGGCTTTAATTTCTCCATCGGCGACACCACCACCCATTTCTTCGACAATTTCCCGTAAACTAATTCCCATGGGGACTTCGATTAAACCATTGTTGCGGATTTTCCCCGTCAGGGCAAAGATTTTGGTTCCTTTGCTATTTTCTGTGCCAATGCTGCT
>CBDUCX010000179.1:0-11453 GCA_965365755.1 uncultured Pleurocapsa sp.
CGATGCTGATACCGATGTAGAAACTGCTGAAGAAGAGGTTGTCGCCGATGCTGATACCGATGTAGAAACTGCTGAAGAAGAGGTTGTCGCCGATGCTGATGCCGATGTAGAAGCCCCAGAAGAAGAAGTTGTCGCTGATGCCGATGCCGACGCTGATGTAGAAGCCCCAGAAGAAGAAGTTGTCGCTGATGCTGATGCCGATGTAGAATCCCCAGAAGAAGATGTTGTAGCAAATGCCGATACCAACGTAGATGTAGACGTAGAAGATAGTGGCGAGATCAATCCTGATATAGAAAGTAGCAGAGAGATCGCCCCTGATGTAGAAGACAGTAACAAGTCTCTTTCGTTAGACAATCCAGATATAGATGAGACAACTACCTCAGAAACAGCGATCGCCAATAAAGAGGTAACTAATCCCAATACAACAAAAGGCAACACTTCAGGAGTAGAAACTACAGCAACAAAGGTTGAATGGTGGTGGCTGACTCTAATATTGGGCATACCATTATTGGTCTTAGGCGCGATGTTTGCCTTTGGAGGACGCAAGAAAAGCGATCAAGAACCTGCAATTAGTAATATTCGTAATATTCCCCATATTCCCCATATTCCCCATTCTGATGTTCACAATGGAGACATTGGTGTATCAGGAGGAGCTAAAGTAGCTGGAGTTGCTGCTTCCCAAGCTAATCTTATAGAGAGCAAACAAAGCGTTAAAGATAATATTGATTTTGAGCGGGTGGAGTTAAAAGTAGAACCTCGTAAGATCAATCCGACTAATCAATTAGGTAATGAAACTAACGACCCCATAATTCCCATCCCTTCCAAACCAGAAGCTGTAACAGCGGTCTACTGGAAAACAGGGCAAAAGCTAAATAATGGCAAATACATTGTCAATGAGATTTTAGGTAGTGGTGGCTTTGGCGTTACCTACAAAATAACAGAAGCTAAAACTGACAAATTGTTTGCTCTGAAAACCCTTAATATTGAAGCTCGGAGTAGAGCAGATTTTAAGCAGTTACAAACTAAGTTTATCAATGAAGCGATCGCCTTAGCTAGTTGTCCCCATCCGAACATAGTACGTGTCTATCCCCAAGTTTTTCAAGAGGGTGAACTCTGGTGTATGGTGATGGAATACGTGGAAGGAGAAGATTTAGGTCGATATATCGAAAAGAATGGCCAACTCTCTGAATCAAAGGCAATCTTCATTATTACCAAAGTAGGAGAAGCTCTATCTTCTATCCATCAGAAAGGATTTCTTCATCGAGATATTAAACCAGCTAATATTCTGCTACGCAGTGCCGATTTATCCCCAGTCTTGATTGATTTCGGTTTGGCGAGGGAATTTATCTCTGAGCAGTCTTTATCTATGACTAACTCTAGAACAGAATCTTTTGCACCTATAGAACAATACCAGAGAAGAGGAAACTTTGGCGCCTGGACAGATGTCTATGCTTTGGCTGCTACTTTGTATGTTCTTCTAACTGCAAGACCTCCCTTACCCGCTAAGTTTCGCTATGAAACAGATTATGACTTAACCCCACCCCAGCAATATGAACCCCAGATTAGCGATCGCATCAATGAGGCTATTCTTAAGGGGATGGAAATTGAACCAGGTGATCGTTCTCAATCCGTCGCAGAATGGTTGAAGTTATTCAACTGATATTACGATGAAGACTCCTCAATGTATGGCTCGTCTAACAACTAACGTGTCTTAACTTTTATCCCTGATTGAATCTGTTCGGTTGGATGGAGAATTACTTTTTCTTGTGCTTGTAATCCATTCTCAACTACTGCCTCAAAATTACTACGTTGACTAACTTTTATCTGACGCTTCTGAGCTTGGTTATTTTCCACCACAAAAACACACCAAGTATTAGACAAGACACGATTATTTCCAGATTCGCAACGAAACAAAGCACTCAAAGGAATAACTAAAACATCTTCCCCTGACCAAACCACTGTTTTTGTTTCCACTCGATAGCGGTCGCGAAGTCCCCCCCGCGGAATATCTACAGGGACTTCAGAATCCACAAAATCGGCAATTACATTGACTCGTTGTTCTTCCACCCCCAAAGCTGAAACTTTAGTAAAAGCGGAAGGTTCGACATAACGTACCTTTGCTTCAAGAGTTGATTCGCCACCCCAGTGTTCCAGCAGCATAGTAGCCCCAGGCTTTACTTTTACGGCATCAGAAGACAGTAAATCAACGACAATTTCTAAATCTTGAGGATTCCCTAATTCTAAGAGCTGCTCTCCTGCTTCTACATACTTAGCACTTTCTAGGTTGACTCTAAATATATAACCATCAATGGGCGAGGTAATATTAGTCCGTTTAGCATCATCAGTTAGTTTGGCTAGTTCTGCCTCAACCATGGCAATACGAGCATCATAGACATCCAAGAGATAATCAGGGTCTTGTTGTTCGGCACGAAGAATCGCCAGGGCTTCCTTGGCAGTATTCACTTCTGCTGCTGTACTGTCGGCTACTCTTTCTGCAACTTCTAAGGATCTAGTTTTAGTAATTGCTTCTAATTCCGCTCGTTCCTTTTGCTGACGGGAAATTACTCCATCAGCGTATAACTGCTGGTTACGATCGCGATCGCGTTTTGCTTGTTCTAAGGCTGCTTTGGCTTGCTCTACTTTAGCAACTGCCTCCTTTTGTTTAGCAACTGCCGCTATAATTCTGGTTTCAGCCTGGGATATTGCCTCTCGTTTCGGACGCTGAGTCTCCACACCCGCTTTTTCGGCTTGCCACTGACGTAATCTGGCTTGAGCTTCTTGAATATCAGACTCTAGAGGCAGGGGATCGATTTGGGCAATGATTTCTCCTTGGGTAACGCGATCTCCTTCATCTAACTTAATCCTCGCCAGTCTTCCCGCAACTGGGGCAGAAACAAAATAACGCTTACGAATACGGGTTTCTCCTTCCTCATCTACAGTTACCTGTACATCACCCCGTTTTACCTCGGCTGCGTCAATCACAATAGGTGGGGGTCGAAATGCCCAAACCAATATTGCCAGTATCCCTAATCCCCCTAATACATAGGGCAAGCGTTGCCATAAATCTCCTTTGCTCTGCTTTTTCTTGGCTTTGGGGGCTAATTCTTTGGTTTGCTCCTCTTGAGTTAGGGGAACTGGTTGGGATGGTTGCTCGATCATTGCTGAGTAGAATGATATGAATAAAGCAGGTGACTGGATCTATCCTGATATTTTAACTTTCTGAGCCATGGTGGCAATTATCCGTAGAGAAAACCTGTTATTAACAAAATCCCCAGTACAATCGCTATAGTAGCCCAAAAAACTGTTTCTGGAGTTATGTTGGTAACTATTTCTTTTCGTTGTTGATCGCTCATATCTTACCTCCCACATTTTTGCTATGGTATTGCTTATTTTCAGGATAAAAAACAACTGTGAGGAAAATGCGATCGCGCTTTGATTATGGACAAAATTGAGTAATGAGTTACAAGGACTAAATCAAGAAGTTGTAAGTAACTCAGGGAAATATGTATTTAGAACTACAAACTCCAAATTTAATTGAGCTAAACTTATTAGAGATAAAGTAAGAAAAAATAATATCTATGGCAAATTTAACTCCAACTATTGCTTTCCCCGAAAAAAACGAACGGGATCAAGAAATTTGGTTCAATCTTAGAAGAGCGATCGCTAAAAGTTCAGGTTTCCAAAGTTGGCTGCAAGAAAGAAATATTCCTAGTGACACAGATTTAGACCAACCAGTGCAACGCTATCTCAAAGAAACATTAGAGACCCTTGCATACTAAGAAAAAGCACGGAACAATAATCATATATATTTTACCCATATATAGTAGGGATGTATTAACCAGTACATCCCTACTAGTTTGTTTAGGGGTTTTGATATTTTACGTCTAATGTCCAATTAACTTGCTGGCAACTCTAAAAACTAATATTTTTTTAACTAATATTTCTCTATACTGATTTTTGTTAAGCATTAAACTTTAGACAAAAAATAATATTGTGTTTAAATGTGGATAGAGAAATTCAGATTGAATTATATATTGGTCTATCTACTATTTATCTACTATAGTTGCCAACAAAGTTAGTTAATTATGGTTCATCAACTGTTTGCTACTTTAAAAAGCTCCTGCGCGATCGCGACCTTTCTATTATTAACCAATAACGGACAGTGCTTAGCTTCAGAATATATTTTTACAGCCCCGCCCGAAGTAAACCGTGAAATATTAGAAATCCCAGCTAGCGAAACAGAATATCCACTATACGAATGTGAATCCGAAACAGGAACGGAATCTGAAACAGCACTAGACTCCCATCAATGTAACTGTATTGATTGCGAGGAGGTAACTCAAGATTCTGAATCAGATGAACAATTGACCTTAAAAAAAAAGCAAAACAGATAAGGAATGGTGGGTCAATTGATTGACTGGATGGAAATATCTTTAAATTTATTTAGCCAAAGTACAGAGCGTATTCTTTGGAATTTATTTCTCGCTTTTATTCCTCTGACACTTAGTTTTTATTTATTTCGTTTATCAGCAATACGCCACATATTTTGGTGGGTAGTTTTACTGAGTTTTATCTCATTTTTACCCAATGCGCCTTATATTTTGACTGACTCGATTCACATTATTGAGCTAAGTCAAAAAAACTATCCTAGCTGGGCAATTATTTTAGTTTTAATTCCTCAATATACTATATTTATTGTGGCTGGATTTGAAGCATATGTAATATCTTTAATTCGCCTAGATCATTATCTAACTAATTTAAATTTAGTAGCCCAGAAATATTTAATTGTGATTAATGCGATCGCTCATGGTTTGTGCGTAGTCGGTATCTATATTGGTAGATTTGAACGATTTAATAGCTGGGATATTATTAATCAGCCGAGAAATGTTCTATTGACTACTATGCAGGATCTACTTGATGGCGAGAAATTGTTAAGTATGGCGATCGCTTTTTTGCTTATTTGGCTGTTAACAGAGTTTACCAAGCTAGTAAATCACAAGATTGGGTTAGGAATCACTAGTGACGCTACGCTTAAGTAAATTCGAGACCCCGCGTCGCCGTAAGGCGCAAGGGAATGCTCGAATTAAAGTAACAAGTAACAAGTCCTAAAGGATACCGCTGAGTCCGCAGGACTTACTACGCAGACGCATGTAACAATTCAAATACTGCAAGGGTTTCAAGTTAAATAAATGGAAAATAAGACAGCTCAAGTTGTATTAGTTAAAGAGATCAATCCTGGTATTGACGATAATGGTTTTGTTGACAGTTCTGATCCTGATAGCTTGGTTGAATTCAACGACAGGCTCTTTTTTGCGGCTGATGATGGAGAAAACGGTCAAGAACTCTGGGTCAGTGATGGTACTACTAAGGGTACTCAATTACTGCTAGATATCAATCCTGGTACTAGGGATGACGGTCTGGCTGATAGTTCTGATGCCTATGGTTTTACGGAATTCAACGATAAGCTCTTCTTTAGTGCCAATGATGGAGAAAACGGTCAGGAACTCTGGGTCAGTGATGGTACTACTAAGGGTACTCAATTACTGCTAGATATTAATCCTGGTACTAGGGATGACGGTCTGGCTGATAGTTCTAATGCTTCTGGTTTTACCGAATTCAACGACAAACTCTTCTTTACGGCTGATGATGGAGAAAACGGTCAGGAACTCTGGGTCAGTGATGGTACTACTAAGGGGACTCAATTACTGCTAGATATTAATCCTGGTATTAGCGATGACGGTTTTGCTAACAGTTCTGATGCCTCTGGTTTTACTGAATTCAACGACAAGCTCTTCTTTACGGCCAATGATGGAGAAAACGGAAAGGAACTCTGGGTCAGTGATGGTACTGCAAAGGGGACTCAATTACTATTAGATATCAATCCTACTACTAGCGGTGACGGTTTTGCCAACAGTTCTTTTGCTTCTGGTTTTACCGAATTCAACGACAAACTCTTTTTTAGTGCTGATGATGGAGAAAATGGCAATGAACTCTGGGTCAGTGATGGTACTGCAAAGGGGACTCAATTACTATTAGATATCAATTTTACTACTAGCGCTTACACTGCTGCTGCTAGTTCTTATGCCTCTAATTTTACCGAGTTTGATGACAAACTCTTCTTTAGTGCTAATGATGGAGAAAACGGAAAGGAACTCTGGGTCAGTGATGGTACCACTAAGGGTACTCAATTACTGGTCGATATCAATCCTGGTACTAACGATTACGACGGTTCTATCAACAGTTCTTCTGCCTCTAATTTTACCGAGTTTGATGACAAGCTAGTTTTCACGGCTGATGATGGTGTTAATGGGACTGAACTCTGGGTCAGTGATGGTACTGCTAAGGGTACTCAACTACTGGTAGATATCAATCCTGGTACTAGCGATTACGGTTCTGCCAACAGTTCTTTTGCTGCCAATTTAACCGTGGTTGGCGATGAGTTATTCTTGAGAGCTGATAATGGTGAAACTGGTGGTGAATTATTTAGGTTAACTTTTGATGACTTAGACACCAATATTACTGGTACAAGTCTTTTTGACAATCTGGTTGGTGGGGATAGTGCTGATCGAATTGAGGGCTTAAATGGAAGAGATATCCTTGATGGAGGAGATGGTAACGATACTTTGCTTGGTGGAAATGGTAGAGATAGTTTAATTGGGGGCGCAGGAGACGATAGTTTAATCGGTGGAAAAGATAAAGATACTCTAATTGGTGGTGTTGGTTTTGATATTCTAACTGGAGATAACGGTGGTGATACTTTTGTCATTGAATCTGGGAGGGGCGCAGACACTATAACCGACTTTGAATTAGGACAAGATCGCCTTAGTTTAGGAACAGATCTTAGATACCAAGACCTGACTTTTTCGGGATCGACAATTAATGTCGGTGATGAATTGCTAGTAACCTTAACTGGTGTGGATACTGAACAATTTACCCCTCAGGAATTTACGGACATTTAAATTAAGTTAGAGCCAAAAATTTTGAACTTTGAATTTGGAATTTGGAATTCAAAAAATGGTAAATATTTTTGATCCAGAATTATTGATCTTGATTTTGCTTAACTCGCCAGCCGAGTTGTGAGCCAATTTTTCCCGCTTTAATAAATACCCAACTTCCTCGATGGTAAGTAGTTTCGTCATGATGGCAATGAGGTTTGATGCCGATTAATTGTTCTACTTCATCAGTTGTTAAGATCCAGTTAGCCGCCTCCGCTTTGGCAAGGACATCCATATACCATAAGGGATTTGGTGGTTGTAGTCGCGCAGCCAAAATTGTCTCTAGGGCAACTAAAGAATCGGCGATCGCTTTTAGTTGTGGAACTAGTTGTTGTTCGCTTTCAGTCTGTATCTGTGGTTGAGTAGCAGATGATTTGGGTTCTTCCTGGGGTTGACTGGGAGGGGTTGCTAAATCGTCTGGTTTATTTGCGGTTGCGGGCAAATCTGGTGAAGCAGAATCTTGATCTAACCAAGGATCGGGGGCAATTTCTTTTTTCAGAGTTGGTTTGAATTCATGCTGCTGTAACCAAGTACGGTTCAACTCTGCGGCTAAATCATTCAAAAAGCTAGCTGTTTCTTGATCTCCTTCTGCTGCCATTTTACTGGCAACTTGTTTCATAATCTTGACTAGTTGTGGCCCAATCAAATCTTGATGTGCAGCTAATATTTCGGATTCAGCACCTTCGGGGCAACTTAGTAAGGCTTGAATAAGTTCCACATATGCCTGAGTTTTATCTTTCTGCTCTTGGGGAAGAGGAACATTATCTGTCAAAATATGATGTAGTTTTCCTGCCCAATTGTGTAAATACTTAGCTGCTTTGATGTCTCCTTCCGCCGTAAGATGATTGGCAACTTGTTCCATCACCTCAACTAATTCAGGATTAACCAATTCTTGATACTGACGCAGTAGTATCCATTCCTCCCCTCGGGGACAACTTAGTAGTCCTTGAATTACATCCAGATAAGCTCTCAGGCGTTGTTGGTTCATTGCTATGAATACCTTAAAAATACAAAATATTTATTGTTCGTAACAGCTTGACCACTGTTGATGAGCTTCTCGCAATAAAGCGATCGCTTCCTCACAAGTATCGACGCAGGTGGGAATACTCAAGTCTGCGGGATCTGCCATTGGTTGCTCGCCATCAATCGTATATTTTCGTGCCCAGTTAGTTAACTCGCGCCACATTGTTCCCACCATAATGAATGGTGTGTCTTGTAGCTTGCGGACTTGCAATAGTTGCCAAACCATTAAGGCTTCTAACGCTGTCCCAATACCCCCTGGCAGCACTACAAAGGCATCGGAGACGAGGACAAAGTGATGCAGTCGAGAAAAGAAGGTTCGATGTAGATAGACTTGTTCTACGAAGGGATTAGCATCTTGCTCTAATTCTTCTAGATTGACACGGATACCAATCGACTTAGTAATATCATCAGGATCAGCCATTACACTACCTTCGTTAGCTGCCTGCATCAAACCAGGGCCTCCACCAGTGATAATATCGCATCCCATAATTGTTAGTTCACTTGCGAGTTGACGAACTCCGTTATACAGGGGTACATCTGGCTCAATTCTGGCTGAACCAAAAAGTGTCACCCGATAACGTTCTCCTCTGGGGGGTTGAAGAGTCGTTAAATGATTAACTGTATCCCACAGACTGAGAATAGACTGATGAATTACCTCAAAAGCAGCCTCAGAGTCAGCAAGATCAACAGAATCGGGATTTTTATTAAGATTACAATATTTCCCCAGCGATCGCTTTTGTTGCTTCATAATATGTAACCCCACTCCCGATCTATCAAGCTACATTCGTAATTTTAGAAAAACAATTTGAGGAAGTTGTGAAAGCTGGTTAACCTTTCTCGAATAGCAAAGGATCCCCTCAGATTTAATTTAAGGAAGATCTTAGAGTAATGCGCTCCTTTCCAATAGACTTGTTGACAAGGGACTCAAAAAAAAGCAGGGCTATTTCTTTACGCACAGCCCTGGGGAGGAATCATGTTCTGTTTCTATATGCGCCGAAAATTATTAAATACTAATCCAGCCGAAAGCTGCTAAGGCAACCGCCAGACTTAATAAGCCAAGAAAACCTGCGCCAGCGAAAGTTAAGATTTTTGCCACCAGCAATACTTGTGCAGGTGGATAGTATGGTTGACCACTAGACCAAGCATAATCCCCTGGTTTATGGGCAAAATAGCCAATATCCTCTAATTTAGAAAGATAGTCTGCCCCATAGCGTGGCATTCTGGCAAAAGGAGATTCTCCTTCCGTACGCTGAGGCAAGATGCGTCTTCTTTGATAGGGAACAATATCATCACCGAAGTTATCAAGATACTCCTCACTATCTAACAGATCATCAATAAATCCTGCTAATCCTTTCGTGGCGATCACAATTGACCAAGCAAGCTTTTCGCGATCGCTGTAGACATTGCGTCCTAAAACTCGCTGGACACACATTTCGACAAAACGATAATTACTATTGGGTTCGTAATTACGTCTTCTAAAAGTATCTGACAGCAATAAGCCACGAATAAATTCCCGCACCGTAATTTGACCGCTGCGAAGTTGAGATTCTAAACCTTTTTCCCGATTACTAGCTAAAATCTGCTGTTCGTTGAAGACCTGTCGATATGCTGCCCAAATTAGCTCTTGGATCTCGGAATCAGATAAAAGATTTCCTGTATTGTAAATCCAAGACTGTTCGTCACCAGGAATCTCATAATTCAAAACCCGCTGGTTTTGACTTGAGGGTGAATATTCTAGTAAAGGAATCGCCATATTATTACTTTTTATGAAAATTGGAGATTGACGGAAGTATTGATCCAGATAAAGATTATGAAGTTCAAAAAAACCTTGATCTGGAAATACCAACTGTGAGAGTTAATAGCTGCACCCTATTAATTCCTTTAGTTAAAACAGTAACGGACGGAGGTAAGTAAATTAGTGAGGAAAAAGGAAAGAAATCGGAAAGTTTTCCGTTAGATCTGCTACAGATTGCCAAATATTTTTGTCGTGACTTCAAAACACAACTCCTTTTCTTGTAAGTTAGAACTGATGGAGGTTAGATTTGCCCGTTTCACACCACATAGTTTGCTTGATTTTTCCCTAAAAGTATTTCAGAATGCGAATTCTCCTGGTTGAAGACGATTTTAATTTAGCAGAGACTTTGGCAGAAGCAATTACTGACCAAAGATATGTTGTTGATGTCGCTAATGATGGAGAATCAGCGTTAGATTATATTCAAACTTTAGACTATGACTTAATCCTGCTTGATGTGATGTTGCCTGATTTTAATGGGATTGATCTCTGTCAAAAATTGCGCTCGCAAGGACGTCAGATGCCGATCCTGATGATTACCGCCCTGGATACCATCAGCGATAAAATCGCAGGACTAGACGCAGGGGCAGATGACTATATTATTAAACCAGTTGATTTAGGCGAATTGTTTGCTCGCATTCGGGCTTTATTGCGCCGAGGCAGCACTTCCGCAGCAGCAATTTTAGAATGGGGCGAGTTACAGTTTAACCCCAGTACCTACGAGGTCTACTATGCCGAGCAGTCTTTACACTTAACTCCCAAAGAATATAGTATTTTGGAGTTGTTATTGAGAAATGGGAGACGAGTCCTAAGTCGCTCGGTAATGATCGACAGTATCTGGTCATTAGAAGCTCCTCCTGATGAGGATACTGTCAAAGTTCATATTAGAAGCTTGCGTCAGAAGTTGAGAAAAGTAGGTGCTTCAGGGGATTTTATTGAAACTGTTCACGGCTTGGGATATCGACTAAATAAGGTTTAAGATTAATTTTGATTATTTAGCTTGAGGTTATGTGCACAAATATCAAAACCTAGCTTGACAAATTGAGTAAATTACTGGGCGATCGCCCTTATAATAAGCAACAAATAGTTCCAGATCTTGGACTATTAGTCCAGCCTCATGAGCTGCCACGGATATATCGAGAGTTGTTCTACGAAACGTCGTCAGTTCAAGCTTATGGGAATTATCTGAATTACTCAAAATTGACAACTCGGAAGGCTTTTCTTGACCCATTAAATTGTGCATTAAGGGTTCATAGGTAAAAAAAACATTCCCATTTTCAGCTAAAACTTGGCTTAAAGGTGAAAAGAAATCTTGCAGATCAGGAAAAAATTCCAGTGCGCCGATGCAAACAATCAAGTCAAATTTAAATTTATCTGTAGTAGATTCAGTAGATTCATCCACATAGGCTTTTATTGTACTTTGCTTAAAATGTGCTTGAGGTATTTTCTCCTGTGCTTTCGCTATCATCTTTTCGGAAATGTCAATACCAATAATCTGAGCATCAGGACACCAATCTAAGATCGTTTTGGTTGTCTGACCAGTACCACAAGCTACGTCAAGTACTTGTTTTACAGTTGCTCCAGTTAGATGCTGTCTAAGAGCTTGATCAAGATGCAGATTTGGCATCCAAGCATTTGGTTTG
>CBDUCX010000180.1:0-11404 GCA_965365755.1 uncultured Pleurocapsa sp.
GGTTATCCTGGTTTTTAACTGATGTCTGTCCTAGAACGGACATAGAGCAAGTAAGCCCGTGGATCGAGATGCAGTATATTTGTTCATTGTCTGTTTAGAGTAAGGACTGAAATATGAGTATTTGGGTATATCTTCAGTACTGAGGTTGCTAATATTAATACATTGATTATGACTATGATCTTTATCTGTTTCTGTTTTGGGATTTACTTGTTTTTTTGATTGTTTGTATCCTGTTGATAGTCCCATTTGTTTTAGCAAGCGATTAATATGGCGATCGCTAATTTCGATCCTAAATTCTTTCGCCAGGTGTTTACTCAACCATCGTGCTGTCCAACGACGAAAACTATAACCAAATTCATGAGGACTATAACTTACAAGCTCTTGTAAGCGCTCAATATATTGAGCATTAACTGTTTTTGGTCTACCAATTGGAACATTATTCCATTGATGAGCTTGACCAAATTTAGCCATACTAATCCAGTACCTTGCTGTTTCCTGAGAACAGTTTATAGCTGTACAAATTTCAGACTGAGACTTACCTAAATCCGCAAGTAACATAATTTCAATTCGACGTCGGTATTCTGGGCGCAAATTATGCTCTAAGTTCTCTTGCAAAAATTTGAGTTGAAATGGAGATAAATACTTCTCCGTTCTCTGCTCTGTTGTGTTTAGATAAAATCCAATCTTTTCCAAAAAGTTATTGCTCATGAACCTATATTTTGAGTGAAAAGTTGATATTATAGATACTTTAAGACACCAGCTTTTTGTATGTTTCAAACTGCTAAAAAGCACTTTGGATAACTAAGTATTAACTTTTGTCAATAAAAACTTATGTTTTTTTATACCATATACCTCTATTATTCATGGCATTTTAAGCTTCCTCTACACTAATACAATCAATATATCACTCACCAGTAAGTATTTTTATTAATTAATTTTAAAGAAAGCGCTTTTAATAGACAATTTTTATAATTATAGTCAATAACATATTTGTTTATTCCGCAAGAAATCTAGCTAACACTTAGGTTGCGTTCTCAAATATAATTTTAGAGCTATGGCAAAAATGTTATTAATTGATTCTTCTAATTGCCTCCAATAATCCTCTAGCTTTATTTAAAGTTTCTTGATACTCGGATTCGGGAACAGAATCAGCAACCATTCCCGCCCCTGCTTGAACAGAAACCATACATTGATTTTTTTGATAGGGACGAACAATCATAGTACGAATAGTGATGGCACTATTAAGCTGTCCTTCAAAATCATAGTAACCATAAACTCCTGAATAAGGGCCTCTTCTTTCGGGTTCTAGTTCATTAATAATTTCCATCGCCCTAATTTTTGGTGCGCCACTGACTGTACCTGCGGGAAAACAGGCTTTTAATAAGTCCCAGGCGGTTTTATTAGGTTCTAATTCCCCAATCACATTACTGACAATATGCATGACGTGGGAATAGCGTTCAATCACCATTAATTCGTCTACGCTGACGCTACCTTTGACGCAGACCCGACCCAGATCGTTACGTCCTAAATCAACCAACATAATATGTTCAGCAACCTCTTTGGGATCTGCTAAGAGATCTGTGGCATAAGCTTCGTCTTCCGCGTTAGTTTTGCCACGAGGACGTGTACCTGCAATCGGTCTTAGAGTCGCTTCTATTTTGCCATCATCTTTAGTATCAGCCTTCACCATTACCTCTGGAGATGAGCCAATTAGCTGCCAATCGCCAAACTGATAATAGCTCATGTAAGGAGAGGGGTTAATTAGGCGCAGAGAACGATATAGGTTGAAAGGATGACCTTTGTAAACAGTGGAAAGCCTTTGAGACAAGACTACCTGGAAAATATCCCCTGCACGAATATAGTCTTTTGCTTTATCTACGTTGTCGCAAAATAGTTGCTTGTCCGTATTGCTACAGTAAACCAACCCAGAACCGTCAGAGGAACTACTATCGTCTAGAGTTTTCCATTCTAGTGATTTAGCTTCTATTGGTAGAGGTAACTGAAGCTTGAGCATTAATTTAGTGACGCGATCGCAAGCTGACTGATAAGCTGATGCTAGAGTCTGGCTATCGTCGCGCAAGTCAGCATAAGAAATCGCCCAAATTTTGCGTTTTACCTGATCAAAGATCAGTAAATTATCTACCTGCATCCACACTCCATCGGGTAAATCCTCTGGTTGGGGTTCATAAACAGGCACTCGCGGTTCAATCCAACGAATTAATTCATATCCCCAAACACCAAATAGACCGCCAATACCGGGGGGAAGTTGTCCTAGCTTAACAGGCTTAATCGACGCTAAACAATCATTACAGATCTCAAAAGGATTGCCAGTAAATTCTCTTTTTGAGCCATCTCGATGAGTTTGGATAGTAGTTTTTCCTCTGGCTTCTAAGACCCACATGGGGTCACAGCCTAGAAAGCTGTAGCGACCAAGTTTTTCTTCTCCTTCAACAGATTCCAGCAGAAAACTATAGGGTTGACCCGCACACACCTTATACCAAGCTGACACAGGAGTTTCTAAATCGGCAACCAATTCTTGATATATGGGAATAAAATTACCTTGTTGGGCTAATTCAGCAAACTGGTCAAAGTTAGGGAAGATCATGGTTGGCGAGGAGGAATGGGGAACTGAGTAGAAGAATATTTTTTCCCTCTAGACCCAGTTTATCAAGGAATTAGACATATCTAATTCCCTACGGTAGTTCACTATTAAACCTATCGTTCAACAGAGTCTATGAATTATTCTGATTAATTTTTTGCCACTTTTGAATCCAGGTAATCAATTGCGCATCGCTAATTTTCTGGTTAGCATTACCAACCTGCAATAGCTGGCTTAACTCAGTCGTAGACTCTCCTTTTTGCAGTTTCCAAGCTGCTATTAAAGTCTCTTGATCAACTAAAGATTTACCCAAACCAAGAGCTGTCTGTAATTTACGCTGTTCATCCTTGGCGATCGCCTTAACTACAAAATCAGTACTATGAGCTTTTTCTAAAACTCCTGCTAGAGCATCAATATAGGCTGTACTATTATCAGCGATCGCTGTTTTCGGTTTAATTGGCTGACCAAAGCGACGAAAGGCAGCAATAGCGGCAATGAGAACCATCAGGGTTATTTGGATAAACAGCAAGAATAAAGGAGTTTTCCCTAGATAATTGAGGATATTTTCTTGTTGTTCTTGAACGATGGTTTCTTGATCTTTGTAGCCATGAATATACTCATCTACCCAAATCGTCTGATGATCGCTCACCAATTCTGCCAAAAATTCATAATTGTCAGGGGAATCTTGATAAGCATTAGCTGCTAAATAAGGAGTTGTGCAGTAAATGATTTTGCCCTTGCCAATTTTTTCTTGCCAGACAACCGCACCATAGGAGTCTTCCAGGATGTTTTTAATGGTATTTTTGGCTTTTTTTCGGTAACGGCGAGTAGTTTCAATCTCAATTTGGCTTTCTGCTAAAGGCTGCGGACGATAGGAAATTATACTCTTAAACGGTGCAGCAGTGGCAGGTTGAAAGTTCCCCACAATTACTAAAGTATTGCCTAGATTAACCCAATCTTTTTTCGATTCCGATAAATGGATTCTACCAGGCAAAAAATCAGCTTTGCTGAGAATTTGAACGTATGTAACGTCTTGAATATCATCTTGGATTAACTGATAAAAAGGTTTACGCCAACGCTTGATGGTTATTTCTCTTTGAGACATATATTGATACCAAGCGCCATAACCATCGGCATTACGCCCATAGGTTGAGCCACTATCATTTTTACGACCACTGCTATTAGGTGCAGCAACCAGAGTTAGAATAACTATTACAGCGATCGCAATTCCAATCAATAACCATTTACGTTGACGAAAATTCGGCATTAGAGTCAGTTTTGGGGGTTAATTCTCAATTTGCTGATAAGCTTGCTGACACTCTTCAAATAGAGCTTGATTAGCTTCTGCCCTACTAAAACATAGTCTTTGGTGAATCGACAACAGTAATTCGTAGGCGGAGAAAGGAGACACTTGAATCTGGAATAGCGATCGCCGATATTCTTCGTCAGTTAGACTTAATTGCTTGGCTATGATGTCTCTTTCATCCAACAACTGCAACATTGCCTGATACAAACAAAAAATTGCTTGACGATAATTACCCTCAATTCTGGCAGATTGCGATCGCTCTACCCAATCGACTGTGGATAACTGGGGAGTATTTACAGGAGGACTATAGGCTGAATAGCGATCGCTTGCTCTTTGCCAACCTTTCCAATAAGTACGAAATAATAACCATAGTTGCCAAGTCATCCAAACTAGCATTATGGCGATGATCGACCAGAGACAGAATTTAATAATCTGCCACAGTAACTCAGACTTAAGAAATCCCCAGTCCCAAGAGCCAGTGTCTAATTGAGAAGCTTGATATTCGCTCCATTCGCTAAATCTTTGTTTAATTAAATTGATGCGCCAGCCTAAACCATCTTGTTTGAATGACCCTGCGGACATGATATAAATCTATACATTTATACATTGAACATTCATCATTAAACATTGATATTTCTTGATTGACTAGGGCAATTTATAGTTATGGCAATTAATTGACTGACGGTTGTTGAAAATTAATTGGCTACTTGATCTATTTTATTTCTAGTAAAGATGCTAGGGTTATAGACCCTTAGCTATTGGTTGTAGACTTATCAATTAACCAATTTTCTTCCTTGAGTCGTTTCCATGCTTTCCTTAAATGACTGGGTTTGAACAGTTTTCGTTTTCTCTCATTCCATTGTTGTACTAGAGCGATCAAGAGGTAATTTAAAACAGTCAGGTAAAATTGACTCAAAACATTACTAATCAAGTGCATCGATCAATGTATTGAACTTATTTTGGTCTTCGTTATTAAGCTTTTCCGCCATGAGTGACTGTGCTTGTCTTAATATATCAAAATCAAGTTCATCGGATTTTTTCTTTTGAGTAAGATTAACATTGAAACGGAAGTATTTTAGCCAAGTAGCTGCTTGATCTATCTGCGCCATAACTTCGTGGGTCGCTTCGTTTTGTCCATCGGTAACAATTCTTGATATATTTCTGAGCCAGAAGAAAATATCTTCATCAGGACGATCAGGAGGTTCAAGAGCAGGTTCGTATATGCCAGTGCCCAGACTGACCATAATAAAACTTTCCTGGGGCCAGATAGACAATCCATCTCCTAGTGCATATGAAGCAGGATTGACAGCAAATACACCACCATCAGTGTAAAAATTACCATCTATTTCGTACATGGGATGCACTGTTGGTGCTACAGATGAAGCTATTACTGCATCTCGAATAAATACATTGTCATTAGTCCAAGAACGAAAAAAGTGTGGTTTTCCTTGGCTCATATTGTAGGCTGAGATGGAAAGGTATTTCCGTTCGTTTGCAGGTTGTAAGTTCAACCAATTTAATCTCCTTTCGCCAACAACTCGATTAAGGGCTGTTCTAATTCCACTCGGTTCGTACTGAGGATATAAAGTAACATCAAGCCCAGGAATGTCAATATTTCCCCGTTTGGCACTAAATATTTGACGACCATATGTTTCGTAGGCATCAAAGATTTCTCTAGCTGATAAACCAAAGGTTATAGTCCCACCTTCATCGTGAAGTCCAGACAATGCTGCCGCCGCAATTAGAGAACCAGTACTTGTGCCGACAAAGAGGTCAAAAATATCTCGCAGTGGTTTTTGTAGCCTTTCTTCGAGAGCAACACATACTGCCAGAGGAACGACACCATACATGCCTCCACCATCAATAGCCAAAATTTTCTTTACCATGGTCAAACCTCTTTAGTTGTCATGTATTCAATTACGTATTCAATCTCATTGATGAATGATGGCACTTTCCTTGCGGCTGGTTAATTACTATGCTTAAAGCCCATAAGTAATGCGAGTTATCGGCTACGGGTCACATAATCGCCTGCTAACGTCATTTTATCGTAGATTTAAGTACGATCGCCGTAGTTACCCAGAGATAAAACTCAGTACGACACAGCTTAGAACCGCCTTGTTTCAAATCATCTAGAGGAGTAACGATTACTCTCCATCATTGGTGTAGTTTTACTGTCTGATGTGGCTTAAGAGCGAATTATGTTCGTTAGTTTCCAAACAGCTGAAGAGAAATAACAATGTAAAGTAAAGTAAAGCAATATTTAATTTTTGACTCATGGACATAGAACAAATACAAAACGCTTTAAATGATTCCGATCCGCAGCAAAGAATGAAAGGAATTCGAGAACTACGTCATTGTGAAGCAGACGTTGCTATCCCATTATTATTAAATCATGTCAACGATCAGGAGTTTTTGGTGCGTTCATTTGTGGCGATGGGGTTAGGTAGAAAGCAGAGTGATCAAGCTTTTGAGGCACTATTAACCATGAGCAAACAGGACAAAGATCCTAATGTGAGAGGAGAAGCCGCTAATTCTTTGTCTTTTTATGGTGAGGTAGCTATATCTCATTTGAGAAAAATATACGAAGAAGACGATCATTGGTTAGTGCGTCGCAGTATCATCGCCGCCATGGTAGATCTTGATCGTCCCCAGGAATTATTAGAAATATGCGAGATTGGTATCTCGGGAAATGATCAGCCTGTAATCGAGTCTTGTCTTAGCTGTTTAGGACTTTTACCTCATACAGAACAGCAACCAGCAGCCTTGGGATTACTCCTATCTTTAGCTGATGATCAGTCTTGGCGTATCAGACTTCAAGTGGCAAAATCCCTCAGTCAATATAATCACCCAGATGCGGTCGCAACTTTGAACAAGCTCAAAACAGACCCCGATCATCGGGTTGTGGGAGCAACCTTGGAAAGCATGATTTAAGCTGCCAATATTCAGGCTTTCTATAATCTAGATCTACAAATAAATGACTCTTTGATAAAATAATTAGAGAAACGTTAAAAAATATTACAAAATTCTTTAAATGAAATTATTGGTAGTTGGCGCGACTGGTACCTTGGGCAGACAGGTAGCTCGTCAGGCATTGGATGAAGATCATGACGTACGCTGCTTAGTACGCAATCCTAATAAAGCCATTTTCCTCAAAGAATGGGGAGCAGAAATAGTTAAAGGAGATCTTTGCGATCAATCAACTCTTCCTTCTGCTTTAGAAGGTGTTGATGCTGTCATTGATGCTGCAACCGCTAGAGTTACCGATAATCTCAGAGCAAGGGATGTTGATTGGAGAGGTAAAGTCAATTTAATCCAGGCGACTAAAGCTGCTGGAGTAGAGCGATATATCTTTTTTTCGATCATTAATGCTGATAAATATCCCGAAGTTCCCTTAATGGATATCAAGCGATGTACTGAATTATTCCTCGCGGAATCTGGCTTGAACTATACTGTCTTGCAACTTGCTGGTTTTATGCAAGGGTTGATTAGTCAATATGCAATACCGATCCTCGAAGAGCAGGTTGTGTGGGTGTCAGGAGAAAGTACTCCTATTGCCTACATGAATACTCAAGACATTGCCAAGTTTGCTGTTCGCGCTTTGTCAGTACCCGAAACCGAAAAGAAAACTTTTCCTGTGGTGGGAACAAAAGCCTGGGGTGCTTATGAGATTATGAACCTTTGCGAAAACCTGTCGGGAAAAAATACCCGTATTTCTCGCGTATCCCTGTCAGTATTGGGTTTATTGCGTCGCATTACTCGCTTTTGTGAGTGGGGACAAAACACCGCAGATCGTCTCACTTTTGCCGAAGTGTTAGCCAGTGGTAAGCCAATGGATGCACCTATGGATGAGGTATACAAAACCTTTGGTCTAGACCCTAAAGATACAACTACGTTGGAAGAATACATGAAAGAGTATTTTGCTCGCATCATGAAAAAACTTAAGGAAATCGATTACGAGAAAAATAAAGGTAAGAAGAAAGGCAAAATCCCTTACCGCAACCAGTTTTGATCTTACCTTGATATTACCAGTGTTATTTTTTTTTCGGCTATGGGAATCATAAATCTATAGAAAAATATTTTTTAATGATCCTAAATTGCTCTCATGGCTGGAAAAATAACTTACTTTAATACAGAAGAATTTAATCAACAAGGAGTATTTAATCACCTTGGTTCTGAATGTAAGATTAATGATCTAGTATTTAGAAAAGGCTCTACTTTAGCACATCTCGAAATTAAACAAGTGTTAGATACTTGCAATAAATATAGCAACTTTGATATCAATACTTTAATTGTCAAGAGTGAGGATGACTTAACTATCTGGATTGAAGAGAAATCTCAAAGACCTATCTCTCAAGATAATCAGGTAACCCCGCCACCTCAGACAAATCAGCAGTCTATGCCGACAAAAACAGTGACCAAAAGATACCGTGGTCAAGTATACGAGGAGACAGTAGTTGATTGGGCAGCGATACAGCAAACGAATCAACAAGGTAAGCCTCGTCGTAAATATCGAGGTCAATATGTTGATTAAAAGCCTAATCTATTTTAACGATTAAATTTTTTAGTTTTTAGTTCTTAGTTTTCAGCTATTTCCTCTGTAATCTTATCTGACTGGGTAAGTTGGAGAGGAATTTTTTTGTCAGTGTCAGCGGCAACGGTAGACACAGTATTTTCGGAGGCAGTCCTGTTGGCTTGAAACATTGTCGCTATCTTGTGTCGTTGATTAATCAAATAAATGCTAACTATTGTGAGACATACCCCTACCGACTGAAGACCACTCAACACTTCCGAGAGGAGAATTGTCCCAAATAATAGGGCAAAAATTGGGGTGAGGAAAGTTAGAGCGCTCAAACTAGTCAAATTGCCTTTAGATGCTAAGTAAAAGAATATCCCATAAGCGATCGCACTACCAAAAACGGTGGCATATACTAATGCCAGCCATCCTTCTACGGTAATATTGTTCCATTGTTGCGATTCCTGTAGCCAAGATAAGCCAAATAAAGGCAACCCCCCGATAATCATATGCCAACCCGTAGCCACGACAGGATCAGCATAACGACTGATATAGGGAACCATCACTGTGCCGATTGCCATTGATAAGGAAGCCAGCAACATCAACCACTCGCCGTTATCAAATAGCCCTAGCCAGTTTAAATCTACTGCTGCGAAATCTCCGGCAAATAGACTATAGATCCAACGATCAGGTAACCCAATTAAGCTAATACCTGTAACACCAATACCCAATCCTAACCAGCCCCAAAAGCCAATAACTTCGCCAAACAACAAGCTCGACAACAAAGCAACTGCCAAGGGCTGAGAATCAATCATTACCGAACCTAAACCAGCCCCTGTTTTGACAATTCCCTGAGCCAAAAAACCCTGAAACATTGCACCATCAATTACAGCAAAAGCGACAATCCATAGCCAAGCTTGCCAAGTCTTGGGTTGGGGCAATTTTAAGCTGATGGCGACAACTAGCACTAAAATTCCCGCAGGAACTAATCTAAACCCCGCCATAAAAAAGGGGGTGGTGTAGGGAATTACTCCTTTCATAGCCACCATTGCTGTTCCCCAGAGGAAGAAGGGCGCAATTAGCAGTAAAGCTTTGGGTAATGATGAAGTTGAATTAGAACTGAGTTGCATTAAATTCTGGTTGACAGACTATTTATATGAGTTTAATCAATTCTCAAAAATTTTTACTTGTACCAATTAAATCCTGTTGATGGGCAGGAGCAGAAAATTGGCGATCGCTTTGATCAGCAAGACGAGAAAATCAACGATCTAAAAATAGAAATAATCATAGTTTAAATTGACTACACTAAATGTAGTATAGAGCGAGAACTCGCAGAAGGCGATCGAGTACTGACATCCTCCCGACGCTAATTTCTAAAGAAATATAGTGCGGGGTTCCCAACTCAACCATCAAACTTACCCAACAAGCTTTCACTTATAGAACAGAGGTTTAAATGTCCTTGGGCGTACTGGACACTTGCATGAAGCCTCTCACACTTGCTAACGCGAAGTGTGAGTATCCTGCTTTACAATGTTAATGGTGCGACCCATTAAAGTCAGTAAGCGAGTCACCCCGCCTACTGCTCTACAAATCGGTACGTGCGATTTTCACCGCATACCGCTCCTCAATAAAACGGTTGTTGTCATCAATACGTCAATGAAGTTTTATGTAACTAACATTCCTTCTTTCCAGTACCATCCTTGAGGAAGTTTGGCTGGTTTGAAGGTTAGCTTGAGAAAGCCGTCAGTCAAGGTTTTCTCATCGTGGCAGTGTCGATGGAGCAATTGTAAGTTTTTGTAGTAATCCGTTCCACCGTTTGATGTAGGGATAATATGGTCTACTTCAATTACATCTTCATGTCTGAATGTTAATTTACACCAATTACATTTGCCTTTTTGAGTTTTTAGCAGTTTTGCTTTTCGTTGAGGCATTAATGGGTTTCTTCCTAACCTAGTACTCCAATACACTGTGTTTCCATCGTAAGGACTAGAATTGCCTTTAATTTTCACGAATTTACTGATTTTTGTTTCAGCGTGTGAAATTAACCTTTTATCGATGTTTCCATCAATGGTAGTAGCGAATATCCAGTTTTTATCGACTGACTTGTTTTCTTTCTTATGTGAGAACGATTCTGTCTGGAAGTATTTGGCTTTGAGCCATTTTCTTCCTTTAGTTTCGTGTCTTTTTACCCCCCATTTCCAGAGTTTCCAAAATGTGATGCTATCTAAATAATTAAAGGCATCGCTACTGTTAAATGCCGAGAAGTAGTTACACCATCCTTTTATAACTGGATTTAATCTTCCGATTAATCTTTCTTGTTTAAAAGAGATGGATGTGTCAATTATCTTGGCAATTTGTTCGTAGTGCTTGGCTATACTCTTTTTACTGGGTTTTATAAGTGTTTTGAATCCAAGAGTGTTCTTGTTGTGTCGTCCGCTAGTGTATTTGCCAACTTTGTATTGTTTGATATTTGTACCAAGAAAATCAAAGCCAGCTTTCTCTTTACCTACATTATGTAAGGTATGCGTTATGCGGGTTTTACTAGGTTTTAGTTCCAGTCCAATGTCACTTAACCAACTGGAGATTATTTCTTTACACCTTAGTATGGTGGAATAGTTTCTGTGAAGGACGACAAAATCATCCGCATAACGAACTAAGCTAAGAGAACCTCTTTTGTCTCTTTTGCTTATTTGCTTACCTCGACTATCTTTTAAGTCTAATGTTTCTTTATACATTTTCTATTCCATGTAGGGCGATGTTAGCCAGCAAGGGGCTAATGACCCCACCCTGCGGTGAACCTTCAGTTGTATCAGAGAATCTTTTACCTTCCATGATTCCTGCCCTTAGCCAAGCACGTACTATTCTACGTATGGATGGGGAGGTGTTTAGTTTTAGTAATAGTTTCTGATGATTGATTTTATCGAAGCATTGACTAATATCAGCATCTAGTACATATTTTGGTTTGTACCTTATGGAATTAAAAATT
>CBDUCX010000181.1:0-11395 GCA_965365755.1 uncultured Pleurocapsa sp.
TTTTTCTTCATGCTCTTATCACCAAATTAAGATCAGCAGATTATACTTGATTTGTTTATCGTAGTCACGACGAGGATTATTTCCACGTCAGTCAGGGAAAACTTTATGATCTTCCCCGCAACCGTATCATTTATTCTCAACCTGGAAGTAAGCCATTCTAGCTCTATTGAAACAGATTCATAACTACAGGTTATTTTAAATTCCATGAGAGTATAAAATATGATCTCTCAGACAATTTAATTTCTCTTACATTTTTTTGATGCAGTTGTTATTTGTTGACCACAAAAAAGCTTGTGCTGCATCCCCTAGTAACGCTTGTGCTATCAGATCGCCCTATGAATTTGGCTAAAAAAAATTCCCAACAACCCAAAAAACCTGCTATTCCTGTCAATCAATCGGCTGAATCTACCATGCCCAAACAATCTCAGGATTCTGACTCATCCAATCCTCAACCCCAGCCTACTCCAGAAAGAAAGCAACCAATCCCGCCTCCTTCTCATCCACGGCAATACCGCGCTATTGGGTTAATTCAGGCTAAATATCAGCAGAGTGCCGAACAGATGACTCAAGGCACTTTGCTAACTACTGATGGGGCAGAGATAGAGGCTGTATTACTAGGTCGTATTATTAGTCTAATCAAAAATCATCTGGATCTTGAGCAAGAACATTTGTGGGTAGTTTATCCCAGAACAAAAATGCAAGAAGACCGTCTCCATGCTCAAATTGTGGGAGTCTGGGAACCAGAGACTTTAAGCCAGGATACAGACGGACAAGAGGTATCGGGGGAGGAGGTAGATCATGGTTATTTCTCAATTCGGGGAGAAGTAATTTTTTACTCCTTGGAAGAAGAAATCATAATTGTCAAAATAAAGCAATTTCCCCGCAAAGAAGGAGAAAAACCCAAATTCTTCAAGCTCAAATTAAAGGGAGTCTTAAGCGACAAACCTCTAAGACGTTTTTGGGATTTGAAAGTTCGTCTCCAAGGAGAAGATCTAATTATTGAAGAGGGAACAGATCTTGGTTTTGCCCAGAAACGTAAGCCTAAATTTAAGAAAGATCCGAAAAAGATTCAGCTTAAATCTGCTCGCCCTAATAGATCTAGCCCCACTGCGCGACCCATTTTACCCAAAAAGAAAAAAAGCGAGTAATCAGTTAACAGTTAGAGACAAGGCATGCCTTGTCTGTACAGTAATCATTCTAATGAAATGATCGATCTGTTGGTATCTTGGGGCATAAAAGTGCGATCGCTGGGTAAGGAAGCAACTGGTTCAGTTAAAGTGAATTTGCCTGTTTCGATCCACTGCTTTAATTCCTGGGCTACCATCAGAGAACGATATTTGCTGGCTAAGGGGGCAACCCTGACAGCTTTGCCATCAATGTTTACCCGACCTTTCTGTAGCTGTTCGTAGCTGACTAAACCAAAGGTAGGACGGACTCGGCGAGGAATTGAAAAGTCAATGACGGGAGCGACAATATTTTGATCCCTCACGGAACAGTTGTTAATTACTTCTTCTGTAGTCACAGGCAATGCCACTCCCACTCCCAACATGATCGAAGCACCATAATTTTTGAAGTAGCATCCTCTAACCCAGTTAGGATTCATCTGCTTGGCATCGCCAATTAGTGCCACCGTAGCAGCGGGACCAATAGGTGTACGATTAGGTAAGCGTTTTTGTAAGGGGAAATGTTGTGTTCCTTCCCAAGCAATGTAGCCGATCCCTCCTCCGAGAAAGATTTTGCTACCAATACCTACCAATGCTAGGTCTGGATCATTGAGCAAAGGAGAAATTGCCCCAGGATTGGAGTATACCGCGTTGCCTAATCTGGGCTGTAAAGCTCCTAAATAAGTATATAAAGTGCGATCGCCTCCATTTACTCCCACAATGAAATTTTGATAGAGATTGCGGGGGTTAAATAAATAAAACTGATTAATACTGTCTTTGGTAATGGTGTTTTCCCAGATGGCGCGAGGATAACAGTCGGTTTTTTGCCCAATCGCCCTTAACTGAATTGGTTTGCCCGCAATTAAGTCCTCGATCACATGACCCCCACCTCTTTCTCCGCTAATTCCCTCCCGTAGATTGGGGTCGTTTTCCTGAAGATTGTAGTCGGCTGTTGCGGTTGCTCCCAGATACAGATCTACCGCGCCAAAAGCAGCATAGGCGGCTATCCCATCTAGCCAACACTGACGAATTTTAATCGGCGGATCAGTATGACCCAGGTTAATGATTGCCCCTGTCGATTCCATCGGCTCAAATGTTCCTGTGGTAACAACATCTACCTGTTTGGCTACCTCAGTTACTCCCAGTTCACCAACCTTCGCTTTTACTTTCTCTACTGTCCAGGCAACAACCTGACCACGACTAATTTTATCGTTAATTTCAGCGATCGTTCGCAGAGTCATTTTATTTACTTAACTGACTAATAGTTTGCTGACAATTATTACCAAAAATTAATCTTTAGTAAGGCTCTTGACGCAAAATCCAATGATAAGCAATCACCAAAACCGAGTGTGACACGGCAATAATGGCTCTTTTTTTGACCACGTAGTGCCGCGATTCGTCGGTACTGCACTTTTAAGTAACCTTTGTTCTAGTAGCAGCATTAGAGATAGTCCGAACTGAGGAAGTATTCGGCAGTCTGTAAGATAATCAGGCTCAGGGTCTATTCAACATTTCAAGTCAACTGGGTTTGACATTCTCCGTACATGCGGCGACGGTCATACAAGCTTTTGAGGTTTCCTCAAAAGACTTGACCTTAACTATGTGCCTTTGTCGTCCCACAGGGCAGGGCGAAGTTGTTGAAGCGTTCTGGTGTAGGCATTTCTGATGGCTACTTAGAGGATACTAGGCGTTTTGCCAATGACTCCACCCGCTGTTTCGCTATTTTATTTTCGGGATCTTTTTGTAAAACTTCCTTATAAGTTTCTACCGCCTTAACGATCATCTGCTTTTTCTCATACACGTTACCCAAATTATTAAGGGCAATTACGTATTCAGGATAGAGTTTCAAGGCATCCTTGTAATGTCTGATGGCAATATCATATTGTTCTTGGGCAAAGTAAGCGTAGCCCATGGCATTATGAATCAAAGCCTGATTTTCTTCTGGTAAATTTTTATCAGCTTTTAGAGCCTTTCGCAACAGTGTAATGGATTGAACGAACAGCTTTTTATCTAGATACAGACTACCCAACTGATAATATTCTTCAGCAGTGCCTTTTTCCTTTTTCAGCTTGTTTTGCAAACGGGAGAAAGTACTTTCCTGTTTACGAGTTCTAATTACTTCTCGCAAAATATAGATCGCAGCAAAGACTAATATTGCCAGCAAAGCAGAAATATACACTATCGGTAAATTCTCAGTATTCATGGGCGATCGCAGTTTAAATTAAGATGTTGAACTTAGTTTTTGATTACCTGTAATTCTCACACATCTACCAAGACGAGATCCTTAATAGTTAACAAAATGTTGGGCATTGTTAAAGCGATAATGATTCTTTAACTTGATCTATCCCTAGTTAATTGCTGTCACACTTTAAACTTCCAACAGATTTTTTTCAATCAGAAAATCGGCGATCGCTTTTCTTAAAAATTCGTTTCTAACCTCAGCAGGTAAAGACATCCAAGCTTCGTGGTGGCTAATTGGCAGTCTTACCGATACGGGACGGGGGGCTGTCGGTTCATCCGCAACTCTAGGATAGGATGTCAAGTTTTGAATATTATACTTCTTCATATAAAAAAGCTTCACTGTATACGGTTAAACAATGGTATATTTATTGAAGAAGGAGATCAAGTTTGACAGCTTTCTCCTCCTTCAGTTAGTGATTGCAAGATCCAAACACCAAAATTTACTTTCGATATCCTGAACTTACTCTCAATACGATGATACATCAAGTTAATCAAACCCTGCACCGATCGCAACTAGAAGCAGTACTTAAAACCTTATTTGCGAAACTTCCACTTAAAATTCTGCGTTTTATTCCCAGCACTGGACGTAGCGGAGTTGTGTGGGTTTATCTAGAAAACGAAATATCAGCAACTAGAAGGGCAACATTTCTTAGTTTTGCCGATGTACTAGAAGCATTCTGCATTTGGATGGAAACCCTGAACCTCATGGCATTGGCAATTTGGCAGAGATTACACATCTCGATGACTATCTGGGAGCTAGTAGATGAAAATGATCTGCTTTATCACAGGAACCATGGCTGGGTAAATCTAATCGAGAAACAAAAGTCGCAAAATGGTTGGTTACGATTTTGGGTTGAAACCAAAAACAGTATTGAAATAGTCGAGCCTTGGGAAATCGAAGTATTTTGACACAAATATTTTGACACAAACTATAGAACTCAGAAAAAACGAGCATCATAGCTAATTTAAAAAGTTACAGCCATGTCCAATTAGCGAAAGTTGCAGCTTGTCCACATTTCTGACCAGATTCATCGGTCAAATTCCAAATAATTCCCTGTTCAATTAAGAATCTTTTTCCTCTACTAGAAATTCTGACCCCTTGATAATTATCGATGTATCCTTGCTCTGCTGCTTGCTTGAGCATTACAGCTCTTTCATCTCTCGCTACTGGCTCTGCGCTTAAAGCAGAAGGGGTTTTCGTAAACTCGTCCCAACTTAAAGACCATAGTTGCAAAGCTGTTTGATTACCATAATTAAAAATGGGATCTGCTTGAGTACCATGGGAAACCAGCGCAAAGGGAGCATGGAATAGAGCCTTGGCTAATTGTTCTGGTGTTTTTATCGGTTCGATTAAGTTTTGACCTAATAGTCGCTGATAGCTCTCAGCCATGATCTGACTCCAGCGAATAATTTCAGGCTCTTGCCAAATTGAGACAGGGGAATCTGATAAAGAAGAGATTGACTGATTTGGGTTGTTATTTGTCATCAGAAATTAAGCCAAGTGAATTAATTTGGTCATTCCCAATAGGAAACAGATGAATGTTTAATATTATGGTAAACGGGTGATACTTCTTGTTAGTCGTTAGTCGTTAGTCATTAGTCATTACTTTTAGTACAGATAAACTGACAGAAATTAATTAATATGACTATAGTTCTGCGCCTCAAGTGGGAATGGGAGTCTATGCCTTGGAAGCGTTGTAGGAGTTGCCCAAGGGAAGAAAGATCGTTAATTCTTTACCCTGTTTTTGTCTTTGTCTGACGGTAAGCTTTCCTCCCAAAGCCTGAAAGATGTTTTTAGTTGCATCCAAATTCAGACTAAGACAACCTGTTGCTGGTTGAAAGGTAAGTAACTGTCCCAGGGATTTAAAAGGATTATCATTATTACTGGCTTGGGAAAGTACCTGAAGCTTAAGCTGATTTCCTGCCGTAGAGACGATGACATCTACATGTCCTCCAGTAGGCAAACCACGAGTACAGCTTTCCATCAACCCAGTTAGTACCGTGTCTAACATACTAGGGTCACTGACTACTTTAGGTAGACTTTGGGGAAGAGTGAATTCTAGCTCGACGTTGCGTCGTTTGGCTTTCTCTTGCCAACGAGGAATACTTTGATGAAATACCTGTTCGAGGGAAAACGGTACCAGTTCTACAGGTTTAGCAGTGGGAGGAGTAGATTCTAATTCAGCAGCACGGAAAATCAACTCCATGCGCTCTATTTGCTCAGTACACTCACGATCGATAGTTTGTAACCGCTGAACTACATTGGGCTTGAAGTCTTGCTTACGCTTGAGCAATAGTTTGGTTAGGGTGCGAATAGTGGTTAGGGGTGTACGTACCTCATGAGTAAGAGCCTGTAACAGTTCCATTTCCACATGGCTAGTAGCATCCTTAGTGCTGAAAGCAGATTTAAGCTGATCTAATTCTGAAGTTGTCGCCGTAATTCCTACCTGACGGGAAGGAGATGTTAAAGTACTCTGACTAGGTAAATGCTGTAGTAAAAGCTGGCTAAATCTGGTAACTAAACGATAATCTGGATCTGGTGGAGCAAATTGCTCTACTAAGCTATCTAAATGCTCTAAATGGCTGTAATTGGTAATTACTAGACGCGATCGCAAGGTTGTCCAAACTTCCCCCAGAGTCACAGGATCGAAGGAGAAGTGAAACTTAGCATTGCCTTCGGAGTCTTGTCCTAAGACTACGATTAAACCAAAACTAGCGGTTAAAATAAAACAAAACTGCTCTTGACCAATGGGATCTTGGGGGATTAAAGGTAGTTTAATTAGAGGTGATGTATCCTGCTTAATTGCTTGCTTACTATCTGCTGACTTACGACAGGGCATTAAAGCGTTGACCCTAAAAGCATCCATGGTAAAGACTGCTGACTGAAATTTAGAAAAGAGATCCCGATTGCTTAACAGGGGTACAGGTGCCGAAAAAACTAGACCCAGCTTTGCTGAAGAAACGGTTTTTTGCTCGCGATTAATTTCAGCTAAGAGAAGTTCTTCCACAGCCGAAATACCGCTACGCCATTCTTGTTGGGCATTTAGCTCTACTAAACGATGCTTTTGCCGATGATGCTTGAGATTTACATTTCTTTCGACTACCTGATCTACATCAGAATAGTTCATAGTTTTCGGTTCACCGATGCTCTGTATCTTTTGTTCTCGATTAAGTACATCGCTTAGATTTTGCAGCAACCAGTTTTGCACGTTAGTATTCGACCTCCTCTAACTTCTTTTCTCTTAAGTAGTACCCAAATGAAAAAAATAAAGATAATACTTCTGATGTGTCTCGATACTATCTGGTTTTGATAGCTTTACCAAGAAGTAAAACCGAACTAGAAAAGTCGCAATCGCCGATATATTTTATTACCTGATGTTTTAGGCAAATTATGGGTAGGTTTTGAGTAATTATACCCTTTTCAGATTTTGGGCAATAAGCCATAATCTCTTCCAAGTATGGGCAGTATTAGAATCCAGGGTGCAGGAGTTGAACCTGCCTTGCACAAATTATGAGTTTGTTGCCTAAACCGCTCGGCCAACCCTGGGCATTGATTTTTTCTTCTCTAGTAGACCATTATATTAGTAAGTCTGGTATCTTTGACAACATCTATCTAAAAAAAATGCGATCGCATGAAAATAAGAGTTAATTTGTGGCTCACCATATTGTTATTCCTGATGATGCTTTTGGCTGGCGCGGCTAGTTCTTATATCGGCTACTTTATCGGTGCAGAAGCGCTGAAGGTAGTTACACAGCCAGATGTTAATTCTCGTGACAAAACAATGAATCAAAAGCCCTTGGGGGGGGAACATAAAGGTCTAAAAATCATTAAAGAGGAAGACATTCTCCAAAAAGTGTATAACTTAGTTAATGATCAAAAAAGATAATGAACCAGCAAGTTGATTGCGGACTAGAAGCTAATACTACTCGTTTTTGGTTAGTTAATTGATGGCTGAACAAAATCTAGTCTTAACTTTTATTGGTATTTTTCTGCTAATTGCGATCAATGCCTTTTTCGTTACCGCAGAGTTTTCGATAGTTTCCGTTCGTCGCTCTCGTATCAGTCAACTGGTTAGAGAGGGAGATATTCAGGCTCAAACTGTACAGTCTCTTCAAAGAAGTATCGACCGCCTGCTCTCTACTACTCAACTAGGTATTACTCTCTCTAGCTTGGCATTGGGCTGGGTGGGAGAAAGAACGATTGCGGTGTCAATTATGGCTCTCGTTCAGCTTCTCAAGTTCCCCCCCTATCTATCTGAGGTAATTGCTCATTCGATCGCTTTTCCTCTGGCATTTATTATCTTGGCATATCTCCAGATTGTTTTGGGCGAACTTTGTCCTAAGTCTGTAGCTTTAATGTATCCCGAAAGACTGTCACGATTTTTTGGGCCACCAAGTTTAGTGATCGCTCGTATTTTTCGTCCTTTTATCTCCATTTTGAACTTGTCAACTCGCCTGCTACTGAAACTAATCGGCGTTGAATATAGTGGTGAAGGATGGTACGAAAAAGTAACCTCAGAGGAATTACAGCTAATTATTGCCACGGAGAGAGAATCTGGCTTAGAAGCGGAACAAAGAAAGCTACTAAAAAACGTCTTTGAATTTCGTGATGACACCGCCAAGGAAGTGATGATTCCCCGTACAGATATTAAATTTCTCTCCTTGAGCACTACTTTTGGCGAGTTCTTACAAACTATCGTCGAATATGGGTATTCAGGATATCCTGTCATCGGCGATTCATTAGATGATATTCGAGGAATTATTCACTACAAAAAACTATCTGAACCATTAGCTAAGGGAGAACTTAACCGCGATTCTACTCTAGAGCCTTGGCTAGAGCCTGTTAGCTTTATTCCCGAGTCCACATCTCTCAATGAACTATTGCCTTCGATGCAGCGCTCGATGCAAAAAATAGTTATCGTTATTGATGAATTTGGTGGCACCTCTGGTCTAATTACTCTCCATGACTTGATTGCTGAGATCGTGGGCGATGCGGGTAATGATCCCGAAACAGGAGTCGAAGCAATTCAAAAGCTTGACGAAGATACCTTCCTCGTGTCAGCACAAATAAATCTGGAGGAAGTTAATGAACAATTAGAGTTAACTCTACCCTTAGCCGAGGATTACAATACACTAGGAGGCTTTCTCTTAGAGCAGTGGCAAAAGATACCTGATCAGGGAGAAAAGCTGGAATATGAAAACCTAGTCTTTACAGTGGCTGTTGCCGATAGTAATCGACTCTATCAAATCCTGATTCACAAGGAATTTCCTCCAGAAATTGAATAGTTATACCCAAAAGCATGGAATTAAATACAGAAATTAAAGGACAAGGATATCCCATCTTATGTCTCCATGGTCATCCTGGTTGTACTACAAGTATGTCTGTATTTAGTAATTATTTATCTCAGCAGTATCAAACCATTACTCCAGATCTGCGGGGCTATGGGAAGAGTCGCTACCAGGAAACTTTTGTGATGCAGGATCATTTAACCGATATTATTGCTTTATTGGATCAACATCAGATAGAGCAATGTTTGTTATTGGGTTGGTCTTTAGGGGGTATTATCGCAATGGAATTAGCCCTCCAGCAGCCTCAAAGGTTTAGCGGTATGATTTTAATTGCTACGGCGGCTCATCCCCTTAGTAGCCATCCTAGAGTAACTTGGCAGGATCTTTTATTTACGGGTGTTGGCGGTATCTTGAATTATCTAAAACCAGCTTGGCAATGGAATATTGATACTTTTGGCAAGCGATCGCTTTTTCGCTATCTGATCAACAACCACAAGCCAGAGTCTTATCAATATTTGGCAACAGAGGGAGTACCCGCTTATCTTCAGACTTCTAGGGTAGCCAACCAAGCCTTATTTACAGCAATTAAACAGGGTTATAACCGCGAGAAGGATTTACACCACATCGATATTCCCTGCTTGATGTTATCGGGGGAATGCGATCGCCATATTACTGCTAATGCTAGTGAGAAAACAGCCCAACATCTCAAAAATTGCAAGTATAAGAACTATCCCCAGGTAGCCCATCTTTTTCCCTGGGAAATTCCTGATCAGGTTTTGACAGATATTCAACAGTGGTTAGATCAATACTTTAAATCAAGATATTCAATTGATTAACTCCGAACTCCGTTCGCGCAGCGTGCCCGTAGGGCATACTCCGAACTCCGAACTTTTTTAAATTTTTCTCTCGATTTAATTCAGTCTGGTTATGGTAAAACAATAAGGTTCTCTAAAATTCTCTATTGATGAACCCGATGACTAATCTTGACTACGGTGCCATAGCAGAACTTTCCCTATCAGGAGAATTGATTGATCGCCCTACGGCGAAAGGTATTCTCAATGCCACTGATGTAGTATTGCTGGAGCAGTTGGCAGCAGCCTATAAAGTGCGTCATCACTATTGGTCAAATCGCGTTAGGCTACACTTTTTACTCAATGCTCAAAGTGGTTTATGTCCCGAAGACTGTAATTATTGTTCCCAGTCTAAAATTTCGACTGCGGAGATTGAAAAGTATCCTCTAATTGCCCAATCAAAGATTGTGGCAGCAGCAGATCGAGCAGCTAGTTTACAGGCTGGTACTTTCTGTATGGCAATTTCAGGGCGATCGCCATCAGAGTCAGTGTTCAACAGTGTCTTAGAAGCATTTAAAGCAGTTAAAAGCAAACATGATTTAAAAATCTGCGCTTGTTTAGGGTTACTAAATGAAGCTCAAACTCAACGTTTAGCAGAAGTAGGAGTTGATCGAGTTAACCACAACCTCAATACTTCGGAAAACCACCACGAAAATATCTGTAGCACCCATACTTTTGGCGATCGCGTGACAACAATCAAAAATGTGCAAAAGGCAGGGATTACCACTTGTTCAGGGGGTATTCTGGGGATGAATGAAAGTGATGAGGATATCATTGATTTGGCTTATTCCCTCAGAGAATTAGATGTTACCAGTGTGCCGATCAACTTCCTAATTCCCATTGCAGGAACACCTTTAGCAGATATAAATCAGCTTAATCCTCGGCGTTGCTTACGAATTCTTAATTTATTTCGCTTTATCTTACCCAAACAGGAAATTAGAATTGCAGGGGGCAGAGAAGTTCATTTGCGATCGCTACAGGTAATGGGTTTATATCCTGCTAACTCCATCTTTGTCGGTGATTATTTGACTACTGTAGGACAATCTGCCAGTAATGATTTAGCGATGATTCGTGATGCGGGATTTGTCTTGGAAAACCCTGATGGATCAATTTTGGAGACAGAAGATTCCACAAATTTAACTGTCGAATTTAAACAATCAGCGTTAGCAAAGGAAGCTAAGCAAAGCCAGGGACAAGATATTGCGTAAGTGTAAAGTTATTATTTTCAGAATGTAATCAATAAGAATATACAGGGAACACTATAAGAAACTAAAGATAAACATTTTGAAAAATACCCAAGAAATGCAAGAAAATATCAAGGTTTTAAACGACCAATTAAAGAAAGAAAAAGAAAAGCAAGGTGACATAGAATCTGAAATCATGCTTTTAGAGCTCGCTCAAAAATCTGCCAAAGGGAAAGAATACAAAAACATAACCCAGCGTATTTGGAGAAAAGAGATTGAACTAGACAATATCTAAAGATCCTAGCAATAGGTATTTTGTATCTTTCCTAGTCGAGTCAGAATTAGAACAATGGAAAAAGACAGAAGGAAAGATCGGTGTAGACTTGGGTGTCAAAGATGTGATGGTGACATCTACAGGATTTGCTTCAGGAAATCCCAAGCATTACCAGAAATACCAAGCTAGGCTCAAGACTTTACAGCGCAGACTAGCTAAGAAAAAGAAAGGTTCAAATAACCGATATAAGGCAAGGGTAAAAGTAGCAAAGCTGCACGCTAAAATAGCCGATTGCCGTAAAGACTTTTTACACAAATTAACGACTCAGTTAGTACGTGAAAACCAAGCTATCTATACTGAGACGTTAGCGGTAAAAAACATGATGGCTAACCA
>CBDUCX010000182.1:0-11294 GCA_965365755.1 uncultured Pleurocapsa sp.
TAATTAAAATATTTCTCGAAACCAAACTACTGTTTTCAATCTGGATGGGGTTTAAATGCCTGAAATTAGTATAAGGCATCCACAGAAAGGACTGATTCGGCAGTAAACAGTAGAAAAAATGTTGAATTGGGAACTATATTGATTGAGTGACCATATTAGAAGGGAGATCTGAGGTGTCATTAGGTTGGATTAAATCGCTAGTATCATTATCTTTGGGTTTAGTTATTTGGGATTCTGGGTTATCAGCTAGGGCAGTTCCGCCTAGTATAGACCGTACCGAAGAATGTGAACTTTTAGTAATTGGTGGTGGATTATCAGGTGTAGCTGCCAGCTACGAAGCTTTATTAGCGGGAAAAACAGTCTGCATGACCGAAATTACTGACTGGGTAGGTGGTCAGATTTCTTCTCAGGGGACTTCTGCTTTAGATGAACGAACTACTCAACGCTCCCGTCTATTTTTTCCTGATGGTTACTTGAGATTTAGGGAGGGCATTGCCAAGTATTACAAGCAGTTAAATCCTGGAGATTGTTGGGTCAGCGTATCTTGTTTTTTGCCTAAAGATGCCCATAAAGTGATGTGGTCACAGCTTAAAGAGGCTGAAGAGAAGGGAGAAGGTACTTTGAAATGGTTTCCCACCACGGTGGTCAAAGATTTAGCCATTGAATCCGTTGCAGGAAAAGGGACAGGAAAACAAATACAGAGTGCCGTTGCTATTCAACACACACCCGAAAGTAAATATTTACCCCTGAATACTCTGCCTCTTTCTAGTACCATCGAAGATGCCTACAGCTATGAAGATTCCCGCAGGTTCAAAAAAGAAATAATTCGCTTTGTACCCGCAGCCGAGTCGGAAAAAGCTGCGGACTGGTACGTTATTGAAGCCACAGAAACAGGAGAAATTGTCGCTTTGGCTGATGTACCTTATCGCTTGGGGATTGATCCCCTTTCTTCCTTTGAACCTTCTTCTTCCAGCTTGGATGCCGATCCTTACTGTACCCAAGGATTTACCTATACCTTTGCTATGGAGGCGACAGAAGATGCTCAAGAACATGATCAGCCCTTCTTTTATGACCGGCATAAGAACTACTACAGTTATGAACTAGAAAGATTAGCTGATTTTAATTTAGTTTTTACCTATCGACGTATCTGGAGTCCTGAGAGGGGCAAGTTAGAAAAATTTGGCGGCATTGAATTTACTGCCCCTACTCCTGGGGACATCTCGATGCAGAATTGGACTTGGGGTAACGATTATCGACCAGGAACAGCGGAAGATAATTTAGTTTATACCCGCGAGCAACTTAAAACATTGGGTCAACTTGAGTCTGGTGGCTGGATGGGAGGATTGCGTACCAAAACTTTAAGCCGAGGGGAAGATCATGCTCTGGGTTATTTTTATTGGCTGGTACGGGGAACCACAGATTCCCAGTTAGGAGATGGTGTCAAAAAACCCCATCCTAATCATCGGTTACTTACAGGGTTAGACTCACCTATGGGTACGGCTCATGGTCTATCAAAATACCCCTATATCCGAGAGGGAAGAAGAATTATTGGCAGAGTGTCTCCAGGCTATTCCCAGGGCTTTACCATCACGGAAATAGATATTTCCCGCGCTGACTACAAAGATGAATATTACGGTCAAAATCTTAATGACCAAACCTATCGTCAATTATGGACAAAAGTTGACGGTCGCGAAGCAGTGACTAACAAAGAGATGGAGATTGAGCAAATCACCAGGAGAACTCGCTCGACTATCTATCCTGATTCTGTTGGAGTTGGTCATTATGCGATCGATTTTCATCCTTGTATGAGTGAAAGCCCTGCGGAGAAAGCGGGGAATACAGAACGTGAAGGAGAAAGAAAAGGCGGTGGACAGGCTTATCCTTTTCAAATTCCTTTAAGAGCGATGATTCCCCAAGAAATTGATAATTTAATTGTGGCGGGTAAGAGTATTGCTACCAGTCATATTGCTGCTGCTGCCTATCGAGTACATTCTTTTGAATGGTCTTCGGGTGCTGCTGCGGGAATTGCCGCCATATTTGGTTTAGAAGAGGAGGTTATGCCTTATCAGTTGGTAGATGAGTCCTTTCTTGAGGAAAAACAACTACGAGCATTGAAAAAGAAGTTAGAAGAGAGTGGCAATCCGACGGCATTTCCGAATACTTCCATCTTTAATCAGGATTGGGAGGACTGGCAGTAACAGGGATTATTCTGGTTGTGGCTGGAGTAAGGGACAAGTCTTGATATTCAACCAAAACCAAGTTTTCTAAGTTAATTGGAATATACAAAGCAGGGAGAGTTGCTAATAGGTCGCGCATGTCAGCAGCAATTGCCTCGATTTCGCTAGAGGTTAGCAGCCGATCAATAGTTCCTAAACGCAAATAAAAGTCGTTATCGATCGCCTGATCAGTTTTATGATATTTATGCAGTAGATTAAATTGCTGTAAGTCTCGACGCAGATTGTCTATTGCTAGAGAAACACCGTTGTTTGACCATGACCAACCAATTAGTACAGGAATAGTTTGCTCTGCTGCTAGTTGAAGTTGCCAGGAGCGAAAATAGGGATGTTGATCTCGACTGAGGAAATTATAGTTCGTATTAGGCTCAAAGCCAGCAAAGCGAATAGATAAAGGTAAATTAACCTGATGCTGAAGATGATTAATTAAACCAGGCAAATCGATATATCTAGTTTCTTGTCTAAGTTCGTGAAACCATTTACTGATGATTCCCGATTCGGTTGGGAATCCTTCGCAACCAATAATCGTTCCATGTACTTGCTCTATTTGATAGGGAATAAATTGATCCTGAACTAAGGGATGATTTGCTAGATGTTCTTGCAGCTTTTGAATTAAGTTAATTAACTCGACAGGTTTATGACCATAGAAAGCTACTAAGCTGAGGTTTTTAGTTGAATATTCAGAATATTTATTGTAGGACATAATGTAAGAATCGCAATTATTTCTAGAGAGATTGCCGATCTTCAATTATTATTTATTATCTTATGGGTATCTGGTATTAGTTACTCATTAAAATTAATTTATCAGGGTCTAAATAAACATACCAAGGAAAAGGTTGTTCTTTGATTTCATCCCATTTTTCTTTGAAAACCTCTCCTTGCAGATGATAATCTAGCTCATGGTTTCCAGGCGAGTGCAGCTTAAGATAAAGCGTCATGCGGTGGGGTGTTTCACTGTTTCTGACTAACCAACAGGGAAAAGTATTAAAAGTATTAACTGTCTCTTGCTGGGTAACAAACTTGAGATGATGAGCGCGGATGCCGACATAGGTTAATGATGGCTTAAGCTGCGGAATAACGTTAAGCTTACAATGCCAGTCAAGAGCTTTGATCTGCTGCTGATCGACAATTTGTAGACGAGAAAAGTTCTTACACTCCGTAAGTTGTGCCACTTTAAAGTTAGGCGGATGTTGGAAAATATCTTGTTTATGACCAGATCCAATTACTTTTCCGCGATCGAGAATCACCAGATCTTGACATACTCGATAAGCTTCTTCTAATTTGTGGGTCACGAAAAGTACCACTCCATTGTAGTTAGCAAAAACATCAGCCAGTAGTTGTTCAATTTGACTGCGTAAATAGTTGTCTAAGGCTGAGAGAGGTTCATCCAGTAGTAATGCTTCTGGCTCAATGGCTAAGGCTCTAGCTAATGCCACTCTTTGTTGTTGACCTCCTGATAATTGATGGGGATAGCGTTTTTCTAGCCCCTGTAACTGCATTAAATCGAGGTACTTTTGGACTTGCTGGCGCCGTTTTTCTTTGGATAGATGCTGTAAGCCAAAACCAATGTTACGAGCAACTCTCATGTGGGGAAATAGGGCGTAATTTTGAAAGACAAAACCAAGGCGACGTTGGCGACAAGGCAGATTAATTTTCTGGTGCGAGTCAAATAATTTGCGTCCGTTGAGAATAATACGTCCCCTAGTTGGAGTTTCTAAACCAGCAATACACCGTAAGGTCATACTTTTACCCGAACCAGAACTCCCCAAGATTCCCAACGGCTGCTCATTGGCACTTAAGTTAGCTGTCAGACTAAAGCTAGGTAAGTCTTTGTATAATTCAACAACTAATTCTTGCTCCTCTTGAGTTCTAATTTCTGGTTGAGTAACTGAGGTAGCTTGAAACAAAGAAAACCGACGACTAATAATTGATGCCCAGCGACTAATGACTGATGCCCCCAATTTGTCACCTAGGCGATCAAAAAAACCGTCTGTATTAAACCAATAATTAATTGTAGCAATTACTCCTAAAGCGATCGCAACTAAAATTATCACCCAAATCAAGGCTTGTTCCATGTTCCCCGCTTCTGCGGCAAAATAAATAGCTAAGGGCATGGTTTGGGTTTTACCAGGAATATTGCCTGCTAACATCAAAGTCGCGCCAAATTCTCCCAATGCCCGCGCAAAGGTCAAAATTGTCCCAGAAACAATCCCTCGCCAGCTTAACGGCAGTACTATTTGCCAAAAGATCCGAGTCTCATTCGCGCCTAAAGTACGAGCGCAGTTGATGAGATCGCGATCAACTTGTTCAAATGCTCCCAAGGTAGTTTTATACATCAAGGGAAATGCCACCACAGTAGAGGCGATTACTGTGGCTTGCCAAGAGAAAAGAATGCTAGTTCCCCATTGCTGTAATAGTTGTCCAATGGGACTATTTCTACCGAATAATAATAACAATAAGAACCCTAACACAATGGGAGGAAGTACCAAGGGTAGAGTTAAAATACCGTCAATTAGACCTTTTATCTTGCTCTGATAGTTAAACATCACCTCTGCTACAGCAATCCCTGCTATGAAAGCAAAAACAGTAGCAACGGAAGCTGTTTTCAAAGAAATCCAGAGAGGAGAAAAGTCTAGAGGCATTTTTTAGATAAAAAGTAATAAGTATGAAAAGTTCCAAAAATGCTCAACATCTTGATAAAGCATTAGAATAGTTGTAAAAAGGCAAACATCAGAATTGGAAAATAATTAATAATGAAAACTAAATGCAAAATATTAATTTAGAAATTGAAAAAATAGATCACATTTGCCAACAATGGCACATAGAAGAATTAGCTTTATTTGGTTCGGTTTTAAGAGAAGATTTTAATCCTAATAGTGATATAGACGTGCTGGTATCGTTTGCTGAAGATGCTAAAATTACATTCTTCGATCTGGATGATATTGAACAGAAATTAAGTGAATTATTTAACCATCCCGTTGATGTAGTAACTAAAAGAGCGATTGAACAAAGTCATAACTGGATACGCAAAAAAAACATTCTTGAAAATGCCAAGATAATTTATGAACAGAGATCAAGAAATTATACTAGACATAATTAGAGCTTGTAATTTAATTATAGAATTTTGTGAAAATCTAGATTTTATAGCTTTTAATAAAGATCTTAAAACTTAGTCCTCTGTACTATATCAAATTGTCGTTATAGGGGAAGGCATTTACCGATTTTTTCCAGAATTTGTTCAATCTAATCCTCAAGTTCCTATCAATGCTATTCGTGGGATGCGTAATCGAGTTATCCATGAATATAAAGAAGTTAATGTTAGGATTTTGGCGGCAGTTACTCAAACTAATATCTCTCAGTTATTAACTCAATTTACAGAATTTTTCATAACAAACCATATTAAATTGATAATAGTCAATATTGCTAATTGCTATTTGCTGTGCTAAAGCCATATTTGATAAAAGCATTTTTAGCTTCGTTACTCAACAGAAATTGGATAAATTCTTGAGCGATTTCTGGTTGTTTACTATCTCCCACGATCGCAACAGGATAGATAATGGGAGAATGGGAATTGATCGGGGCTGTTTGTATAATCTTGACTTGTTTTGATATTAGAACATCAGTACTATAAACCATACCCGCCTCAACATTACCAGTTTCTACATAGGCTAAAACTTGGCGTACATCTTTGGCAAAAACAAACTTATCTTCTAAGGATTTAGATAATTTAAGAGAGTCCAAAACTTCTTTGGCATATTTTCCTGCGGGTACGCTATCAGGAGCGCCAATGGCTATTGTATTGACAAAATCCTTCTGCAATTCGGCAAATCTCTCAATATCAGTATTATTCTTGGATGTAATCAGAACTACCTCGTTTTGCAGCAGATTTCGGCGCGTATTACTGAGCAACAAGTTTTTCTGCTCTAAAACATCCATATTGCGCTCGGCTGCGGAAATATAAACATCCACTGGCGCGCCTTGTTCAATCTGTTGTTGCAGGGCACCAGAAGAACCAAAGTTATAGGTAAGCTTAACAGTCGGCACCTGTTGACTATATAAATTGCCAATCTCTTTAATCGCATCTTGCAAACTAGCAGCGACAGAAATCGTCAGGTTAACTGAGGATGAATCTCTACTTTCCAGGCTGGCAGCAGCGCAAGCTGACAAGAATGCCAATAAGCTTAATCCTAAAAACTTTCGTCTTCCGTTCATTTTCTAACCTATGGTTAGTGGTTAGTAGTTAGTAGTTATTTATTATTCCGCATAGATAATTGTCCCAACATGTTCCCCATTAAGAGCGGCTTCTAATCTTTCTGGAACACCTCCATTGATGATTTGGAACTTGTCTACTAGTCGGGAATTAGCTAGTAAGTTAATTAAAATACGCTCAAAGGGTAATGTTTCTAGATTACGTTCTTTTAACTCAGCAGCAGAAATTTTTGGGATAAAATTAGCCGTGGAGTCAAGTTTGGGATCTCGATCATAAAGTCCATCCACATCTTTAACTAGGGTTAACGTCTTGCAACCAAAACATTCCGCCAGGAGAAAACAACCCGCATCACTACCATGAGAAGGAATACGTCCTACTTCTGAAGGATGTTCCCAGAGGGCATAAGGAGGCACCCCAGTAAAAATCACCCCTGGTACACTGTTGATAAATAGTGGTAGTAGATGACCAAAAATTTCAGGCGGAATAGCAACTACACCATGAGAAGATAGCAGTGCGCCGAGAATATGAGCATTTCCCAAGGCATCAGCTTGAGCTAGTTGCGCCAGCACCCCAGCCGGCATCCCTAAATCAATGCCAATTGAAAACACATGACGGCTTCTTGCGCCTCCCCCTGTCCCCAAAATCAGTTTTTTAGAATCGAGACAAGTTGCGATCGCATCCACTAAAGGATACATCAGCGATCGCCCTGCATCCAAAATCGACCTACCACCAATCTTAACCACATGGGCATTGGGCAGCATGCGGATCACTGGAGCTTCGTCAGACTTAGGCTCAGTAGACCTCTGCACCTCTCTATCTAGCAAACTTTCTCGCATCAACATCGATTGAAGATGATTGCGTTGATCAGTATTGGATTCTGTATAAGTCATTTCATTTATCAGTTATCAGTTGTTAGAGACAAGGCATGCCTTGTCTGTACTTATCTGTACTTATTCGTTGTCAATTAATTTTGCCCACCTTTCAAGGTATTGAAGCTTAAATTGCATGGATGCAAATCAGCGAACAGCAAACAGTTACCAGTTATTTGTTCAATGTTTATCAGTCTGCATAAATCAGCGTCCCGACATCTTCTCCATTGAGGGCACGAGTGAGATTGCCTTTCACCAGTCCATTGATGACACGAATAGAACGACGATTTTCTGCTCGTTGCATCATTTCTAATACGGGACGCTCCACTACTACATCTTGTAAATCTAATGCTTGCAGCTCTGCTACGGAGATTTTTTTGATGAATTTGGCATCAGGATCTTTTTTGGGATCGGCAGTATATAAACCTTCCTCGTCTTTAATGAAAATCATCGACTTGGTGCCGAAAACTTCGCTAATGAGGTAAGAGCCTGTATCTGTGCGATGGGGCGGAATTCTTCCCACCATCGGGTTCTCATGCCAGAATATATAAGGCGGCATGCCGAAGAAAATCACTGCACCGCGCTCTGCTAGGTAAAGAGGCAGTTGAGGAAACTGCACTGGTTCAATAAAGGGGATCCCATGTTTAGCCAGCAAGAAATGGATCATCCGAGCATTCTGCATACTGACAAAAGTACCCAGTACACTCAAAACACCCGTAGGTAGACCTAAATCTAGTCCCACACTATAACCATGACGGGCTCTTGTTCCTCCTCCAGTACCAATAATCATCTTGTGGTGACCAAGATTTTCGACAATTTCGTCTATCAGTGGGAAAACCGCAGCCCTTCCACGATCAATAAAACTCTGTCCGCCAATTTTCAGCAGGTTAGCATCGGGTAAAATCTGAATTGGTGGTTGAGTAGCCGTTTGTGCCAGAAGTCCCTCGTCGCTCAGAGAACCTGAAATTAAGGATTTCCCCAATTCAGAAAGAAAATCGTTGTCCTGGGTCAGAATCATATTTTTCATAGTTTAGTTAAGGCGAACGCCTTGGAGTAGATAAGTTTCTTCAGATTCGATGGGTTGATCTAATCCACCAAAAGTTTCGTTTGCCCAAACTTCTAGTTGATCGAGGACATTTTGCTTAATTCCATCATCTAGCTCAATACCAGCTAAGTTGGCTTTGCCCCGCCAAGATTCTAGAGACTGTCTGGGGGTACTCACTACCTGCCAGCGAGATGCTTCCACAGGCTCAATTGCTTTCCCTCCATGGTGGGTAAATAGTTCGATCAGTTGACCGATGAGTTTATTTTTTTGTCTTCCCCGCAAAGATTTCTCAGCCAGAAAAGTTTGCATCTGCTTCCTCATCTGATTTTTGACACCGTTCTTATCTCGCTGCACACTACCCACAATTACTACCGATCCTTTTGGTTGAGCAATACGCAAGCTTTCATGGACAACGTGTTCTAAGTTCAGTAGGTGTAAAGTACGGGAGCTAAAAATCAGGTTTGCTATGTTATCGGATACTGGCCAACGTTGATTGGCATCTCCTTGGAGTAGATTAAAATTTTCCCGTTGCATACTTAGATCTTGATCTAGATGCTGACGGAACTGTTCCAACATTGCCTGGGAAAGATCGAAACCCAAATATTGAACTGGTTCAGTAGCGAACCACCGACCAATTTGTCCCGTTCCTGCGCCAACTTCCACCACTTGAGCATTAGTTTCAATCTCAGCTAGATCAAGTACAGTTTTAACTATTGCTTGGCAAGTTGATTCAGACAAGCCAGTCCTTGTTTCAAACGTTTTTGCTTGGTCATCAAAAGTCACTTTTTTTGATTTTAATTACAGTATTTGATGTGTTTAGAATTGCTGGAGATACTCAATTAAAGACTTTAGATTCTTAAATAAACTGAAGTCGATTAAGTAAAGTCAGCGCAACGTCAAAACTATGATTTCAGTTATCAATTAACATGTTGCTCAATATGAACTTGAATCAACTATGATTAATTTAATACATAAGATACTTTTAAATTCAAATGTAATTCCAAAAAAAAGTAATTTATATTACATTTAAAAATATTTTCTAAGCACCCTATACAACTTTTTTTTAGTTGACAAACGTCCTCATCAATACAGTGCAGCTATCAATACATAAACTGCCGTCGAATTGCTTTCTAGCTAAATTAAATAATTTAACCCTGGCGTGCAATTACTCTCACTTGGTTCAGTTCTTCTACTAAAGTAGGAAATGTAGCTTTTATTTCTTTGGTTACAGCATCTCTGGAATCAATCCAATCGTGAAGTAGTTGCTTTTCTTCAGCTTCATCTCCAATATCCATTGACATAAAACGATAGAAGTAGGGAATGTCAAATTCTAAATAATGACTCAAGATATCAAAGACAGCAACAGTCCAATCGATCTGCCACACTTGCTTTGTGAGTTGAGCTATAATTTTTTCTACTCCTTCTTTTTTAGCAATTAGTTCATCAAGGGCAGCCATCAAAGCTTCTTTATTCATGATACTTATTCCAAATTGAGTATTTATTTGTAGTGCCTATTCATAACAATACAATGAACTACTTGTTATTCTGTTTCTCAATCAAAGAATTTACATACTTCTTTACATTATTTGCTTTTTTTTAGTTTTTTTATCATACATTTTAACATTAAATTTATATTTCGATTATTTGGACTATTAAAATTACTTGAATAATCAAGAAAACTAACTAATCTATATACTGAAACACTTGTGCTTCTTCTCGAAATTAATCATAAACAACCAGAATAATTGCCCAGGTCATTAAGAAAAAACCGGCTATTTGATAATTGTTGAGGGACTCCTTGAGAAACAAACGAGACACAAGAGCAACAGACAAGACTCCAGTACCAAGATTAAATGCTGCCATTTCCCCTCCCGTATAGACTCCATGACCATAACGAATTGCTGAAACATTCAAAACATATTCTGGGAGAACAATCACCCAACTGATGATCAAAGCCAAGAAAAACCCTTGATGACGGAATCGGATATGACCCAACCAAGCAAAAGCCATCAATAGGCTTGATAAACACAGCATCATGGGAACCAAAATCAATTTCATGGGATAGTTTTTGCTTAATTTAACTATTTTTAGGCTGGAAGCTAACACTTAGTTGTGGTTGGAGGGACGCATCGCTACTGTGGCGGCTGGTAAAAGCCTTGACTGTTCCCGAAGCTGTTTCGTTGCCTAATAACAACCAACCAAAATTACTAGGGGGTGAATCTAACCATTCCTGAACATCCTGAACCATTGTTGGATTTGAGTCTGAGTTCCAAATGTAAGTTCCCACATCTCCCACCATTTCCTGAGCACTGATCTCACTGGCAAAATCACCACCTGGCTCTGACCATAAATCTGTATCATAAAAAGTATGAATCCAGGTAGCATCCCCCTCAGTAGTAGGGGCACCTCGACCACCTTTCGTGCTGGAATTTCCTTCCCCCCAATCCGCTAGAACTCGATGTAGTTCTATGGACTCATTCCCACCAGGAGTTCGTTCCATATTTAAGGTTAACTTCACCTCCGTCACGGTTGAGCCAGCAGGAATCTGCTCGGCAATGTCAAAGGCAATCAAACCCCTTCTAATGCTTTCCGAGTTTTGATTTGTCCTTCCAACAAAAAACGAGGGACCCATTCCATTACTCAACTCTCCCGTTGAATTTTCGATCAGGGTATTGTCTTTACTGGCTTGTAGAATTTGGGCTTCTTGCGCCCGCGCACAAGATACTACTGTTGTTAGACACAAAAAGACTATCAAGACTACTAAAAATGGCTGTTGCAGTTTTTGTTTAATGCCAAAGTTACCTCTAGCAAGCTTAATTAAATAGCGTGAATTAGATGATGACATAAATCTTTGGTGTATAAGAAGTCAGAGGTCTGTATAGAAGCAATAGGGTTTACCTCCATTGGGGAAGTAAGATTTTTGAAGGCAAACTCCA
>CBDUCX010000183.1:0-11262 GCA_965365755.1 uncultured Pleurocapsa sp.
AAATAATTTAGGGTTTTGATCGAGTAGTAAATGATTCAAGCATTAAGAGGAACCAAAGATATATTGCCAGAGGAAGTCGGTTACTGGCAGTTAATTGAAGCAACAGTTAGGGAAATACTGGGTCGAGCCGTATATCAAGAAATTCGTGCGCCAATTTTTGAGCAAACAGCTTTGTTTGAGCGTAGCATTGGGGAAGCGACTGACGTGGTAGGCAAAGAGATGTATACCTTTAGTAGTCGAGGTAATAAGTCTATTACCCTCCGACCAGAAGGGACAGCAGGTGTGGTACGAGCCTATATCCAAAATAAACTTCATGCTCAGGGAGGAGTCCAGCGTCTTTGGTATACTGGCCCCATGTTTCGCTATGAGCGTCCTCAAGCGGGTCGTCAACGCCAGTTTCATCAAGTCGGCTTGGAATTACTAGGTTGTGATGCTCCTCGTGCCGATGTGGAAGTTATTGCTTTGGCAACTGATATCCTGCGAACTTTGGGCTTAAAAAATCTAGAGTTAGATATTAATTCCGTGGGTAACGGTGAGGATCGCCAGCAATATCGAGCAGCTTTAGTAAACTATCTTGAACCCTATAAAGCTGATTTAGACGAAGATAGTCAAGATCGTTTGACTCGTAACCCGATGAGAATCTTAGACAGTAAAGATCCTCAGACTCAAGAAATTACTCAGAATGCCCCTAAAATTACCGAACACCTGAGCGTAGAATCGAAAAAACATTTTGATAAAGTATTGCAGTTATTAACTGACTTAGATATCAAGTATCAAATTAATCATTGTTTGGTTAGAGGGTTGGATTACTATACCCACACTGCCTTTGAAATCAAATCCGCTGACCTGGGAGCGCAGGCTACGGTATGTGGTGGAGGACGCTACGACGGCTTGGTTAAAGAATTAGGTGGCCCTGAAACTCAAGCAGTAGGTTGGGCGATCGGTATGGAAAGATTAGTTTTATTACTGCAACAGCTCGATTCTAGTCCTGTTAATACACCTGATCTATATCTTGTTTCTCGTGGAGAAGTAGCAGAAGCACAAGGCTTATTATTAGCTCAAAAGTTACGTAGCTTAGGTTTAGCCGTAGAACTAGATCTCAGTGGCAGTGCCTTTGGGAAACAGTTCAAAAGAGCCGATCGCAGTGGCGCAGTTGCTTGTTTAGTTTTAGGTGATGCAGAAGCAGCTAACCGCACTGTTAACTTGAAATGGTTGGCATCAGGAGAACAACAGGCGATCGCTCAAGAGGATTTAATTAATCTGGCTGAGGAATTAAAAACCAAGATTTCAGGATTGAAAAATAAAAGGAGAAGGTAGAGTACTATGACTGCAACAATAATTACACCACCGAATGAAATAATTCACCTTTCGGGGATTAGCTGGCAGACTTACGAAACCTTGTTAGAAGAACTGAGCGATCGCAGACTCCGTTTAACTTATAATCGTGGCAATCTAGAAATTATGGCTCCTTCCCCAGAACACGAATTGAGTAAAACCCTCATGGGTCGATTTGTAGAAACGCTAGCTGAAGAATCAGAAATCCAGATTTATCCCCTTGGTTCCACCACCTTTAAACGTCTTCAACTGAGTGGCGCAGAACCAGATGAATGTTTTTATATTGACAATATCGACGCGGTTCGTGGTAAAAAGCGACTGGATTTAACTGAAGATCCAGCACCAGATTTAGTGATAGAAATTGATGTTACAAGCAGTTCCTATAATCGCCTTCAAGTTTATGCAGATCTGGGGGTAGCAGAAGTTTGGATTTATGATGGGGAATCTTTAGCCATCAAGCAATTGCAGAATAACACTCATATCACTTCTCAAAAGAGTCAATTTTTTCCAAATTTACCTATTCCAGAAATTGCTCAATTTTTACAACAAGCCGAAACAGTAGATTATCTGGAGTTGGTGAAAGCATTTCGGCAGTGGGTGAGAAGTCAGATTGAGCACTAGGAAGGCGATCGCTCTCTTTACTACTTACGAGTAATTAACTTTTCTGTCCTAACCTGCTAACACATACGACGATAATCTAACTTCTCACTTAATTTATATTAAGCGTTTATTATAGGATTATATTGCTTCGGACAATAACTTTAGATAAGCAGAAATAACTGACGAGAGAATAGGGTCTAAAGCCCTCAAGCAAAAAGCAAGGATTAATCATTTCAGTGGCTAAATCTTGACTGTCCGAAGTAATGAAGATTATTGACTAGCTTTTTATTATTGTGGATTTAAATAACAATTTCTCAGCATCTACTTCCAAAGGAAAAAATCGTCACTGTCAAGGACAGTTAAAGGTATTACTTAAGTCAAGGGCAGCTAACTCTGAAGTTACTGATTTATCTCAAGTTTCTGAGGCAGAACGACAAAAAGTTATCAAGTTATGGAATCAAACCGAAACTGAATTTCCTAGCTCATGTATTCATCAATTATTTGAAGCACAGGCAAGACAGAATCCCGAAGCAGTGGCGCTTATTTGCCAGGGACAACAGTTAACCTATGGCGAATTAAATACTCAAGCCAACCAATTAGCTCGTTATCTACAAACCCTAGGGGTAACTAAAGAATCCTTAGTTGGTTTGTGCATGCACCGTTCTCTGCGGATGGTAGTGGGAGTATTAGCTATTTTAAAAGCAGGGGGAGCTTATGTGCCTTTGGATATCAGTAATCCTCCAGCAAGGCTGAAGTTTATTCTCGAAGATGCTCAGGTAAAAGTCTTGGTTACCGAAGAGAGTTTAGAGCAAAAATTACCCAATCACATTGAGCAGACTGTATGTCTTGATCGAGATTGGTCTTTGATCGCCGATTACTCTCCAAGCAATTTAGAACAGACGAGCAACGACTCAGATTTAGCCCATATTGTCTATACTTCAGGCTCAACGGGTCAACCGAAGGGGGTAATGTTAACTCAGGGGAATTTGAGCCATTATGTTCAATCATTACAAGTGGTTTTAGAAATCACTCCCGCAGATACTTATCTCCATCGGGGTTCAATTGCCCTCATAGTTTCAGCCCGACAATTACTCCTCCCTCTGGCTCAGGGAGCAACTGCGGTAATCGTTACGGCTCAAGAAACCAAAGACCCCCTAGAGTTATTTAAATTAATTAAACGTCATCAAGTGACGATAGTAGACCATGTACCGTCTTTTTGGCGCAACTTCTCTGGCATTATTGAGCAGCAGGATCGCGAGCAACGTAATAATTTATTAGACAATCAGGTAAGACTGGTAGCAGCAGGAGGAGAACAGGTAACCCCAGAAATTTATCAATGCTGGCGTAAAATTTTTAAACCTGGAGTCAAGCTGGCTAACATTTACGGTCAAACTGAGGGGACAGGAGTAGTGACAATCTATCCTATTCCCGAGTCAATTGATTGTGGTTTTAAATCCCTTCCTGTAGGACGTCCCATACCTAACATGAAGGTCTATTTACTGGACAAACAGTTACAGCCTGTTCCTATTGGAGTTGCCGCAGAAATTCATATTAGTGGTGCGGGAGTTGCTAGTGGCTATCTTAATCGACCAGAACTAACTGCCGAAAAGTTTGTCGCAAATCCTTATGTGCCAGGAGAGCGTCTATATAAAACAGGAGATTTAGGTCGTTTTTTAGAGGATGGAGCAATCCAGTTTCTGGGACGGATTGATCGCCAAGTCAATATTCAGGGATTACGCATTGAATTAGGGGAAATTGAAGCAGTCTTAGTTCAACATGAATTAGTGCAAGCAGCAGCCGTAATTGTCCGCGAGAACAATTTAGGTCAAACTTTAGCCGTCTATGTTGTGCCCAGTAAAGTAGAACCGCCCACGGCGGACATGTTGCGTCACTATCTAAGAGAAAAATTACCCTCCTATATGGTGCCAGGGAGTTGGTACTTTGTAGATAATTTGCCTTTAACCACTAGTGGAAAAATAAACTACCGCACCTTATCAACTTTGATTGATTCTGAGCCTGCTCAACCCCTTATTCCCCCAAGCGATCGCCTAGAATCGGAGTTAGTACAAATGTTGCAAGAGATTCTTGGTCTTGAGGAAATTGGGATTAGAGATAGTTTTATGGAATTGGGCGGTAATTCCTTGTTAGCCGCACGTTTGGTTACGGAAGTCGAGCAGAAATATCAACAACAAATGTCTGTATCTACCGTATATCAAGCATCCAATCTGGAAAATTTAGCTAACTTAATTCGTCAAGAACCGTCAATTTCAATTCCTAAATGCTTTGTGCCAATCAAAAACGGCAACTCTCAACCAAACTTGTTTGCGATTCATAACTTGGGTTATGGTTTGGAATTTTATCGTCCCCTAGCTAAATATCTCTCGGCAAATATCACTCTTCATGGATTATCCTCATTTTTCAGTAATGAATCTGATGTACCTCACCCCAGAGACATTAGAGGTCTAGCAGCATACTATGCTCATAATGTACAAAGACTTCAGCCTCAAGGACCTTACTATTTACTAGGAGTATCTTTTGGTGGTTTGATTACCTATGAAGTAGCCCAAACCCTGGTATCACTGGGACAAGAGGTTAAGTTTTTAGGCATGGTGGATACTTTTTGTCCTCAGCAAAACTCAGTTCGTAAACGCCTTCCTCTCAAAGAGCGTATTCGGGGTCATCTAGAGAAAGTTCGCACTAAAGGAGTCAGACACCTATACAATCGTCTTCAATGGCGTATGGGGCATACTCTAGATATTTTGAGAGCCAATTTATACCAACTCAATTGGGTGCAAGATAATTTTGTCGATCAAACAAGTCGCAACTTTGATCAAGCAGAATATGTTCGCTTAAAAAGAGAACATCAAACAGTGAATCAAGGTTATAAAATACAACCATATCCAGGAAAGATCAGTATGTTCCGTGCTACTGATGATTTGGATTCTAAATTAGATTGGCAAGAGTTAGCTCAATCAGGACTATCTATCTATGACGTTCCAGGAGAGCATTTAGAGATACTTCAAGAACCCCAGGCTCCAATCTTGGCAGAAAAGATACAGCAAGCATTAACAAGCATTAAATAGGGCTTGCAGAAAAACTAAGATTGGGAAATGTCAATGTAACTGTTAAAAAGCTATTAGCTCTTCGCTATTAGCTTTTATTTTTTTCTGTAATACAATGTAAACTTATTTAAATTTAGTAATACAGCGACCCACTTTTAAACAACAATAAAGATCTCAGTAAATATACTGTTGTTGTTGATGACGAATTAGAAAAATGACTTATAAATTTAAATTTCTACTAACAATATTTCTAACTAGCCTGAGTTCGATTGGTGCGTTGACACAAACAGCTACGGCGATCGCACAAGAACGACCAGAATGTTATCTAATCGACGATTCCGGACAACTGACGGATTTAACCGATATCTGCAATGTCAGTGAGAAGCAATTGTCTGAGACAGACCCTGCTACCAGTGAGGCTCAGAATAATAATAGTAATAATAACAGTAATAATAATATTATTATCGACTCCAAATCTTTAGAGACAGGGCTTTCCCTCGATGACAACTTATTTATTTTAGGCAAAAACAGTCTTTCGAGTAAGTCAGGCTTGATTGATAGTGCTTACTACATTGACAATGAAATTGGCATAGACTACACAGCATATATAAGACGCTATAAAACTTCTCCTACTTCGATAGACCGTCAGACATTGAGAGAGCAGATATTTCAATTCAATACTATCCCTGATACCACTACTAGTCTTACTTCAATTCTCAGATCAAGTCGCCAACTTCCTTTTATCATTTATCGCTATTAAATCTGTTCAATAGCTTTTAGAAACTGATTAATAGTTGGCGTTAAGTATTGTGCTAGGGTTGTGGCATCTACTCCTAATTCAGTCCGCTGTTGGGCGGCTTTAATTCCTGCTTGAGCGTGCCACCAGGCAGAGGTTGCTACCGTATTAAATAAACTGCTGGTTTCAGTTTTTAGATCTTGTGCAGCCAAGCCTGCCATTAAACCAGTTAAGACATCGCCGCTACCACCTCTAGCTAAAGCTGGAGTACTTTGGGCAATGATCCAGGTTAATCCTTGGGGATTAGCGATCGCTGTTCTGGCTCCTTTAAGCAAAATTATGGCGTTGCTAGTTTGGGCTGCGGTTTGGACAGCATCAAGACGGTTATCAGTATCGATTATCTCAGGAAAAAGACGTTTGAATTCCCCTAGGTGGGGGGTTAAGACTGTCGATGCAGCTCGCTCATTTAGAACCTCCATGATATTATGCTCCGCTAAAATATTTAAACCATCAGCATCCAAGATTAAAGGGCATTCTGACTGTAAAACTTTAGCAACTACCGATTCGGCATTAGTGGTTAAACCAGGGCCACAAGCAACCAGATCAAACCGGCTGAGATCCGTGGTTGAAAAGGGCAAAGAGGCGATCGCCCCTTCTTTGTCTTCAGGACAATCCACAATTAAGGCTTCTGGTACATGACTAGTGAGTAAGGTTTTAAGGGACTCTGGAACAGCGACAGATAACATACCGACTCCACTTGCCCTCGCACCTAATGCCGTTAAAATAGCCGCTCCTGCGTAGGTACGAGAACCACAAATTAAGAGTAAATGTCCCTGACGGTATTTATAGGTAATGGCTGAACGGGGTAAAGGCAGACAGTCTAAGGCGATCGCCGTGGTCATCTGTCGGACTGGTGAAGGCTGTGGCAATACCGAGCAAATATGGTGTCGCAGCAAACCGAAATCAATTCTTTCGCTGCTGCCGAAATATTCCAGAGCTTGATCCTGAAAAAAAGCTTTTTTCCATAAACCTAAGCAGAGGGTGTGGGTTGCTTTAATTGCCCCTCCCATAACAGCCCCTGTATCGGTATGTATTCCCGTAGGGAGGTCGATACTTACAATTGGCTGTGACCAAGTATTAAGTAACTCAACAACTTTAACTATGTTCTCAGGTAAATCACGAGTTAAGCCAAAGCCAAACAGACCATCAACTATGAGCTGACAGTCCCTTAAAGGCTGAATTTCTTCGTAAAATGTAATCCCCAAACTAGCCACATAATTTGCATGTTGAGCCGTTAGTTGTTTGAGTTTAAAAAAGGGACGAAAAATTTTAACACGATATCCAGCTAAAGATAGTTCACGAGCGATTACTAAAGCATCGCCACCATTGTGTCCTGGCCCGACTAAGACTCCTACCGCAACATTGTGTGATGAAGGATATAGGCTTCTAATCCTCTCAAAACAAAGCCTAGCAGCCTTTTCCATTAACCCAGCTACAGGCATTCCCGCAGCAAAGACTTGGGATTCAATTTGGCGCATCTGTTCAGCAGAGACGATCGCGGTTTCGACTATGTTTGGCATCTGATCTAGTCGGCACTATACAACTTACGAGCAATATCAACAGATTATACTAATATGCCCAGTATCGCTATGCTCAGGTAGTAGGTAGTGGTTAGTGGGTAACAGGTAGTCTGATAGAATGCTCATCAGTCGTGCAAAACAGAAAATATTCGCATTATGGCAGACACAAAAGGTGCTGACGCAGTAGATCAGGCGATCGCTCAGGGCTTAGATTTGGATGGTTCAGCAATACCTGCTAATAAACTAGATTTATATCACAAGGTCATGGGTTTTGAAGCAGGAAGACAGCGCAGCGGAGTTACCAACACCATGCGATCGCGGATTGTCCGTATTGGTGCCAAGCATCTAGCCCAGGACGAATTAAATCAAATGTTGCTTGATGCTGAGTTTCCTCCTTTGAAAGATAAAGAAATTGCTTTTTATTATGGTGGTAAGTAGCTAAGGACAAACCCGTCTAAGATATTAAAATAAGACCAACTGTTAGCTGTTAAATTAAATATTAAAAAAATATCTCACTATATCATCCTTATCTTTGATAGCTAATTAAATCTTTTTTATAAAATACTTACACAACGAATGTTAGACGGATCAGAATCTCTCGCCACTTTTATTTTATTTGCTGCTGTTGTTGTCATACTTATATGGGGATACAACAGGGCTAAGACCTACGGCAGACTGGGAATTCTAGCTTGGTTGCAGTCAATTGTCTTAATGAGTCCTTGGCTATTGTTCTTCGGCTTATTTTCTCTGGGTATATATCTCAATTTAGTTAGTATACTGTTTTTGTTATTAGCTTCAGTCGCCGTTTATATTTGGTTGGGCAGACAACTTAGAGCAGCAGGACAAGAAGCCCTACTCAAAGAGAAAGCAGCGGAAAGAATTAAACAACAGGCTGTTACTGAAACTCTTTCTTCTCAGACAGAGAGTGAGTTGGAGCAGTCAGCAGCAATGGAAGTATCCCCAATTCCTGATGAAGACTTGGCGACTCTTAAGGGAATTTTTGGCATTGATACCTTTTTTGCGATCGAAACTATCCCCTATCAGGATGGTGCAATTTTTAAAGGGAACCTCCGAGGAGAACCTGATGTTGCCTATTCTAGGATGAGCGAGAAGTTGCAACAGGCTTTTGATGATAAATACCGTCTGTTCCTCGTAGAAAGCCCCGAAGAAAGACCTGTGGTGGTTATTCTGCCCAAAACGAATGATCCACAGACTACTACCCTGGCGCAGAAAAATTTAGCCTTGGTATTGTTGTTAGGCACAATTCTCACTAGTCTAGAAGCAGCGAGCGTATTGCAAGGATTTGATCTATTTAACAATCTTAGTCGCTATGGCGAGGCAATTCCCCTTAGTTTAGGGCTGTGGTCGGTATTAATTGCCCATGAAATTGGTCATCGAGTCATTGCTAATCGCTACCAGATTCGCCTAAGTATCCCTTTCTTTCTACCTACTTGGCAGATTGGCTCTTTCGGCGCGATTACCCGTTTTGAGTCTTTGCTGCCTAATCGTACCGCCCTGTTTGATATTGCTTTGGCTGGCCCTGCCGCAGGGGGAATTGTTTCGTTATTGTTCTTAGTCTTAGGTTTAATTCTGTCTCATCCTGGTAGCATGTTTCAATTGCCTACTGAGTTCTTTCGCGCCTCAATTTTAGTGGGAAGTTTGGCAAAAGTTGTTTTAGGTTCGGCTTTAGAAACACCGGTAGTTGATATTCATCCTTTGGTAGTTGTCGGCTGGCTCGGTTTAGTAATTACGGCATTAAACCTCTTACCCGCTGGAAAGCTGGATGGGGGCAGAATTGTCCATGCTATTTATGGGCGTAAAACAGCTAGACGCACCACCTTAGCGACTCTAATTATTTTAGGGATTGTTTCTTTGTTCAATCCAGCTAACCCGATCCCTTTATATTGGGCAGTATTAATCTTATTTTTACAGCGAGACTTAGAACGTCCAGTGCAAAATGAATTAACGGAACCAGACGATAGTAGAGCCGCTTGGGGTTTATTGGCGTTATTCTTGATGTTGGCAACTTTAATTCCTCTTAGTGCTAGTTTGGCTGGTCAGATTGGCTTAGGCTCATAATCTGAAGCTCATGATTACGTGCTGCGATTGTCTATTAGAAGCAAAAGCAAAAAAACTGTCATGATTGGAGAAACACTTAATGGACGTTATCGTGTTCTCAGCCTTTTGGGAACAGGAAGATGTGGTCAAACATACTTAGGATCAGATATTCAGGCAAATAAATCAGTCCCCTGTGTCATCAAGGAATTCGAGCCAGAAGCAAAAGATACTCTCAGCCTACGTAAAGCGAAATATTTGTTTGCCAGGGAAGTCAAAATTTTGCAGATCTTAGGTAAATGCGATCGCATTGCCGATCTTCTGGGCTATTTTAGGCAAGATGATAAATTTTATCTTGTCCATGAATATGTTGATGGCACAGATCTCACTCAAGAACTTGGCGCTCAACCATGGCAAGCCTTTGAAGTACTGGACTTGTTAAGAGAGATTTTAGAAATTCTGGAAGTAGTTCACCAAGAAAAGATAATTCATCAAGATATTAAACCTTCTAATATTATTCGGCGTAAATCTGATGGTAAATTGATGCTGATTGATTTTGGTTCAGTCAAAAAAATTAATCATCAGATGGCAAATTCAGAGGGGAATACTAGCCTTACTGAGCCGATTGGGACTCCTGGTTACATGGCTCCAGAACAAAAAAGTATGAAACCCAGACTGGCTAGCGATATTTATTCTGTGGGGATGATTGGTATTTATGCTTTAACAGGAGTTGAACCACAAGATATTGCCCTAGACCCTAACACTGAAGTAGTTCAATGGCACAATTTGGTACAAGTGGAGCCGAAGTTTACTAAATTTTTAGACCGCATGGTGTCTCCTAAGTTTAATCAGCGCTATTCATCTGCTAGCGAGGCTTTAAAAATAGTTAGAAATTTAAAACTAGGTCGCAAATTGTTCGACATCAAAACCATAATTGGTGCAGGAGCATTATTACTAGTAATTGCGGGGGCAGGCTATTACTATTGGCGCTTGGAAAGTTCCTTAACTCAAACATCAGAAGTAGAAATGTTTGAACAAGATCGGACTCAATTTCCCTTTCTTTTTCGCCATGATGCCACTGGTGTATCTATGAAATATCCTTCTAGCTGGAAACTGTCTCAGCCTGAGCAAAATCGAGGCACTATTGCTAAATTAACGCCCCAAAAAGATCAATCTTATTTGATTCCCCCCCAAGTCAGTATTAAAGTTGAGCTATCTAACACAGAGTCACTAGAGAAATATACTACCAACGAAGTTTATCAAATAACCCAGTTAGCCCAAGCCAAAATTATTGATTCTCGTCCCATCTCATTCGCTGGCGGAGATGGACATAAAATTATTTATATCCTTGTCAATCCCGACAATAATTTAGAACAAAAGTACTTGCAAATTTGGACTTTAAAAAGCGATCGCGCCTACAAAGTAATATATCATGCCACTACAGATGATTATCCCAATTTTGCGTCAACCGTCGAACAAGAAATGATCCCTTCTATCAAGATCAATCCAAAACCTTGACATCCTCCCATCGCTCTTTAGCGAGGGATTCCAAAGACTCACGACTTTGGTTTTCTGTTTCGTTCTGTGCCAACTAGAATACCGTTACCGATACTCTTGCGACACTAAAGATAGAGTTCGGAGTACTTGCTATGGCAAGAATCACTCTGATTTTTTATTTAAAAAGTGATCGAGATTAACTAGAGAAGATAATAATTAAGGTCAGTTCGGGTTAAGACTATTTTGCTACTTATTCTACGAAAGAATAGTATTTACAGCCAATGATAGAATCAAGCTTTCAGCTTATCCCGAACTCAGGTTAAAATAAAGGCGATCGCCGAGTTATAGTCATTCCAATTAATTTCCGTGTCTTCTAAGTTATCTTTTTTAGGTAGTA
>CBDUCX010000184.1:0-11254 GCA_965365755.1 uncultured Pleurocapsa sp.
TTCATCAGGATGATAATATCTACACTGAAGTCTTTGCTAGCGGTGCTAATGATTTCGTCAATAAACCAGTTTTCCCGCAACAATTAGCGCACCGAATTCTGAATCGCCTCAATCTTCAAAGAATAATGTGACTCTCCCCCCGTCGCTACAGACGAGGTTTTACGACCCGTTCTATCAATCAACTAACGATTTCTGGAGTAAATAATCTTGAGCAATTTTAACAATTCTCGCGGAGGCTTGACCATCACCAAAGGGATTGATGGCGGTTGCCATTTGCTTATAGATCGTAGTGTTTTCCAGTAATTCGGCAGTTGCCTCGACAATTGTTCGAGGATTAGTCCCGATCAACTTTGCTGTCCCAGCTTGAACCGCTTCTGGTCTTTCAGTAGTTTCCCGCAGCACTAATACAGGTTTACCGAGACTGGGTGCTTCTTCTTGTAACCCCCCCGAATCCGTTAGCAAGAGATGACAGCGGGCGATCGCTCCTACTAATTCCCTATAGTCCAATGGTTCGGTTAAGAATACTCTAGGGCGATCGCCTAATGCGGCTTTAATCGGCTCACGCACGGTAGGATTGCGGTGTAAAGGCAGGAGTAGGGCTGTATCAGGAAAGCGATCTAGGATATTGATAAACCCCTGTAAAATGTCTTCTAATGGTTCTCCCCAGTTTTCCCGTCGATGAACCGTAGCGAGTAATACTCGATACTTTGACCAGTCTAAATTAGCTACCTGACATTCAGGTTGTTGATCCGCTACCGTCAAAAGAGTATCAATTACAGTGTTACCCGTATGATGAATTTCTCCTGTCACTCCCGATTTTTGCAGATTGGCTACAGCCAATGTTGTCGGTGCAAAGTGGAATTGAGAAATTTGCGAGATCAAACGACGGTTCGCTTCTTCGGGATAAGGATTATATAAGTTGTCTGTACGCAAGCCCGCCTCAACATGAGCCACAGGAATCTGTTGATAAAATGCCGCCAAAGCAGCAGAAAAAGCAGTGGTGGTATCACCCTGGACAAAAATCAACTGTGGTTGGATCTGGGCAAAAATTTCGGCTAACCCTTGCAAGCTATCACAGGTGATACTGGTTAAGGTTTGCTTCGGTTTCATAATGCCTAAATCATAATCAGCTTGCAAATCAAACAGTTCCATGACTCCATCAACCATTTCTCTGTGTTGTCCTGTAAGAATTAGATGGGTTTTGATTTGGCTAAGATTGTTAAGTCGTTTAATAACCGGAGCGAGCTTAATTGCTTCAGGGCGAGTTCCTAAAATTACTCCGACAGAAATTGGACTGGACATATTCCCTCTAGATCAGTTTACCAAGCAACTAGACATACTAACCTGTTGTGGTGTTTATTGCTTCGGGATGGTTAACGGCTCAACACAAACTGCTGGCACTGCTAGACTGACACTCGCTCCCCGTTCGTTATCTGCCAAATGAATAACAGCTCAATCATTTTTTATTGGTAGATATTTGCATATCTATCAAAGAAGGACAAATTTTAGACTTCTGCTCAATTAAATCTTGCCATCCCAATGTAGCTAATAGCTGATTCCAAGCTGTTTCGGTCTGGATATTATTTGGTTTAGCTATACGGTATTGTGCTAGTTGGGTGAGAGCATCATACAAAAAATTGTGTTGTAAATAAACTCGATGTTTTTCTGCTTCGGTCGCAGCAGCTAACTGAGTTGGCAATTGGGATTTTGCAGTCAAAGGTAAACGAGTTATCCATCCTTCTAGAACAATTTCTGACTCTCGGTCTGCTTGGGCGCAATCAACCTTAAGACTCCAAGTGTAGTTTACTTTGGGAGATAGGGCATATTGATTTGCTTGAGGGAGGTCAATCCCAATTATTCCCGCTTTTTTAGTTTTCCCAATTACACGCTCATATATTTTGTTGCCTGTTTCTAACTCTGTAACTGCAAACTTCATTTGAGTTATGTTATTCATCGTCTGAGGGATGTGAAACCAGAAAGTAGGATAGGCAGATGAGGTGAACTCCCGATTTCTGTTTCCTAGTAAATAGGCAATCTGTTGCCGAGCAACACCGCAGGCGCTGTTTCTGAGCCGATTGTCTCTAGTTCCTCCAGCAGAAAAATCCTCTTCAGGTGCACCTGTATCAGGCGCTGCGGGTAACCTGCCATGATTATTTTTTTTCTCTTTAGTGTTTCCAGGTTGAGGAAGCAAAAGCAAAGCGAGCAATAAAGTAAGAACTGAAAGCACCCACTGATTATTTTGCCATCGACCTCCAAAGGAAGCTATTTTTAAAGACATTTTCCTATTGTTGCAAAAAACAAAGATTCAATAGTGATTGATGTGGAAATTATATGATTAACTGCATAATACCAATTAAATTCCTTTAAAGTTCTTTAAATTTATGATAATTATCTAACAGAAAAATATTAAATTTTGTAATAAGTTGCATAATGCTTGTTTTTTAGGCTGAAGAGTAATTATCAGAATATGGAGAACAAAGCACAAATAAGCAAATAGTTAAAATTAGTAAGTCTTGAAGTCTAAATCCAGACTATATGGAAAAGATCGCCAACACTTTAGCTCAACTAGCTAAACAAGCCTGTGAATATCCTCCTGGAAGTCGTAACCGCCAGAAAAAGTTAACGCAAATTATTAGATTGGTTAATAGTAAATTATGGAAAGAAAACACTGCTTATTACGAAGATGCTTTGCAAGAGACTTGGGTTTACTTTTGTCAAAACATCTGCGAAGGCAAAACTGCTAGGATATACGACCCCGATAAGGCTAGTGTAGTTACTTGGTTAAACAATTATTTAAAATGGCGCTTAAAAGATGGCTACATCAGAACAGAAAAGCAAAAAAAACAAGCTGCATCTGTAAGAGTCGATCCAAGTAACAAAGTTATCGATCCCGTGGATAGTTTACCTGCCCAGCCAGATATTCCTCCAATCTTAGAAGAGGTTAGAAAGTGGGTGATAGAAGACCCCGAAGATAGATTACGGCAAATACATTTAGATCATCATCCTCAAATTACTAGCCAACTTTTAATTTGGAAAAGATTACCACCAGAAACACCCTGGAAAACTTTATCAGAACAATATGGAATTTCTTCCGGAACATTGAGTAGTTTTTATCAGCGTAAATGCAAGCCGTTATTACGAGAATTTAGTAAATCACAAGGGTATATATAAACAAAGTCAGATTTATGATGGTTTCCAATTTTCAAGACCTAGAAAATATTGCTGTTCCTTTGCCTATCACCTCAAAAACGAGAGAGATAGCCCGTGAATTTGCTGCACAACAAGCTACAGAGCTTAAAGCAAAGCAAGTTTTGTATAATACCCTGGCAATATTAACAGTGCAAAGCTATCTACAAATGTTGGGTATCGCCACAGATCTATTCAATAGTGATAGTTGGAATCCAATTATGCGAACTTGTGATGATGTAGCAGATCTAGATATTTTAAATTTGGGTAAATTAGAATGTCGCCCCCTAAAAAGTTCTGATACTAGCTGTCATATTCCGATGGAGGTTTGGGATTTACGTCTTGGTTATGTGGTGGTTAAAATTGACGACTCTTTGAAAAAAGCTGCACTCTTAGGATTTGTGCCCCAGGTGGCGACAGAAGAGTTAGCCATTACAAATCTAAGCCCCATGGAAGCATTAATAGATCGTCTTGACGATCTAAGAGTATCAACTACTAATTCTACTGCGGTTAACTTAGGAGAATGGTTCAATCATATTTTTACCGCAGGTTGGTCAACGGTAGAAAGTATTTTAAATCCAGAACAATTGACCGTCGCCTGGGGATTTAGAAATACTGAATTATCGCCAGAAAATTCTTCAGAAATAAAGGGTGTCAATAATAATGTTCAAAGAGCTAAATTAATTGACTTAGGAATTCAATTAGGTGCTCGCCAGGTAGTATTGTTAGTAGAAATTACTCCAGAAGATAATGGCAGTATTGGGGTTATCTTACAGATACATCCCAGACCAGGAGATGCTTACTTACCTGAAGGGCTGATGTTAAAGGTCATCGAATCATCTGGAGAAGTTTTTATGCAAGCTCAAGCGAGAAGCCAAGATAACTTTATTCAACTGCAATTTAGTGGTCGATCGCAAGAATTGTTTACAGTACAAATAATTCTTAATAATGCTGAATTGACAGAACAATTTCAGCTTTGAAAGAGTAGTTAGTAGTTAGTAGCATGATCAACAATCTATGGCTATATATATAGTTTCGTTGAAAATTGGAGAGGGCAGTTTCGATAGAGGTTTTGCTGTTACTTTACAAATTAGTCACGAAGGTTTACCTACGGAATTAGAAATTAATTCCCGACTACCAGCAGCCCCCCATATTCCTCAGCAATATAATCTCTGGCAAAAAGCTTATTTGGGTTTGGGTTTATCAGCTCGACTCGAATCGAATAAAGCATTTATTTCTAATTATTCTCGTTCTGAAAATTGCGATCGCGCTGCTACTGAATTACTAACTAGTATTAATGATTGGCTGGATGCAGATTCTTTTCGTCGCCTCAAAGAAAGATTTTTGTCGCGATTAAATCCTCTCGATGAAGTTAGAATTCTCATTCAAACAGAAAATATCCAGATTCAATGTTTACCCTGGCATCTAGTTAATTGGTTTGAGTCTTATAGTAAAGCAGAAATAGCTATTGCTAAACCTTATTATGAAAAGGAAAAGCAGAGCGAAATTAATTTAAAATCTCAAGTGAGAATTTTAGCTATTATTGGGAATAGTCAGGGTATAAATACCAGTCGCGATCGCGATTTATTGGAGAAGTTACCTAATAGTGATGTATCCTTATTGACGAATACTAATAGGCAGGAAATAACCGAGTATCTCTGGGATGCACAAGGTTGGGATATTCTCTTTTTTGCCGGGCATAGTAATAGCGATCGCTATAAAAAAACAGGCTGCATGCAAATAAATGAGCGTGATAGTTTAACTACTAAAGAATTAAAATATGCCTTGAGCAAAGCTATAGCTAAAGGCTTGCAAATTGCTATTTTTAATTCCTGTGATGGCTTAGGTTTAGCTCGCGAACTAGCGGATTTAAAGATTCCGCAAATTATCGTGATGCGCGAACCAGTACCAGATCAAGTGGCACAAGAATTTTTAAAATACTTTTTGACTGCTTACGCTAGGGGAGAAAGTTTTTATTTAGCGGTCAAAGAAGCTAGGGCTAAATTACAAGGATTAGAAGATCACTACCCCTGTGCTACTTGGTTGCCAGTAATTGTGCAAAATCCTGCATCAACACCTCCAGCCTGGCAACAGCTATATAAGCATCAAAAAGAGTCGCGTGATAAAAATATAGCCACCAGACAGATAAAAATTCCCTTGGTACTAGCCAGTAGTGCGATCGCAACTATGGCAGTAATCGCCTTAAGAAGTTGGGGAATTCTACAAGGATGGGAACTAGCAGCTTTTGACTATCTAAGCCAAAAACTCCCCCCAGAAGCAAGCGATCAACGAATACTAATTGTTGGTGCTGATGAACAAGATATTAGCATCAATAAATATAGCTATCCTGTTCCTGATCGTATTTTGGCGCAGTTAATTGATAAATTGCAGCAACATCAACCAGCAGTGATTGGAGTTGATATCTTTCGCGATTATCCAATACCAGCTAACACTTCTGTCCAAGATTCGGAATTAACCCAGCATTGGCAACAACCTAATGTAGTTAGTATTTGTCTAGGAGACGATGTCCATAATAGTGTTGCACCGCCACCCCATAGCCCAACCGAACAAGTCGGCTTTGATAATATTTACGACGATTTACAGGTAACTAATGGTAGAGATGACAATGTACGCCGTTACCTACTCTCCCGCAGCGACAATCCCCTGGCTAAAACTTCCTATTGTCAAAGCAAGTATTCTTACGCACTACAATTAGCGTCTTTTTATTGGCAAAATCATGATATTCCCATAACTACTACCGCGAGGGATAATTGGCAGTTTGGTTCCCAAGAGATTAAGCGACTAGTCAATGGTAGTGCTGGCTATCAAAAGTTTGAAGACCGTGGGAATCAGTTACTAATTTCTTATCGTCGTACTCCCCAAATTGCTCAACAGGTAACTATTAGAGATGTCCTGGAAGAACAAGACACCTTTGACCCTAACTGGATTAAAGACCGCATCGTTTTGATTGGTGTCACCGCCAAATCAGTGCCTGATGTTCACGACACCCCCATGGGAGAAATTCGCGGCTTACATCTTCATGGTCATGTTGTCAGTCAGTTAATCAGCGCAGTAGAAGATGGTCGTCCTTTGATTTGGTGGCTACCTGGTTGGGCAGATTGGCTATGGATTGCATTTTGGTCTGTTGGTAGTGGATTGGTAATTAGTTTAGGCAAAAATTACCGAGAAGGAAGTTTAGCAATTTTTGGCTGTGTAGTTGTTTTATCTGGTGTTTGCTGGTTAGTTTTACTTCAAGGAGGTTGGCTGGCTTGGATTCCTGGAACAATGGCGATCGCATTTACCTCCACTGGGATTTGGATTTATAGCCAGTTTTCCTCTAAATTCAGCTAAATCTAAATACTTTTTGGCGCGTAACTCAAATACAGAAATATCATCTATCCTATGCTAAAACCACATACATCTTCTTAACAGATCTGAAAATATCTGTAGATTAAAATTATTACTATCTATCAACCTGATGGCGATCTTTGGAACGAGGATTTTAACCAGAGGAGAAGTTAATCATGACTAAAGCAGAATATAACGAAAACTTGATTGAAACTACCGTAACTTATTCAATAGATATCAATGGACAGTTTTTTTTGATTGAAAACGTTCCAGCAAGAGTTAACCCTGAAACAGGCGAACGATTTTTTGCTCCTGCTACGGTTGAACGCATTCAAGAAATCATTAGCCAGGGTCAACAGCCTAGCCGCTTTATCGAAACTCCTGTTTACGATTTTGTAGCTTAGTTGGAAGAGGATTTAGAGAACTTTAAAAAAAAACAGCATTATTGATAGCATTTCTATCCTCCAGCTTCTTCTTTAAATTTTCTGACAATTCAATTTCTTTTTCTAAAATATCAAAAAACATGAATTTCTCGTTGTTTGAGAGAGATACAGTGTTAGCTAACTTACACAACTATTAACTTGAAAGTAGTGATGGTATTGCTTTTTATGTTGAGCTAATTACTGAGATCTAAAAGTTTGTGATAGATTTTAGGTACTTGAAATGGCTTGAACTTAAGTGTCAACATACTAAAAGACGATCACTTTATGCTTAGATCGCTGGAAAAAGAAATTAGTGCCGACTTGAATAAACCAAAGAAAATTTTGGAGTAAGAAATATGACAGTTCAAACTAAACAGGATGTCATTAATTTATTAGAAAACTATAGAGATAGGTTTCAAGAGTTTGGCGTAGAAAGTTTAGGTTTATTTGGCTCTTTTGCACGCAATGTTGCTACTTACGAGAGTGATATCGATCTTTTGGTCGAATTTAAAGCTTCACACAAAACCTTTAATAATTTTATGAATCTATCCTTTTTTTTAGAAGATATATTAGGACGTAAAGTGGATTTAGTAACTATTGATTCTTTAAGTCCTTATATTAGTCGAAATATTTTGCAAGAGGTTGAATATAGCGTTTTTTAAATTAGTGGAGTACAACTAACAACTAACCACTAACCATATGCGTAGCGGTATCCTTTAGGACTAACCGAAATCAGAGCACAAAGACTGTACCTCATTCAAATGAGAACCGCTGTATATCAAAAGAGATTTTACAAGATGATTGAATATTAATTATTTGATTAGAATTCACGCGATTTTATCTGGAATTCACAAATACTTCACAAGGAATTCACGTAAAGTCTAGAACAGAAATAGTACTATTCGTATTACCTAGGTAATTATATGTAAGTACTATTTCCATGATATCTTCAAAATCATCAATTGTCAGCCCAGACCTGTTATTTGGTTTAGTTGGCACTCTTCAAGGAACAGAAAGTCTCCAGGCTGCTTTTGGCATAAGCTTTGATAACGAGACAGCAATATTGTGGTTCAACAACTCAGTTAACCATAATGAAAGTGCTTTTCCTGAATTAGAAATTATTTCTCTTGCAGAAATTAATGATGCTGATGGTGTATACTCTGCTAATTCTTCAGCAATCGATGATGTAATTTCCGAAGAATTTGGTCATTTTTTAGACAGAAAATTCAATTCTGTTGCTACCCCAGGAGACAAAGGGGAATTGTTTGCTGCTTTAATCCACAACAAACATCTCACAAAGCAACAATTAAAGCGTATTCAAACCGAAGATGATCAGCAAACTGTTGTAATTAATAATCCTATTCTACAGATAGAACCAGCAAGCTTAGGAAATAATCCTGCATTTGACCTAATTGGTTTAACAAAACTACGGAAAGATCCACAATTTGCGGGCATAGATGGTAGTGATTTGAGCATTGTTGTAATTGATTCAGGTATCGATACAAAACACCCTTTAATTACACCTAACTATATTGCTGGTTACGATTTTGTTGATAATGATCATGATCCTTCAGATCCCCGCGGACATGGCACTCATGTATCAGGGATTATTGGGGCGGTTAATGAGAATATTGGTATAGCTCCTGATGTAGGTTTAATTAGTCTGCGAGTTTTTGGCAAGAATGCTGGGGGTCTTTGGACTAGAATTGAAAACTCCCTGGAATGGGTCTTGGAAAATCGAGAACAATACAATATAACGGCAGTAAATCTCTCATTAGGTGGAGGTTTCTATACTTCAGAATCGGTACTGATAGGAAATAGTATTGCCGATGCCATCAAGCGTTTAGAAGAGGCTGGAGTTACAGTTGTTGCTGCTGCAGGAAATAGCTACTCTACCAATTCAGAAAAATCTAACCAAGCTAATCTAGCTTTTCCTGCGATCGCAAGTACTATAGCCGTTGGTGCTGTATGGCAAGATGGAAGACAATCTTATGCAGTTAGTGCCAATGACAGTATTGACTACACTACGGGAGCAGATCGTATCGCTAGCTTTAGTCAACGTTTAGATGCACCTAACTTTATTTTTGCCCCAGGAGCGATGATCACTAGCACAGTGCCAGGAGGCAGACTTGGTAAAGCATTCGGGACGAGTCAAGCGGCTCCCCATGTAGCAGGAGCAGTGGCTTTATTACAGGAAGCATCATTGCAGTATAGTGGTCGGTTGCTGAACCCAGAGGAAGTCAATGAGATTCTACGCACCACAGGAGATTCGATTATCGATGGTGATGATGAAGACGATAACGTTAATAATACTGGTGATTCTTATCTTAGGATCAACCTTTATCAGGCTGTCTCGGAGGTAAAGCGACGTTCAGGTAATATTACAACGTCCATTGACAGTCCAGATATAGATTTTGACCAGGCTTCTGACTCTAGTATATTTCGCTTTTTTCGCTCTGATATTGGCGCGCATTTCTATACAGCATCAGTAACAGAAAGAGACTCGGTTATCAACAATCTCCAGAACTATAACTATGAAGGAGCATCTTACATCTCTGCCCCTGCCACCGCCGATCCCTTAACAGGTGTCAAACCAGTATATCGCTTTTTTAATAGCAACACAGGAGGGCATCTATATACGATGTCCGAGTTAGAGCGAGACAATATTATGAGTAATAATCTGGCAAATTATAATTTTGAAGGAATTGCCTACTATGGCTATGAAAGCGATCGCCCTGGTGCAACTCCACTATATCGTTTTTATAATCCAGTAGCCGATATTCATTTTTACACTCCCTCCGCAGTCGAGAGAGATGCGGTGTTAGCTAACTTATCCGACTATCAGCTTGAAAGTAATGGTGGCATAGCTTTTTATGTTGAACCTTTGTCGTGAATGTTGTTAGTTGTTAGTTGTTTTTTGAAGATTATGAATTGCATTTTGTGAGACTTCTCGCCAGGAAACATGATGTTCTCTAGCTAAAGCCGCACAGTCTTCATATTCTGGCTGCACATTAAGTATTTGCTTGTCTTCGTCTTCTCCCCAACTAGCAACTTTGATTCTGACGACACCGTATTTTGTCTCTACAGACTGTATTTCTCGGTGGAGAATGCTTCTTTGTTGAGTACGCTCACGGATACCTAAAGTAGTTGTTTCGCGGAAAATAATTGTTTTGCAAGTAGCAGCTAGTTCTGGATGGCAAATAACAGTGAGCAGGATACCTAAACGAGATTTCTTCATAGTGATGCTTTGGGTAAATACATCCAATGCCCCTGCTGCTAATAGTTGTTCGAGGGTGTATGCCACTGCTTGAGGATTGAGATCATCAATTTGAGTCTCTAGTACGGTAATGGTTTCTTGTTTTAGCTTAATTTCTGGTTGATTTACCTCTGCTTCCCCAATCCACAACCGCAGGATGTTAGGAATTTCCAGATCTCGTGACCCTGCACCCAAACCGATTTTAGTTAGCTTCATCTCAGGAGGATCACCAAAATCTTGAGCCAAAGTAACGGCGATCGCTGCTCCTGTTGGTGTAACTAGTTCTTTTTTGATACCATTACTGTAGACTGGCACCTGTCTTGTCTCCCACAGTTTTACTACCGCAGGAACGGGAACAGACAATTTACCATGAGCAGCTATAATCGTACCGCCACCCGTGGGCATGGGGGAACAATATAATTGAGCGATATCTAACCAGTCCAAACCAATACAGGTGCCTACAATATCGACGATCGCATCGGTTGCCCCCACTTCATGAAAGTGAACCTGTTCGGGGGGTATACCGTGAACGGCACTTTCGGCGATCGCTAATTGTTGAAATATACTAAGACTCCAACGTTTTACCCTGTCTGGTAATGATGTATTCTGGATTAAGTTTTCAATCTCTGGTAAATGCCTAGCACCATCATGATGGTGATTTTGTTCCCCATGGTTATGATGATGTTGTGGCTCCAAGTCTACATGAACTTTAGTAGCCGCTTGCCCATTACGAATAACTGTCTCGGTTCTTAACTGATATTCTTGTTGTATACCCAAACTCTGGAGACTATCAACTAAATATTGCCAGGGCAAACCACAATCTACTAATGCCCCTAAACACATATCCCCCGCAATTCCTGTGGGACATTCTAAGTAACCAATTTTGACCATAAGAACCATCTTGCTCAATCTTGGAATATCTTAGCTGTTGATTGCTTCCCAAGTAAAAATTATTCGCTACCAAGGTGAGTTCGGAGTTCGGAGTTCGGAGTTCGGAGTTATAATTTTCAAGAGCGAAATAATGGAGAATTCAAACACATCT
>CBDUCX010000185.1:0-11244 GCA_965365755.1 uncultured Pleurocapsa sp.
CATTCGATGCAAGTACGCCGTCTTATTGGTTATTTACCTGAAACTCCGCCACTATATCCAGATATGACAGTTAAAGGATTTTTATCTTTTGTGGCGAAAATCAAAGGAGTTAGTGCTGGAGATCGTCGTCGCCAAGTTGATAACGCCATGAGGCGCTGTCAATTACTAGACCAGAAAAACATTACGATTCGTAAACTTTCTAAAGGATATCGACAACGGGTTGGCATTGCTCAAGCAATCGTCCATGAACCTCCTGTAATCATTCTGGATGAACCAACGGTAGGACTAGATCCGCGCCAAATTATTGAAGTGCGTAATTTAATTAAAAGTTTGGCAGGAGAACACACAATTATCCTCTCGACTCATATTTTGCCCGAAGCTAGTATGATTTGCGATCGCGTAACTATTATCAATCACGGTAAAGTGGTAACTACCAATACCCCTGGAGATCTGCAAGCGCAGCTAGAAAGTAGTTCTGGTTATGAGGTAGAAATAGCAGGGGATCTGGAAAAAGTTTATCCTCTATTGCAATCAGTTTCGGGAGTAATTAAATTAACAGAACTAGAACATTCTCTAACTAAATATCCTGAACATCATTTACTGAAAATTGCCTGTGCCCCAGATACTGAGCCAGGAAAAGATATTGCAGCAACGATTATTCAGTCAGGTTTAGAACTACATGAAATGCGCCGTACCCGCCCTAGCTTAGAAGACGTATTTCTGGAACTAACCACCGAAGAACCGTTGGCAATTAATAATTAAATGTTAAATATGGTTTATAGATTGTTTTTTGGCAAACTAAGCTGATTTTGCCACTTCTAAGCCAAGATGTTGGAGTAATCTGTCAAGATCAAAATGTTCTTGCATCAATCGTTGAATCTGTTTTACTTTTATTGCTTCGTGGAGGGGAGCCTTACCAAAGGCACTATCCACAACCTCTACTGTAGTCAAAGTATCAGTATCTACCGCTAGTATGGGGATTTCTAGGCTTTCCGCACGCTCAATAATTAATTCTTTAGGAGCATTACGACCAGTCAGAATGAGACAGTGAGTAGAAGTTTCCAAGGCAGCCATCTGCAATTCAGTGCGATCGCCTCCTGTAACTACCGCCATATTTTCTCGTTGACGAAAATATCCTAAAGCAGAATTTACATTCATTGCCCCAATACAAAGACTTTCTACCATCCAGTCTAAATGCTCTGGGCAACACAATACTTTGGCATTAAGTCTGTTGGCGATCTCTCTGACGCTGACACTATTGAGAATACGATCTTTGGGTATCATACCCAATACAGGAATATCTTGATTTTCTAAATAAGGTTTAATTGTCTCGGAGGCGGTAGCAAATTCTGTGGTTGGAATATCATTAATGACTATGCCTAACAGGCGATCGCCTAAAAATTTCTTGGCTGTCAGTAGACTACCCACTAAAAGTTGAGGATGATAGCGCGTTACCAGCAAAATTGAACCATTGACTGACTCAGCAATTTCTGGCACAGAAAGATTAAAGATACTACCTTCCCAAAGATTGCTGGGTCCTTCTAAAAAAACTAAATCACCGTCGATCTGACCAACATATTCTTGGATAGCTGAATTATAGTCTTGGCGATCATTGCCTTGCAAACGCTGATTAATTAGATTACGGTCAAGAGATAGCAACGGTTGTTTAGCTTGGCTGGAAGACAATCCCAGAGTATTAGCTAAAAATATCGAGTCTGCTGCTGGTTCTTCAGAGTTTTCTTTAAAATTGCTTGCTAGAGGCTGACCGTAACCAATTGATATGTCTTTTGTTTGAGCCAAATAACTCAAACCTAGAATGATTGCTGATTTCCCGCAGTAAGCCTCCGTTGAAGCTACTAGAAGATGTTTAGCCGATATAGCCACTCCCGCACCCCTTGTTATTATTGATGTTGTTTACTTGGTTTGATTAAAAGCGCAACAGTTTTCGATAAAAACTTCGAGGAAAGTCTGTTGTTTTTGAACGCTTAAAATTTATGATGACATCAATCAGGTAATCAATAAACTCTGAGTTAGATAAAGTTACTTCATAGCTTAACTCAGCTTGTCCATCAAATTGTAAACGACAACGAGTTAACTCTGATGGTAATTTAGATACATACCAGCTTGCAACAAAGGGAATGCTCTCCCCTCCCTCAATTTGTCGCTCTCCCTCTAAAGACGCTTCACGGTATAGGGCGATCGCGTGAGGCAACCAGTCATGTTTATTTTTAGAATAATAAGGTACGTAAATAATTACGTCCGCTTTGCCCGCAGGTTTAATTTGCTCAATAGTAGACATAGATAAAAACCAATAATTCTAATAGTAGGATTTTCCCAGACTTTATACTTTATAACACCAGTTTTTTGAGACTACCTCTATTCAAGTCAGAACTCAGAACTCACAGTTCGTTTAAATAAAATATATTGAACCAAATAAAACATCTCCAGTGGCTAGATAATTAAGTAATGTCAAGTTACTACTTTACTTTTGAAAGTTGAATAATCTACAATTCATAGGTACTTCAAATTTTTGATTAAATACTGCACTGCCAAAATCTTTGACTGCTAAAGTTTTCAGCTATGTAACATGTTATTCCCTGACAATTCTAATGTTTCAGCCTAGGAAAAATAATGTTTGGAGCTTTGGTCGAACTCCTAAAAAACAAATTATTTCTGGTAGACATGACGAATAAATTTGTTAGACGTTCACGTTAATTAAGTCAATTAAGTCCAGTTAATTAGAGATATTTTCTTGGTTATGCTCACGTCATCTTCTGTTGTGGTAGTCTCAAACAATCTCACTGCTTCCAATTTGGGAACAGAAACAATAGTTTTAAATCTCGATTCTGGTGGGTACTATGGTCTGAATGATGTAGGTGTGACGGTTTGGAATTTAATTCAAAACCCAAAAACGGTTGAGGAAATTCGAGATGCAGTATTAGCAGAATATGAAGTTGAATACGAACAATGCGATCGCGATTTACAGAAATTAATCGCAGAGTTATCGGCTATTGGATTAGTTGAGGTAAGTAATGAAACAACTAATTAAGTTCTTGCAACTCACAACTAAGGAACGTCAACTTCTAATCAACACTTATTTTTTATTGGCAGCTATCAGGTTGGGATTATGGTTACTAACATTTAAAACGTTGTGCCATCGGCTAGCAAAACTAGAGAGAACATCTTTTCTAAAGCAAGATGCAGCAGAACTAAATCGGGTTATTTGGGCTATTAACCTTGCTAGTCGATATCAACTGGGTGGAGTTAAATGTCTGGCTCGTGCATTAGCGACCCGAGTACTGCTAAGTCGTCGAGGTTATCCAGCAGAGCTTCGTATTGGTGTGGTTAAAAAGGAACACAATCAGCTACTAGCCCACGCCTGGGTGGAAAGTAACGGAGAAGTTGTGATTGGCGGAATGAATAATCTGGCTGACTTTAAACCATTCCCATCTTGGTCAGGAAGTAAACTATGAGTGCGATCGCTGGAATTAATTATCTCAATCAGGAACCTATAGAGCGAGAAAAATTAGCTCGAATGCTGGATATCCTCAAACATAGAGGAGGAGATGGGGAAAATATTTGGCATGAAGGCTCTATTGGATTGGGTCATCAGATGTTATGGACTACTCCTGAATCTCTGAAAGAAAAACTTCCTGCTGCTCAAGGTAAGCTAGCAATTACGGCTGATGTTCGTCTGGATAATCGAGCAGAGCTAATTCCTGCATTGGGTTTAGCAGATTATCCGACCGATAAAATTACCGACAGCGACCTAATCTTAGCTGCCTATGAGAAATGGGGAGAACTTTGCCCAGAACATCTGTTAGGAGATTTTGCCTTTGCAATTTGGGATGGGCGAAATCATAGTCTTTTTTGTGCTAGAGATTATTTTGGTGTTAAACCATTTTATTACTACCATCATCCAGGTAAGCTGTTCACCTTTGCCTCGGAAATTAAGGCATTGTTGTGCTTAGGTGAAGTTCCCCGCCGTCTTAATGAGGTGAGGATTGGTGACTACCTAGAAGTCATGTTGGAAGATAAAGCCATTACTTTTTATCAGGATATTCTCCGCTTGCCTCCTGCCCACAGTCTGACGGTAAGTTTAACAGGTATCAAATTAAGAGAATATTGGTCGTTAGATCCGAAATACGAGCTTAAATTAAATAGTGAGCAAGAATATGCTGAAGCCTATCTGGAAGTATTTACCAAAGCGGTTCGCTGTAGGTTAAGGAGTGCTTTCCCCATTGGTTCGGCTTTAAGTGGCGGACTCGATTCTTCATCGATTGTTTGTATCGCACGGGAACATCTCCCGCAACCTTTGAAAACATTTTCTGGCATTTTTGAGTCTGTACCTGAAAGTGATGAACGCTCTTTCATCAATGCAGTTGTCGAACAAGGGGGTGTTGACCCTCATTATGTAAATGTAGATCGCGTCAGCCCTCTGGTAGATATCGAAAAAGTACTATGGCATCAAGATGAACCTTTTTTTGCTCCCAATCTCTTTATGCATTGGGAAATGTTTAAATATGCTAAACAGCAAGGTGTGCGGATTTTTTTAGATGGTTTTGTTGGTGATAGTACAGTATTTCACGGTTCAGAGTATTTATTAGATCTAGCCAGATCCTTTCAGTGGATAACTTTAGCAAAACAAGTCAAAGAGTTTGCCAATATTCATCGTAAAGACCACAATTTTTCGACTTGGGAGCTGATGCGTTTTTACATTTGGCAGCATGCCTTCAAATCCAGAATACCAAAATCTTTTAGGAATGGGTGGTATAGACTACGAAGACGAAATTCACCAGAATTAAATCAATTGAACTTTAGTTCATACATTAACCCTCACTTTGGAGAGCGCATTGCTCTTGCCAATCGTATCCGAAAATTTCAATCAGAAAATTCTGTGTTTTCTGCCAGAGAATATCACCATCAATACATTACAACTGGTGAAATTCCTTTCGCTCTAGAAGTAGCAAATAAAGCGGCCTCCGCATTTGCTCTCGAATCTCGTTTTCCCTTTACAGATCGTCGTTTGACTGAATTTTGCCTTGCTGTTCCTCCAAATCAAAAGCTGCACAACGGCTTAACGAGGGTAATTGTACGTCGTGCTTTGATTAATTATCTTCCAGAGAAAGTTTGTTGGCGCAGTGACAAGGGCAATCTTAGTTATAACTTGGCTCGGGGATTACTAAATTTTGAAAAAGAACGACTGGAAGAGATTATGCTACATAATCCCGAAATAATTGCCAAATATACGGATATTTCATTTCTAAGCCAAGCTTATCAAAGATATATTGATGACAATTCGATTAATAATGTTAGTCCTATTTGGTTAGCAGTAACTTTAGGAATATGGCTTCGCTACGCGAATTTGGTTTTCGAGGAGGTGCTGTTTATGAATAAGAGGTGATGCCTATGGTAATTTAACAAGTTAATTTTCGTATTTACTAACAACAGCAAAAACAATTTATTGAGGATAAATCAATGCATGCAAAAAAATCTTACAATTCACCTAAAGTTACCTTTTATGGAGATATCGAAAAAATTACATTTGGACCTAAAGCTGGTTTCGCCGATGCTCTCTTAGGTGCTGTCGGTATTGGTGATGGTGGCTCTGGTGGTATTGGAGAATGTAAGTTCTTTCCTAATGCACCTGGATGTTCATCTTTTGGATCTTAGCCTAATATTTTGAGTAAGCTCTAAATTTACGAAATTTAGAAATTAATAGATTGGATTTAGCCGACTAAATTGAATCTTAAAATTAAGTTGCTGGAAATTGCTGATTTTGAATTTCGTGATAACTAAATAAATTGGGGGGGGAAACAAAGATTTTCACCCCCAATTTTAAGAGTATAAGCTCGAATACAATAAAACTGCGTGTATGTTTTTTTATAGTGCCTACGGCTTAAGCATTAATTCTGAATTAATATTGCCCGAGTTGAAGGAAACAAGTAGTAAAGATAAGGCCGACATAATTATCATCAGAGGAGGTTTAAATCCCCCACAACTAAAATTAACTCTTACAAATTGCTACTGTAAAGTCTTTAAAGATGAGGCTTATTTGGCTTGGGAAGAAGTTGGGACATTTTTAGTCCGAGGGGGACGAGAAATTATTGTCGATTTAATTCCTAATGTCGAAGAGTCGATAGTTCGTCTGTTTTTACTGGGTGCGGGTTTAGGGATGTTGCTCCATCAACGAGGACTGTTCCTGTTACACGCTAGCACAGTTAAGCTTGGCGATCGCGCTGTGAGCTTTATGGGGGACAAGGGATGGGGTAAATCAACCACAGCAGGTGCTTTACGTCGTCGTGGACACCAGCTAATGACCGATGATGTAACCGCTATAGATATGAGTAATCCCCAATGTCCGATGGTCTTACCAGGGTATGGTCAGTTAAAACTCTGGCCCGAATCAGCGATCGCTCTAGGTGATGATCCAGAATTATTGCCTTTGCTCCATCCTCAACTAGAAAAACGCGATCATCTTGTCAAGCAAGATTTAGCTCTAGATCCTGTCCCTTTAAAACAAATCTATTTACTTGGAGGAGGAGCCAGACTGGCTATCGAGAATCTTTTGCCTCAACAGGCTTTAGCTGCTGTGATGCATAACTGGTATTGCGCCAGATTTGGTTCTCAAATGTTGCAGGCAATAAATCTGTCCGACCATTTTCAGCGTTGTACCAAACTGATTGAGCGAGTTCCCCTATTTTGTCTCCAACGAGAAGATTCTTTAGCTGCTTTAGACGAAATTGCCCAGCTTGTTGAATCTCATCTTGCTCAAGCTAAACCTCTAAGGTTCTAGTTGGCAATGATCGTATCGATGATTTTAATCTAATTACCAACATAATCAATATATTTAAATATTATTCACAAGTGAGTTTCTTACCGCCGAAACTTCTGGCACGCACAGCTTATATTTCCAAAACCGTTAAATTAATTTGGTCTGCTGCTCGCTATTGGATGCTTGGGTGGTGGTTGCTGTTATTAATTCAAGGTTTAATACCAATTGTTACTGTCTATCTAACTCGATGGTTGGTGGACAATCTGACAATTGCAATCGGACAAGGAAATACTTGGTCAAATCTAGAAATTATTATTCTCCCCGCTAGCTCGATGGCTAGCATCTTGCTCTTAGCCGAAGTCTTAAAAGGTATTGGTAGTTTAATTCGTACCAATCTAGCTGAACTGGTTAAAGATCGCATTAGTGCTATGGTTCATCATCAATCCGTGGCTATCGATTTAGCTTGCTATGAATCTACAGAATATTATAATCTCCTCAATCGCATTCGAGGGGGAGCAAGCGATCGCACTCTGTCTTTGATGGAAAGTAGCGGTAGCTTATTACAAAACAGTATTACTCTGCTTTCCATGACAGTGATCATCATGTCCTATGGTTTTTGGCTGCCTCTAGTCTTAATTGCTAGTGCCTTACCGACATTTTATGTCGCTTTAAGACTCAATCGAGATTACTATCAATGGTGGTCGCAAACCACCACTCAACGGCGCTGGTTAGAATATCAGTCACAATTGCTGACCCATAGTATGTCTGCCCCTGAAATGAGAGTTTTCGCTCTGGGGCAGTACTTTCAGTCTGCTTATCAAAAGCTGCGCCAACAACTACGTCTTGAACAAATTGAGTTATCAACCAGACAAAGCTTGAGTCGTCTGGGAGCAAATATTGCTGGATTTTTAATTATGGGCATTGCCTTTGTCTGGATTTTAAAACAAGCCTTGTTAGGAACTGCCACTCTGGGAGACTTAGCACTTTTCTATCAAGCACTAAATAAAAGTCAAGGCTTAATGCGATCGGTTTTAGGCAACCTGAATCAAATTCATCAGAATAATTTATTCATCAATGATTTATTTAAGTTTTTTGAGCTGCAACCCAGCATTATCAATCCACCACAGCCTGAGCCAATACCGACCAAATTAAACCATAATATTCAATTTAAGAATATTACTTTCCGCTATCCAGGTAGTCATCAACCAGTTCTTAAAGATTTTAACTTGACAATTCCTGCTGGCAAGATTGTGGCGATCGTCGGTGATAATGGTGCAGGGAAGAGTACTTTAACCAAATTACTCTGTCGCTTTTACGATCCTGAGTCTGGCAGAATCGAACTAGGGGGTGTGGATCTTCGTAATTTCTCCCTGGAAGAACTAAGACGACAGATTACTATTTTATTTCAGTTTCCCGTTCCTTATTACCTAACCGCCGCTGAAAGTATCTCTTTAGGAGATGTAACCCAACCTCCTAATCTTCAGGAAATCAAAGCCGCCGCTCACATAGCGGGAGCGCAGGAAATCTTAGAGCGTTTACCACAAGGCTATGATTCTCAGCTAGGCAAGTCTTTTCCTGGTGGTACGGACTTAAGTGGAGGTGAATGGCAGCGTTTAGCTTTAGCTCGTGCTTTCTATCGTCAAGCTTCTATTATTATCCTCGATGAGCCCACAAGTGCGATGGACCCCTGGGCAGAAATCGATTGGCTCAAAAGGTTTAGGACAGTTGCTCAAGGGCAGACTTCGATCTTGATTACTCATCGTTTTACCCTTGCCATGCAAGCCGATATTATTCATGTGATGCGGCAGGGGCAGATTGTAGAGTCTGGTAATCATGAACATCTCATTCAACAGCATGGTCTTTATGCTCAATCTTGGGCAGCACAAATGCAGACTATTTCTTAACTCAGAACAAAAAACAACTTAAACGACTCGATTTTGAAGATGATAGCCCAAAGACAATTCTCAGTTAAAATTCCTCAGCAAGTTAATTCTCCTGAAATTGCACTATTACTCTACTGTGCCAGAAGTGCTGTAAACCAGGATGGTGTTGACAAAATTAAGGCTTTGATTGAACTAGAACTCAACTGGAATTATTTACTCTCAACAGCAGTCACTCACGGAGTTATGCCTCTTCTAGCCTATAATCTGACCAATCTTTGCCCTGAAGTTATTCCTCAGGACATTTTATTTCAACTACAAAACTATTTACAAAGTAATGCTTTTAATAATCTCGGCTTAAATCATCAACTCATTAAGATTTTGCAGTTTTTGGAACTCCATAAAATACCTGCAATACCATTTAAAGGAATAGTTCTCGCTACTTCAGTTTATCGAAATCCTTTACTCCGTAAAATTAGTGATTTAGATATTTTAGTTCACTCTTGGGACTTCTCCAAAACCAAGGAGTTACTAATAGCTCAAGGATATAAAATTCATAAAGATCTATCTTGGGAATGTCATCTCATAAAAGATAATGGTGTAACTATCGACCTGCACAAAGAAATTATCCCCAAACACCTTTCCTGCTCTCTTGGCTCAAATTACATCTGGGAGCATCTGGAATCCTTTAATTTGTCTGGTACAACAGTTACAAAGCTGACACCAGAAGCTTGTCTGCTTATGCTCTGTCTCAACGGAACGAAAGAATGCTGGCGAAGCCTGAGTCGAATCTGTGATGTCGCTGAACTCATTCACGCTCATCCCTATATAAATTGGCAACAGGTCATGGAACAAGCTGAAAAAATGGGATTTAAGCGGCTCATATTTCTTGGGCTCTACCTGGCTCGAAATCTTTTAGGAGCAAGCTTTCCAGATTCTATATGGCAGCAAGTGCAGTCCGACAAAGTAGTCTACTCCCTTGCTTTGCAAGTATATGAAAAACTTTTTTTGTCAACTTGGAAGTCATGTGGAACAGTTGAAACGACATTTTTCCATATCAAAATCAGAGAACGCTGGCAAGATAAAGCCCAGAGCTTCTTCGGTCTCATGTTACTTTCAGGTTGGCTTCATCCAACTTCGAGAGAGCGAGATGTTATCCCATTTCCTACTCTGCTTTATTTTTTATATTACTTAATACGACCCATTCGGGTATTCAGGAAATATATAAATGTTTTGTTTGACTAGCGGGACTTAAACAAAATTTTGATATTATTTTAATCGAGACAAAAAGCGTACATACAACTGTCATGTAAATATTTCTTTTGTAACTTAACAGAAATATTTTAAGCAACTTATGTAACTTTTATAATATTTTTCGTATTATTTTGGCTTTTGTTTCCAGTTAGAGTTGATCTTGTTCGCTGCGCCCTTCTCTCAGGATAAATTCTCGTGCTTCCTGTAAATTTTGCTTGGTATATTTTAGATCTCTTTTGAGTTGTCGATTCTCTGCTGCTAGCTGCATATTTTCGGTTTTGAGGTCTTCTAGTAAATTCTCTCCTGTTTTTTTCTTATCTATAATAGCTCTTAGCTCCGTAATTTCTTGGATTAACTCGGCTTTTTCTTGCTGTAGTTTTTCTGCTTTTTTAGCTAAGTTATGATTAGAGCGATCGCTCCTAGTTAAGCTATATTTTTGCTGTTCTCTTAACTTCTGAATTTTATAAGATAATTCAGGATATTTATAGATATAACTAACAGAAACTCCTGCCTCCCTAGCCACAGCCCTAATAGTGATTTTCTGTTTCTGCTCAATTAATTTGGCGATCGCTTTTTCAGTTCTATGTAATGATTCTTGTTTCTTTTTTTCGCTGGCATTACTTAACCCTGTTAATTTATTGTTTAACATTTTGCTATTCAAATTATTATGTTATCTACGATGTAGACGTTGTGAATGTTTTTGACGATACTGCCGATAATTACAGTTATAGGAAGCTATAAGCTATTTTCTCAAACTGCTACGATTATTGTAGGATAGGAAATACAACGACGTAGAAAACAAACGATCAAAATTATATGGCGTATAATTCATTTATCATGATGTGCTGAAAGCTAAGTTAAAGACAGTGGGTTTACGGGAGTATAATAGGAAATTTTGAAGAGCAACAGTATCTATTAGCTAAGTAATAAGGGGCATAGTTCAGATTATTTAGGGAATTTTTAGTGAGGCAAATAAGTTTATTGATACAAAGTAATGAAGTAGAAAAATAGGATGCAGCTAACAACTTATAAAGATCAGTCATCCTTGGTCAATATGAGCAATCTTGGTATCTGTGTTTGAAGATAATAATTCTACAAGTGCTAATTTCATTTCTTAATTATTATTACTATGATACCGAGATAGTTTACTTCTATAGTATTTCAAAATAGTCGTAATCATATCATAATCTCTTTGTTGATTGATTTGACCAGTAACAGTAACAACTAACAGATGAACGAAACATAATAATTAAATGTCCCCATGTGTCATTAGTTTAAAATTGACACAAGAAAAATTAACTACCTCTTCTAATCTACTTACTTTGGGGCATGAAG
>CBDUCX010000186.1:0-11242 GCA_965365755.1 uncultured Pleurocapsa sp.
ACAAGGAAGACAAGGAAGACAAGGAAGACAAGGAAGACAAGGAAGACAAGGAAGAAAATTCAATCATGCCATTCCTTAAATCAATCTTGACGCTCTACTACTGCTCAAACCTGAAAATGATTCAACTATATAATAAATTTGTGACCACAAAATTGTTGAGCTGGCTGCCTGATATAAGTACCTTAAAGCGTTGCCCTGTATAGATTTTACTTTTTCTATAAAAATAGGATTTTCTGATAATGCGATCGCTTTCTGCGAGGCTTCAGAAGAGTGTTTGATTCGCACAGCACCTACTCCGTCAGATTGGATACAAATTGTAAAAGTTTTTTTGATAACTTTCTCCTTTATTCAGATTTAATTTCAGTATTTTCGCAAGCGATCGCATCATCAAAATGAAACTTACCGTAGTAAGTACTCCGTACTCCGAACTTATTTAAGCTGTTGGATTTAATTCGTCTTGCTCACGTTGGTGTATGTTTCTACTTGAGGAACCATCAATACTTAATGCTCCTGCACCAGTATATATAACCATTAATAAACCACCAATCAAACCAATATTTTTGAGAAATCCGTTAATATCGCTGACTGGATTATGAAAAACTACAGTTGCAGGAATTAAAAAGGCAATGAGTAAAATCGAACCAATTTTTACCTTGTAACCCAACAATAAGGAAAATCCACCTAAAAGTTGCAATAAAATGGTAAAGATCAATAAAATATCAGGGATAGGCAAGCCTTGATCACTCATCATCTGTACTGTCGAACCATAGCCGATTATGTGACTAATACCTGCTTTAATAAAAATTAAACAAAGACAGACTCGCGCAGTTAAAGGAAGATATTTCATAGTTTAATAAACTCCATAATTATAATTATTTTGGTTGAGCGATCGCTCGATTAGCCTAGGATAATTGAATTGGTTTAGATTTGCCAACTTGGCGATAGTTAAATAGTTGACGTATATTTCTTTCTCCTGTTAAGTAGTCGCGAATCCAACTTCCTAGAACTAAGAATCTATTGGAGACTCCTGGCAAATAATATAGATGAATTCCCAACCAGAGTAACCAAGCAGCAACACCCTTGAGGGGAATTCTGCCAAAAAGATATGCCACCGCTTTATTGCGGGCAATTATTGCTGCCTTGCCTTTATTGAAATAATTAAATGGCTGAGGCGACATTCCTCTTAACTGTCGGCGAAGATTCTGAGCTACTGCTGTTCCTTGCTGTAAAGCTTCTGGGGCAATACCTAATAAGGGTTCACCATCTTGCTTAACTAATGCCACATCACCCACTGCATAAACTGTGGGATAGCGGGGTAACTGCAAGTTAGTATTGACACAAATTTTATCTTTCTTGCCTGTGGCTATTTCAGCATCTGGTCGAGGATAGTCGGCTTCAACTCCTGCCGTCCAAATAATTGCTGCCGTTTCTAAAATCGTCCCATCATCCAATTCAATCGCCCCAGCCATTACTCGACTAACGCGGGTTTGAAAATGCACTTTAACTCCTTGGCGACGCAGTTGCTCGAATGTATAGTCGCTCAGATGGGAAGGGTAGTCTGCTAACAGTCTTGTTCCTGACTGGATTAAAATCACCCTTACTTCTTTGGGGTTAATGTTCGGATAGTCTTTAAATAGAGTTCCTCGAATTAACTCCATCAGAGAACCTGCTAATTCTACTCCTGTTGCTCCACCACCGACAATAGCGACGGTCAAAAGCTGTATTCGACGGTCACTGTCTTGGCAAACCGTAGCTCGCTCAAAATTACTAATTAGACGATGGCGTATGGCGATCGCATTCTCTAAAGTCCGCATTGGTAGGCTATGGTTTACTGCCCCATCCACTCCGAGGAACTGCGTCTGACTACCTGTGGCTAGGACTAAATAATCATAAGCTAAATCCATCACCTCTGTGGTGACAGTCTGGGCATTAAAGTCTATCTCTTGTACTTCTGCCTGAATAAAACGAGTATTTTTGAATGAGCGCAGATATTTCCGAAATGGATAGGTGATCGCTTCTGGATTAATAAAACCCCCAGCTACCTGATATAACAGAGGAACAAAGGTATGGTAGTTGTGGCGATCAATAAGGATAATTTCGGCATTAACTTGGGCTAACTGGCTAATAATTCTTAGTCCTGCAAAACCACCGCCAACAATAACTATTTTGGTTTTTTTGGATAACACTTGTCTTAACTATAAATTCATAAGTAGATAGTTTATGCTGATAAAGTCTGAGCTGTAAGAGGTTTCTCTTCGCGAGCAGCTTATTATTAGTTTAACAAGCTTAAAATTGCGATCTCCTAAAAGCCTGACAATAGCTTTACCTCATTTATTTATTCTCCCCAACTGAAATATTAAACCTTACCTGAATCATGTCAAAGATTGAAAATCAAAACATCATTCATTTGGTATAAACTATTTATACTAATATTTATTATTCCCAAAAACATCAATAAGTAGCAATGATGAATATGTAACTTTAGTTAGAAGTTTTCTACAGATAATAACGATAGAAATTAAAAATTTAACTACAGTTTTTAAAAATTTCTTTAATTTTGTTGATTTGTTTAGCCTATAGTTACTCTAACGTGAGCGAGAAGACGAATTAGGATTCGTTATATCTGAAGAGAAACAATTTGTTTCCTAAGAGTTCGACGACGACAAAAAGCGGTGCTCCCATTCGAGGATAAACGACCCCGATGAGTTTTACTCCGATACGGGAACGCGCACCAAGAAAACTTGAAAATTTCGCAACTTTTTAAATTTTAGGTGTCTGAAGAGACTATTATTCCGCTCACGAAAAATATAACTCCTAACTCCTAACTCCGAATTCCGAATTCCGAACTCGCGTTACTCTACTTTTTCTGGGTCAAATATTAAATCATGCATGAGTCGCTAAATACGTTACTCGTCCCACTGAACCTCAAAGAAATTATCGGAGACATAAGTAATACTCTGTCAATTTTGAAATGATGGGTTAGGGTAAGCAGGGGGAGCAGAGGAGGCTTGTGTCAAGTTAATATCTGATTTCTAGCACCTTGAACTGAATAATTGTGTATTATACTATCTAGTTTAAAAACGACTTTATGCCTTCCCACAACGCAACGGATCTTGCTTTTACGTCCGCATTAGAACAAGCCAAATTGATAAAAGAGCGTCAAATTACTCCTTTAGAATTAACACAAATATATTTATCGCGCATTGAGCAATATGATGCTCAACTAGGCAGCTTTTATCATGTAGCTCAAGAAAGCGCGATCGCCGATGCTCAACAGAAAACCGTACAGCTAGAGCAGACTTTAGATACCAACTACTTGCCAACTTTTTTTGGTGTACCGATTGCCATTAAAGATCTTAAAGCTGTGGCTGATATGCCGATCACCTTTGGTATCCCTGGTCTTAAAGATCAGATAGCTCAATACGATGAAGGGGTAATCGCCAAAATCAGACAGGCAGGATTTATTATCCTGGGGAAAACTGCAACATCACAACTAGGTTCTTTTCCCTATACTGAACCAGAAGGCTTTGCCCCGACTCGCAATCCCTGGAATTTAGAATACACCCCTGGTGGTTCCAGTGGCGGGTCTGCTGCTGCTGTAGCTGCGGGATTATGTTCCATTGCTCTGGGTGGAGATGCTGGTGGTTCAATTAGAGGGCCTGCTGCTTGCTGTGGTCTAGTGGGCATCAAACCTAGCCGAGGAAGAATTTCCTTTGCTCCAGTGGGTGATCGCCTGAGTGGATTAGGAACTCATGGTATTCTGACCCGTACCGTGGCAGATGCTGCTGCTTTTTTAGATATTGCTTCTGGCTACATGACTGGAGATCCCTATTGGCTAGATCAACCAAAAACTTCTTTCTTAATCAATACCCAACAGACTTTACCCGCTTTAAAAATTGGCTATACTACGTCTTTACTTCCCGTGGGTCAACCAGCCCCAGAGTGCCAGTCCAGTATGAGCAAAATAGTTGAGCAATTGGCAATGATGGGTCACCAGACTATCCCCCAGGCGATCGACTTATCTTCTTTGATCGAACCTTTTAAAACTGTCTGGTCGTCAGCGGTGACAGCTTCGGGAATTCCTCCAGAGGTGCTAAGTCCCATGAACCAATGGGTACTGACTCAATCTGGTACGGCAGGGGAATATTTACAGGCAGTAACCGAGATGCAGTTATTTGCTCGACAGCTAGTCAGTCTGTTTGCTCAAATTGATGTTTTAGTTGCCCCTACCTATATGCATCCTGCGATTAAAATTGGCGAGTGGGCAAACCTAAGTCCTGAAGATACTTTTCAGCGTATTGTTAACTGGATACTCCCTTGTCCACCCTTCAACGTAACTGGACAACCTGTAATCAATGTTCCTGTGGGATTTGATGCCCAAGATGTTCCTTTGGGAGTTCAGCTAGTGGGTAAACCAAATTCTGAGGCAACGATTATTGCTCTGGCTGCTCAATTAGAACAGGCTCTATCTTGGAGTCAATTACGCCCTGAAAAATTTGCCTAAGAACCAGCAAATTTAGATAAATATTGCCACTTTTGGCAGGTCACAGAATGCTAGGCGATAATAGCCAGATAATTAGATTTAACTACCTGAATTAAGTTATCTGGTTGCCATTTTTGATTGATTAGAGTCAACAGAGGAAAATTATGCGCTACAAAATGTTAGGAAAATCAGGTCTTCGGGTATCTGAAATCTGTTTGGGTACGATGAGTTTTGGGCAGGATTGGCCTTTTGGTGCCGATGAGGAAACAAGCCGTCAGATTTTGGATGCCTATGCAGATGCTGGAGGGAACTTTCTCGACACCGCCAATAAGTATCACAACGGGGAAACAGAAGAGTATTTAGGGCGCTGGCTGAAGGGTCGTCGCGATCGCATGGTAGTCGCAACCAAATACTCCCTGGCGATGGATCATTCCGATCCCAATGCCGCGGGTAATCATCGTAAAAACATGATGCAGGCTGTGGAAGGGAGCTTAAAACGGTTACAAACAGATGCCATAGATCTGTTCTGGGTACATGTTTACGACGAGGATACCCCCATTGAAGAAACCATGAGGGCTTTGGACGATTTGGTGCGGATGGGCAAAGTTCACTATATCGGCATCAGTGATACCCCCGCCTGGGTAATTAGTGCGGCTCATGTCATGTCAGACTTGCGCAGTTGGCTGCCGATCTCTGCCATTCAGTTGGAGTATAGTCTCCTGGAACGTACACCAGAGCGTGATTTACTGCCCATGGCACAACATTTTGGTATGGCGGTGACTGCCTGGGCTCCAATGGCAGGAGGGGTTTTAACTGGGAAATATACCCGCAACCAGCAGAGTGAGTCCCTGAGACGGGCGGGTAATGAGGAGAAGGAACGGACATCAGAACATAACTTGAAGATTGCGAGAACAGTAGATGCGATCGCCGATGAACTAAGTACTACATCTGCCCAAGTTGCAGTCGCCTGGGTGTTATCACGAGGTTATCGTTATTTTCCCGTTGTTGGTGCCCGAAAAGTTTCCCAGATCGAGGATGTTATGGGTGCTGCCAATCTTCAACTATCCCCAGAACAGCTCACTCGACTTGATGAGATTACAGCCATTGATCCTGGTTTCCCCCATGACTTTCTGGCAAGCGAGCATATTCTGGATATGGGGAAAGGAGAAATTAGAAATAAAATCAATTTTCCCCCCAAAAGATATTAAAGAACAGGATTGATTTTGGATTCACCTTATTCCATTTCCTTGTATTCAACTACCCTAACTTACTCCCTATCGGTCGTGGAAGTTAGGGATTGTATCTGCACTCCACCTCAACTCCAGGTATCTCGGAAGATACTTGGCTTTGGCTTCATCATGCGACACATCAGGGACGGCTGAAATGCGCCCCGTACCCTCAAAGTATTGCCTCAAGAGCAACGTTCTTAGTGCTACGTTTCTCGCTTCTATCAAATCAGAATGCAAGGTATGGTTACAAGCCACACATCGAAACATTAGTCCTTAAAGCTTTCCCAAGACAAAAAATGTAAAATAAACTACGGATACTTTATAAAGTTCAGCAGCAGCAATTTAGTTATATGAGTAAGGGAACATTATTCGATAAAGTTTGGGATTTACATACCGTTGGGACATTACCCTCTGGTCAAACTCAACTATTTATTGGTCTACATTTAATTCATGAAGTAACCAGCCCCCAAGCTTTTGCTATGCTGCGCGAGAGAAATCTTCCCGTATTGTTTCCCGAAAGAACCGTCGCTACGGTAGACCATATTGTTCCCACAGAAAACCAAGCTCGTCCCTTTGTTGATGTTCTCGCAGAGGAGATGATCCAGGCACTAGAACAAAATACTCAAGACTATGGGATTAGATTTTATAACGTTGGTTCAGGTAATCAGGGCATAGTCCACGTAATTGCTCCTGAACAGGGTCTGACTCAGCCTGGAATGACAGTTGCCTGCGGTGACTCCCATACCTCGACTCATGGCGCATTTGGGGCGATCGCTTTCGGCATCGGTACGTCTCAAGTCAGAGATGTTTTAGCTTCTCAAACTCTAGCTCTAGCTAAACTTAAAGTTCGTAAAATTGAAATTAACGGCAAGTTATCCCACGGCGTTTTTGCCAAAGATGTAATTCTCCATATAATTCGTAAGCTGGGGGTCAAAGGTGGCGTAGGTTATGCCTACGAATTTGCCGGAACTACCTTTGAAGCCATGAGTATGGAAGAGCGCATGACTGTCTGTAATATGTCCATCGAAGGTGGTGCCCGTTGTGGTTATGTTAACCCTGACGAGACTACTTTTGCTTATCTTAAGGGTAAAGATTTTGCTCCTCAAGGAGACGCTTGGTCAAAAGCTGTTGCTTGGTGGCGCAGTATTCGTAGTGATCAAGATGCTGTTTACGATGATGTGGTAACCTTTGATGCGGCTGAGATTGAACCTACTGTAACTTGGGGCATTACTCCAGGTCAAGGATTGGGCATTAGCGAAACAATTCCCCTTGCCGATGGTTTACCTCCAGAAGATAGAGCGATCGCCGAAGAAGCTTATCGTTATATGAAATTAAACCCAGGTACACCCATCAAAGGAACAAAAATTGATGTTTGCTTTATCGGTAGCTGTACCAATGGTAGAATCAGTGATTTACGAGAAGCTGCCAAGGTAGCTAAGGGACATCATGTGGCATCGGGAGTCAAAGCATTTGTGGTTCCTGGTTCAGAACGAGTTAAACAAGAAGCAGAAGCAGAAGGTTTAAATAAAATCTTTGAGCAAGCTGGATTTGAATGGCGTGAACCAGGCTGTTCGATGTGCTTGGCAATGAACCCCGACAAGTTAAAAGGGGATCAAATTAGCGCCTCTTCCTCAAATCGCAACTTTAAGGGTCGTCAAGGTTCATCTACAGGTAGAACATTATTAATGAGTCCAGCAATGGTAGTAGCAGCAGCAGTTAAAGGAAAGGTGTCCGATGTGCGGGAACTTTGATTTACCCATCGTCAGGTTAATTGTCTTTAGGAAAACATTTGATGGACGATTACAGTTGTAATTATTCCCAGCAATATTAGTCCTATATTTGACAACCAACCCTTTTCATACCATCGCTTAATTATTGGTGAAAATCGAGACTGATATTGGGATAGCTTGGTTTTAAGCGATCGCACTATTGGTTCGCATTGCGATACTTTTGATTGATAAAATTGAGTTACTTTAGTCTTATACTTCCAAAAGTGTGGCTTGCTGAGGCTGATTATGTGCTGAAGATGATTCTTCCCTTTTAATGCTACGACTGAAAGTTGAGCAAAAATTATTTTGGGGGTTGAGGATAATTTTGAAGATGAATGTGGAGCAATTACAGCAGGGAGAAATTGATTAGGCACAGCCGAATTGTTTGGCTCTTGCTCTTCAGACGAATTATTGGGATTGAATTGATTATTGTTTTGGTCTACTTCTACTTCTACAGATTTAGCTAAATCATTTTGAGCAACTAATTCTGAATGAACTGTAGTTGGTGCAATAGAGTCGAGTTTAGCTTTTGATTCATCTGGCTTTTTGGCAACGAAGGTATCAGACTTGGTTACTTGAGAAACTTCATCTTGAGAGGGCAAGGACTGTTTAGCAGTTGGCACTGCATCATTTATTTCTTGAGGCTGAAGATTTACTGGTGTATTCTGAGTTTGATTGACTGAAGAACTCTGCGATTTTTGGTTTTGATGATTGACTTTATCAGCTTCTGGTTCAGTTTTCCCACCACGTAACTTGAGATTATTAGGATTAAAAATTTTAGCTAATAATCTCGACTCTATATGAGAATATCCACAATTAACCGCGAGAATAGCTTGTTTCAAGTCCGTTAACAAACTACTTTTGAGAATATAGGCTTTTGCTCCAGCCATTAATGCTTGAGTTAGATATTTCTTATCCTCATGGCTACTAAGAATAATTACTTTAGTATGGGGGGATAAGCGGCTAATATACTTGGTAGCAGTAATGCCATCCATTCCAGGCATCTCGATATCAAGTAATACAATATCGGGACGCAGAACATCAATTTGTTTGACTGCGCTGCGACCATCTTTGACAGTTCCAATAACCTTTAGATCAGAGTCTTGGTCTAGTAGGGACTTGATACCTTGCTGAACTAAATTTTGGTCATCTACTAATAAAATGCGAATCATTATAAGCTTAAATTGAGTTGTTATTATGTATCCTGCTATTATTTTTAAATACAAGTACCTATAGCGTTTTTCTTACTTGCGAGAGGCACACCTTGGTTGTGTTTGAGAAAAGGAGAAAGGGAAAAATACAGTACCTCATGACTCTGAGAACCGCTATATTTATTATCTATAAATACCAGTGATTATACTTAATTATCATCAATTAAGTTACGGAATCTTTAAAATATATCTGGTAAAGTGCCAGTCTAAAAAATGAAATCTGTCTGTTATACAAATTACCCCAAGGCAGTAGTTTGCATAGTTAACTAACTAGCTGGGTTAAATTAAATCTAAAACCAAAGCATATTATTTCTTCCTCTGCTTCCCCTGCTTTCACTGTTTCCGCCTCTTACGCTGCTTGCTTAAGTTTTATGTTTGATTCTTGTCTACCTACTTAAGTAGCTAGGTGGGTAGGTAGCCGAAGGCATCTCAGTTATGTAGTAAGTAGAACGTGCGCCAGATCACACTCATTTGAATTGCTTTATATTACTTTAATAATATGAAGTAATTTTTAAAGCAATAATGAAGATCGTTCCCCTACAAATGATATTGATGTTAAGTTCTGGAGCTATAGCGTTTTTCAGTCAGTATCCTATTGTATTTTCTCTCACCAAAATTGTTGTTGAGCAAAATTCTTTTTTTAGTTGAGATCTATTAAGATTAGTAAGTTTTGTGATCAACTCTTCTTGATTAGCCATTCAAAACAAAACCCTCAATAGCATTAGCAAAACCCTCCTCGGCGTTAGAAGTAGTAACGTAGGTGGCTTGTTGCTGAACTTTCTGGCTGGCATTGCCCATGGCAATACTAATACCACTGCGCCCAAACATGGAAATGTCGTTATAGTTATCACCGATGGTCACTATTTCTGCCGTGGGAATAGACAGATAGTCTGCAAGTTTGGTTACTACTGTTCCCTTATTGGCATTAGGTTGAGTGATATCAAGATAATAGGACTGTGAGCGAGTGGCAGATAAGCGACTGTCGAATTGTTTTTGAGCTGCCGTCTCACACTGAGCTACTGCCTCAACATCCTGACCAACCCCAACAATTTTAACTATCCCATCCTGAATATCTTGGTAGCTACTAATTACAGTAGGTTCAAACTGGAGTGTTTTGGCATGATGATCAACATGTACTCCATGGGGATCTTTTAAATACCAGTGGCGATTGCTACAAAGCCAGACATCCAAACCATAACTTTCAATAATGTCAATAATTTCTGGGATGATTTTTGGAGAGAGAGGGGCACAGTCAATAACATCAAAGTTAGGTTTTAACAACAGACCGCCGTTAAAAGCCCCAAAAGGATATTGTAGTTCTAAAGTATCAACGATCATCTTCATACCGAAGGGTGGTCTGGCACTAGTTACAGTGAACAAAATGTTGGCTTGTTGTAACTGTTTAATCGCTGCCTTAGTTCTAGCTGTTAAGATTTTATCTTGATTGATCAGAGTGCCATCTACGTCAGAGATTACTAGGGAGATTTTTGGCGATTGATTTAAATTCGAGTTCATCGTGCTTCTTATATACTTAATCTATTAATTTTGTTAGCGATAATTTAAAAATTTGCCAGAGAAATAGCGATCGCAGGAAAGGCGTTAATAATTTGGCGATCGCTAGTTATCAAAGGAGTATTCAAATCTTGGGCTAAAGCCACATATTCACAGTCATAGGCACTTAAACCAGAAATATCTGCTAGTTTTAACACTAAATCGGACTCAACTTCCCATTCTTTTTTTAGCAAGAGCAATTGCGCCTGATTCATAATTTCTTTTGCTTCTGCCAGAGAAATCAAATCTTGTCGCAAATACAAAGCCAGAATACTCCGAAATTCAGAACGCCATAAGTAAGGTGCAGCCCAGTCTGAATCCTGTTGATAGACTGCTTCAGCTTCTGATGTAAATTCACCCTCAATTAAGAAATAAGCAATTAAATTAGTATCGGCTACGATCAAGCTCTCCCCTCACGTTTAGATTGAGCAATCTCTGCTTCAGTTAAATAAATTCTTTCCTGAGTTTTCGCTCTAAGCCGACGTACATTTTCCAGGATAGTTGTCTTATCCTGTCGAGATTTACTGTAATTTTGCTCCAAACCATATAGTATCTCGGAGTTAATGCTTCGTTTATTGGCGATCGCATTTTCTTTGATTTTTTGGTAAATTTCTTCTGGAATATCTCTCACAGTAATGTTGGGCATAGTGTAGTACTCTAATAAGTTTGAATTGAGGGGTTGAGATGAGACAAGCGGTGCGACCCTGCGGATGTTTCATCCGCCAAGGAATGCGCACCGTCGAAGACAAGGAGACAAGGAAGAAAATTTAATCATGCCATGACTCAAATCAATCTTGGCGTTCTAGTAGTTGCAGAATGGTTATATTATGCAACTATAGCAAATTAGTTTCCACAATTAACTTAGAGCTTGTTTTTAATGATCCATCGGTTAGAATTCTGTTAACCTTTGACCATATATAAAGAAAACGAACTACCCACTAACCAATACTGTTCGGTTAGTATCTCAAGTTATTTTGTCCGCCCCCTAAATCCCCCAAT
>CBDUCX010000187.1:0-11236 GCA_965365755.1 uncultured Pleurocapsa sp.
CGCTCTAATAAAATTTCTAATTATTGCGATAGAGTAATCAATATTCAATATTAATTTTTTTCTCTAAGATTACTTACAGTTAAATAAATGAATCTATCCGTTGATTTAATTTTGCTTGGTTCCATAGTTGGCGCAGTTATCTTGACCTACACCCCTTTTTTGGTAGTAGCTTGGGGACGATTACAGACTGGCTATGATCAATCAGCACCTAGAGCAATGTTTGATAAACTCCCTGCCTATGCTCAAAGAGCTACCTGGGCGCATCAAAACAGCTTTGAGGCTTTAACTATTTACGGTCTAGCTGCTCTCATGGCTTACGCTACAGGAGTAGAATCAGATTGGGCGAAAATTGCTGCGATCGCTTTTCTCGTAGCTCGCTTGCTTTATTCTGTATTTTACATCTTAAATATTCCTATAGGGCGATCGCTCATGTTTGCGCTCGGTTCCCTATCTGGCTGGACTCTATTTGCTCTCAGTATCTTGCAGGTAATCAATTGATGATGACTTGGCATACTCATTAGCCTATGGAGATAGGGAAAGGGTTAAGGGTTAAAGGGTTTATGTCCCCGAACTATTTATTATGCGGAAACTTTCTAACCTGAATTCTATCTAAGCTATACTAGCTTAATTTCTAACGTACCGATCGCATATTGAGTATTAAGATATGTGATCGCCCTAACTACCCGACAATAACTAAACTTAATCCTATTCCCACTCAAAACCAATCCCTCAAGGTAAAGTGCGATCGCCTCAGTCAGATTGCGTACTTTTTTTCTTGATTCAAATAGCCAAGAATTTCGGCTACTGGCTCATTCCATTTGAATTTAGATTTGGTTTCTTAATCAGGTAGAATGCTTGATGGCGGTTTAACTAGGTCTGACAGACTTAAAGCAATAAACACAAACTGTCACGGTAAATAAACCAATTAGTATTAGAGTATCTGGAGAATTTTATGGACTTGTCTCTTATTCCCGCACAGCCTGAAGCTGGTGTAATTAATGTTTTGATCGAAATTCCTGGTGGAAGCAAAAATAAATATGAATTTGACAAAGACATGAATGCCTTTGCCTTAGATCGGGTCTTGTTTGCCTCAGTGAAATATCCTTATGACTACGGTTTTGTACCTAATACTTTAGCTGATGATGGCGATCCTTTAGACGGAATGGTGATGATGGATGAACCGACATTTCCTGGGTGTGTAATTGCTGCTCGACCAATTGGTATGTTAATCATGATCGATGGTGGCGATCGCGATGAGAAAATTCTCTGTGTACCTGTTGAAGACCCCCGCTACAATGAGGTTAAATCTATTAAGGATATTGCCCCTCATCGTCTAGAAGAAATTGCCGAATTTTTTAGAACCTACAAAAATCTGGAAAAGAAAGTAACTGAAATTAAAGGCTGGAAAGATGTTGATGCGGTTACCCCTTTGATTGAAGAGTGCGTCAAAGCCTATAAATAATTAGGATAATTATAATTTGGTAGGTCAGAATATAATTTGTCCTACCAAAATGCCCGTTTAAAGTAATTACCAAAATATTAAAATGCTTGTAAAATCAACTACCCGTCATATTCGCCTCTACGGTGCAGAAGTAAAAGACAATGAGCTAATCCCCAGCGATAATGTCTTAACCCTAGATGTCGATCCCGATAATGAGTTTAGCTGGAGTGAAGATAGCTTGCAAAAAGTCTATCGTAAGTTTGATGAACTGGTAGAAGAGAATAATAACCAAGATTTGAGCGAATACAATCTACGTCGTATTGGTTCAGATCTAGAGCATTTTATTCGCTCTCTGTTGCTTAAGGGGGAGATTAGCTATAACCTGGGGGCGAGAGTCCGCAACTATAGTATGGGCTTGCCGCGAATGGAAAGTCCTGATACAGAGGGAAAATACCGTTAGTGCAAATTGAGTATTGCTAGTTTCAATGATCCCCAGCAAAAAAGCAATTATGTAAGCTACTGTGTTGTCTGAAGCAAATAATTTTTGGTCTTACCCATTAAGTAATGCTGTTTGCAGTAAGCTCAACAAAGTTATTTCAAGGACGAACTCATAAACTATGCAATCATTCGCTTTGTTCATATTTGCTTTTATTTTTGGCAGTTTTCTTGAGTACTGGGTTCACCGTTTTATGCACATCTATCCCGAATTCGGGAATGGCATTACGGCTCACTATGGTCATCATCGCAGCAATACAACCAAGGGGTTTTTGGGTGATTTTCTTGATTTCAGTCTAGTATCTCTATTAGTGTTACCCGCTTTTCTTATTTCTCTATCATTTGGCAGCATTATGATCTCGGGGACAGTAGCCTTTGCTGCTTTTGCCTCCTACGCTCATCAAGTACAGCACTACAATCCCCATCAATGCTTCTGGATGGAAATGCCTTTGCATTATGTTCATCACAATAGTACTGACCAATGGAATAGTAATTTTGGTTTGGCTATTGATTGGTGGGATCGGGTTTTTGGAACCTATAAGTCTGTAAATTGGCTTGATCAAAAACCAGCAAAACCAGCATTTTCTAATTCCAAATAGTTGATGTTAGTTAACGTGAGCGCCCAACGAAAAAAGGTCTGGGAGTTCGACGCTTTAAGTAATGAGTAACGAATAGCAGCCTTTTTTGTCGCTACTTGTTACTTTTTACTTGTTACTTAAACAACAGAAAATTAATTTTTGCCACCGTAAATTTCGTTCACCCCTCACGTAGTATCAAAAACTAGAGGCTGTGGTACGACCATAGTCGATTAAGGAACTAGGTTTAATTACCCCTTTTTCGGTGATGATGGCGCTAATTAAATTGGCAGGAGTGACATCAAAAGCTGGATTGTAAAACTCCACACCTTCAGCACAGAGGTTGGTATTGCCAATCTGATATATTTCCGTCGCATCCCTTGATTCGATGGGGATTTGTTCGCCATCAGCAAGGGTAAAGTCAATTGTGGAGAAGGGCGCAGCAACATAAAAAGGTACGTTGTGAGCTTGAGCAGCGATCGCCAAGGAATAAGTACCGATTTTATTGGCAGCATCGCCATTACCAGCGATCCGATCTGCTCCCACAACTACCAGATCAATCATTTTTTGTTGCATACAGTGAGCTGCCATACTGTCGGTAATCACCGTCACGGGAATATTTTCTTGAACACACTCCCAGGCAGTTAATTTTGCCCCTTGAAGACGAGGACGAGTCTCATCGGCATAAACCCTCTCTAAACGCTGTTCGCGCCAGGCAGAGCGAATTACCCCCAGTGCAGTGCCATAACCTGCCGTTGCCAGTGAACCAGCATTACAGTGAGTGAGAATTCTCAGCTTTTGGGGGATGGAGGGCAAGATACTCAAACCATGGTCGCCGATCGCCTGACAAGTACCTACGTCTTCTGCCTGAATTTCTTGGGCAGTTTTGAGGAGAGTATCTCTGATTTCTGCAATTGTCCCCGTTGTCTTGCGGGCGGTTTGGAGCATCCGTGCGATCGCCCAGAACAAATTTACTGCTGTCGGGCGAGTTTGTCTTAGTCTATTAGCAACCTGTTCTAAATGCTCCAGAAATAGGTGGCGATCGCTGGTTTCTATTTCTGTTGCCCCTAAATACATACCATAGGCTGCTGCTACTCCAATAGCTGGAGCCCCACGAACAATCATCGTCTTGATCGCCTGTGCCATATCCGCACTGCAATTAATAATCACTCTGCTATATTCTTGTGGCAGGCGAGTTTGATCGATTAAAGATACACAATTATCTTGCCAAATAACAGGATAAATCTGATTAGCTGCTGAGTTCATAGCGACGCTGCACACTTTCTAATTTTGCTTTTATATCTTTATATAGCTATATATAGCTAATAAATTTTGCCTAATCTAAAAAAAATCTTCAGTTTTAGACTACTAGAACAGAAAATTCTGGCAATTTCAAAGTTCTATTTTAGAATGGAGAGGGCGGAGACAAAAGTTTCCGTTCACTCCTCACACCACACTCCGCTCGAAAATTTATCGGGCGGTTTCCTATTCAGATGTAAAGTCTAGTTGCTTTAGGGAGTGTTCAACAATGACCGTGGTAAAATCCTATATTATTGAAAAGGATTTTATGGTTAATTAGGATTTAACAGGTATGTCATCATCAGCCACGCCAGTAACAGACGAGAGTTTTGAAAAAGACGTTTTAGGAAGCACTGTTCCAGTACTAGTAGACTTTTGGGCTCCTTGGTGTGGGCCCTGCCGTATGGTTGCACCAGTCGTAGACGAAATTGCCGAGCAATACGAAGGACAAATTAAAGTAGTTAAGTTGAATACAGACGAAAATCCTCAGGTTGCCAGCCAGTATGGTATTCGCAGTATTCCTACCTTAATGATTTTTAAAGGTGGTCAGCGAGTAGACATGGTAGTAGGAGCAGTACCTAAAACTACTTTGGCAACTACACTAGAGAAATATCTGCAAGAATAGTTTGTCTCGTAAAAAACAAATCAGGCTCTGGTTGATCTTTTCGGAGATTTAGCTAGAGCTTACTTGTTACTTGTTACTTACGAGCAATTAACTAAACTTACCTGGTTACAGCTAACGTACTGCGATATGTAGCTACAATGGTTGAAGCTCAAAGGTATTTCTCTCGCCCATTATGGATTTTTCCTCTAGTAACTCAGAAACGTTACACCAGCAGCTCAATGAATTACTGACAAATTTAGCTAGTCATCCTCATCAAAAGCTAATTCAAAGAGCATTAGAAGCACTTTTGGGAATTGCCGAATCAGATACCGAAAGGCTCAACTGGAAAATTTTAACTGCATCCCTAGAAGATTTGGAGCAGGGATTTAAAAGATTTTATCCCTACCGCCATACGCGGAAAATCGCTATTTTTGGTTCAGCCAGAACTTCACCTCAACAAGCAGCATACAAAATGGCGGTTGATTTTGCTCGTTGTATGACTCAATCAGGTTTTATGGTCATTACGGGAGCGGGAGGAGGTATTATGCAGGCAGGAAACGAAGGTGCTGGCAGAGACAAATCTTTTGGTCTTAATATCAGGCTACCCTTTGAACAAGGGGCAAATTCTGCCATTGACGGAGACGATAAGCTAATTGATTTCAAGTATTTTTTTACCCGAAAACTATTTTTCCTCAAAGAAAGTGATGCGATCGCACTTTTTCCTGGCGGATTTGGCACCCAAGATGAAGCTTTTGAAACCCTCACCCTTTGTCAAACAGGTAAATATGGCCCTGTACCTTTGGTATTAGTCGATCAGCCAGGGGGCGATTACTGGCATTCATGGAATACTTATATCTGCAAGCACTTGCACCAGAAGGGGTTGATTAGCCCTGAAGATTCTAGTCTCTACACCATTACTGATCGCCTGGATATAGCTTGTCAAACTATCAAAGATTTTTATCGAGTCTATCATTCCAGTCGCTATGTGGAACAGCTTTTTGTGATGCGTCTCAAGTTGAAGTTGCCTGAGATAATGATAGAACAGCTAAATCATGAATTTGCTGATATTCTGAGCCAGGGAGAAATTAAACAGACTACTGCTCTGCCAGAAGAACAGCAAGATTTGGCTATAATTGACCTGCCTCGTTTGATTTTCTATTTCAACCAAAAAAATTTTGGTCGCCTTTACCAGCTAATCGACAAGATAAACTGTTGCGGTGATACCTGTGATGCCACAGAACATCCTGAGTTTAAATAAGATGATCCGCTTGGATCGAGCTAAGTTAACAAACAAAGACTAATATTAAGCTTTGTATGGATATTGATCTAAAATCTCAATATTTTCTTTAGATTTGCTCTACCTGAACTAAGATTTAAATTGTTGTTACAGCTAAAATCTGAGCTGGGACAATGAAACACATTACATAAAGGTGAAGCATTTTGAATACTACACTATTACGCCAAACCTGGAATTTAATTGAGACAACTAGTGCTTGGGAACTCATGGAGATTAGCGAACCAGAGTTAATTAAGCAACTTTTACACCGTTTAGACGCCCAAAACCCCCTTGCCGATCAAGAGCGAGCGATCGTCAACAATTATCTTCTTGCCAAAATGAGTTTGATCAAAGATACGGCAGAATCTCGCTTAGTATCGGCATAAACCACGTCTAGTTTGCAACCCATAGTTTTAAAGCTAGTTAACTGTTCAAGGGAATGGGGGATTAGGGAATTAGAAAATTAAGAAATAGTTTTAGATTCTACGCCAAATTTGCCAGCTTTGATTTATGAGCCAAATTAGCTGTTTGATCTGAGTAGTCCGTAGTTGTAATAATTGGTAGCGTTGACGAACATGATAAATATTGTTTCGTCCTTGACTAATAACTGCTGGAGCAGTTTTCAACAAAACAGAGAAATATCTTTCGTAATTAAGCAAAATAGCAGTGATTCGGGTAATTAGTAGCCGTAATTGCCAAATTCTAACAGCTATGTAAATATTGAGCAGGGTAATTGACAAATTAACTGCAATAATCAAAAATATCATTAAGTTGTTTATAGCTGAGCCAAATCAATTGGTCAAAATTAGATGAAACTGCTGGTTCTAAGCAATGGTCATGGAGAAGACATCATAGCCATCCGTATTATAGAACGACTGCAACAAGATATTTCAAAATTAGAACTAGCTGCTTTACCAATTGTCGGACAAGGTTACGCCTATAAAAACATCAATATTCCCCTTGCTGGTAGAGTGCAGCAAATGCCTTCAGGTGGGTTTATTTATATGGGAGGTAAACCCCTCTTGCAAGATATTCGTGGTGGATTACTTCAATTAACCATCGAACAGTTGAAGTTAGTGCGCCAGTGGAGCAAGTCAGGGGGAGCTATCTTAGCAGTAGGTGATATTATACCTTTACTATTTGCCTGGTTGAGCAAAGCTGATTATGCGTTTGTCGGTACGGCTAAATCGGAATATTATTTACGAGATGAATTGGATTGGTTGCCTCAAACGTCCTGGCTAGAGCGAAAATTTAACTCAGTATATCTGCCTTGGGAACGCTGGTTAATGAGCCGTGGTAGATGCAAAGCGGTTTTCCCCCGAGATAGCCTGACCACAAAAATTTTGCAACAATGGTCAATCCCAGCTTACAATCTCGGCAATCCGATGATGGATGGCATGACGACGAAAACCCCAGGGAGAGCATCTGGACAACTCGATATCTTACTATTACCAGGTTCCAGAATGCCAGAAGCGCTAAGGAATTGGCAAAAGATATTAGTAGCAGTATGGTCGGTAATTACAACGTTTTCCCAAGAACAATTAAAGTTTAGTGCGGCGATCGCTCCTAGCTTAGATCTCAAACCCTTTCTAATCCATGCCGTTACTCAAGGGTGGTGTATCACAGGTAGACAGCCCCAAACTGTAACTCTGAGTCACAGATTACTCCGCCGTAAAACGACGGAGACGGCACGGACCGTTGGTCAAAAGGACTGTAGTTTAGTGTTAACTCAAGAGCATAATCAAGAGTTCTTTAAACAGACAGATGTAGCAATCGCCATGGCAGGAACAGCAACAGAACAATTTGTGGGCTTAGGAAAACCGGTGGTAATATTTCCTGGGGAAGGGCCCCAATTTACCTATGCCTTTACTGAAGCGCAATCTCGGTTGCTGGGTTGTTCAATTATTATGGTGTCAAGTCCTGAACAGGCAGGAGCAGCGATCAAAGATATCATTGATGATGAGCAATTATTAGAGCAGATTAACCTTAATGGCAAACGTCGTATGGGAGAAGCGGGGGCAGCCACCAGAATTGCGACGTATCTGCAAAAAACCTTACTGTCAGCGGATAATTTAGAGTAACAACTAACAAGGTAAGAGGAAATAACTGACTTTAGGATATGGGCAAGCAATTGCAATGTTTAATCTTTGACGTTGATGGAACTTTAGCAAATACAGAAAGAGATGGGCATCGAGTAGCCTTTAATCGAGCATTTAGAGAAGCAGAGTTAAATTGGCATTGGTCGGTAGAATTTTATGGCAAATTATTGACTGTTTCTGGGGGGAAAGAACGCATCAAATATTTTCTTCGGCAGTATCAACCAGATTTTAAGTCGGGGCAAGATCAGACTGACTTGGTGGCTTACCTGCACAAGCTGAAAACCAAACACTACTTGGAATTATTACGCAGTGGCACAATTCAATTGCGTCCAGGAGCAAAGAGATTAATTGAAGAGGCGAGAGCTGCCAACATTACTTTGGCGATCGCTACTACTACTTCCTTACCCAATGTGATTGCTCTACTAGAAAAATATCTTGATTTAGATTGGTTTGAGGTCATTGCAGCAGGGGATATTGTTCCTGCTAAAAAACCCGCCCCCGATATATATAACTATGTGGTCAATCGCCTGGGATTTGCCCCTGAAAACTTTCTGGTAATCGAAGACTCGGACAATGGACTAGAATCAGCAACAGCAGCAGGATTAAGCACGATCATTACGGTAAACAACTACACTGAGCAACAAGATTTTAGTCAAGCAGCTTTGGTAGTAAGTGATTTAGGCGAGCCAGGTAAGCCCTGTCAAGTTATTCAAGGTAGTTTGGCGACAGAATATTTAGATTTAGCTAGTTTAAGTTTGCTGATGCAGATTTAGTACAAAAAGTGCCCTAAAGGACTAGCGGGGCGCGTCGCGCTTAGTTGTACGTCTGCATAACTTTACCCAAGTTTGCCTAGATTTTTTGTGGCGCAATACCAAGGTTGGAAAAAGAGTGAATTCGGTTAATTATTTTTTTACAGGAATTAAATTACGAATGTCAAACTTAGTAATTCAGGCATCACGATCTACATAATTATGATATAAATACTAAGGATTATTAAACAAAAAGTCATATTCCATGATATTTTGGCGACAGTTGTGGACTTACTTAACTATTACTGTTGAAAGTTTAATATTTACCAATGGTTACAGCATATTCAATTGTTTTTGTTGAAGCAGTCTGTGACTATTAGCACCTGATCGTATTGTAAGTGGGCAAATTTTCTCCGTACATTCAAAATGTACATTTCAAAACCGTTTGTTTAATTAGGAATCTTCGATAGCCTCCAATCAATAACACTTTAGATCGTTAAAAAAATTTTATGACAGCAGTATTCCCGCAAAATCTTGAATCTCCCCAATCTCCACAGTTGGATGAGAACATAAAGCTCAGAGACATCATCAACACCTTACCCAAAGAAGTTTTTATTAAGAATCCCCGCAAAGCGTGGACTAAGTTATTCATCAATGTTGCATGTGTTGCTCTAGGCTATTGGACTGTTGCAGTTTCCCCTTGGTACTTGCTACCGTTTGCCTGGGTATTTCTAGGGACAAGCTTACAGGGCTTTTTCGTCATTGCTCATGATTGTGGTCATCGTTCTTTCTCTAATAAGATTTGGGTGAATGATTTGGTAGGACATATGATGACTCTACTCATTATTTATCCCTATCACGCTTGGCGCATTTTACATAATCATCACCACAAGCACACCAACAAGTTGGGAGTAGACAATGCTTGGGATCCCTTTACTACTGAGACATTTGATAATTCCTCAACCACTTTACAATGGCTCTATCGCAGAATGCGTGGTTGGTTTTGGTGGCTGGGTTCAATCGCACACTGGGCGAAATTGCACTTTAACTGGCGCAAATTTGAGGGTAAACAAAGAGAACAGGTTCGTTTTTCGGTACTGCTAGTTCTAATTGGCGGTGGCGCAATTTATTCAACTTTATTCTTTTTTACTGGCATCACAGGCTTAATTAAGTTTTGGCTAATTCCTTGGTTGGTATACCATTTCTGGATGAGTACCTTTACGATGTTCCACCATACTATGCCTGGAATTCCTTTTAAGGCAGAATCGGAATGGAATGAAGCTCGCGCTCAGTTGTCTGGTTCGGTAAACTGCAAATATCCTTGGTGGGTAGAATTTCTCTGCCATGATATTAATGTACATATTCCTCATCACCTAACTTCTGCTATTCCTTGGTACAATTTGCGTCAGGCTCATCAAAGCTTGGTGGAAAACTGGGGAGAATATCTCTACGAAGACTGTAGCTTTAACTGGGAACTAATTCAAAAAGTGACTAAAGTTTGCCATCTTTACGAAGAGCAGAATAATTATCAAAGTATCGAAGATTATCGCTTGTCTAGTTCAGTGAAATAGGTTTTAAATAGATAAAACCAATCATTGTCATAGATTAAAATCAGTAATTAATGCGGGGATAGGGTAGTAAGCCATATCCCCGTAACTGTATGTTTATTATGAGTCGATTTTTTATTAAAAGGCTGTTGGTAACAATACCAACTCTAGTTGCCATTAGCATCATTATTTTTGCCATATTGGCTCTAGCCCCAGGAGATCCTCTAGGTGAATTTGCCTCTAATCCAGCTATTACAGCTGAGGTCAGAGAAAATATCCGTAAGTCACTAGGTTTAGATCAGCCGACATATATTCGCTATTTCAAATGGTTTAGCTCATTTCTGAGAGGAGATATGGGTTATTCATTTAATAGTAGAAGTCCCGTTGCTGAATTATTAAGGCAGCGTTTAGCTACTACTTTCTTAATTGTGGGCACTGCTTATATTTTTGGTTTATTAATTGCCTTTCCCCTGGGAATAATTTCGGCTATTAAACGTTATTCAGTTACAGATCAGATAATCACAACGATCGCCTTTTTCGGATTTTCGATCCCACCCTTTTTTACAGGTTTACTCTTTATTATTGTTTTCAGTGTTCAACTAGGTTGGTTTCCCTTTATTTTTAATAGCACTCTAGAGGTAACTAACTGGCAAAGTTTTATGGCTCAAATTAGGCAATCAATTATGCCGATATCTGTTTTGGCTTTGTATCAGGCTGCAATTTTGATGCGTTTTATTCGTTCCGCAGTTTTAGATGAATTGCAACAAGAATATGTGACCACAGCTCTATCTAAAGGATTAAGTAAATTTGCTGTGATTAAAAACCATGTCTTGCGTAATGCGTTGATTCCTGTGGTGACTTTAATTGCTTTAGATATTCCTGCGATTTTTACTGGCGCGCTGGTAACAGAGCAAGTATTTCGAGTACCTGGTATTGGGGCATTGTTAATTGAGTCGATTTATCGCAGCGATACCCCTGTAGTTATGGCAATCACTTTTATCTATGCCATCTTAATCGTATTGTTTAATTTAATTGCCGATTTAGTTTACGCCATACTCGATCCCAGAGTTAAGTATTAAGTAATGAGTAATGAGTATCTCAATACAAGTACATATTGCTATAACTAACAACTAACAACTAACAACTAACAA
>CBDUCX010000188.1:0-11214 GCA_965365755.1 uncultured Pleurocapsa sp.
CGTCCAAACGCTTCCAGTTTGGCTCTCTTCTGGCAATCCAACGTTGAACATTCATGATTTTTTCGAGCCTTGAGCTTGGTAAATCTGGATATGTTATAGCTCATCAACTTCAATAGTAGGTAGTGGGTAGTGGGTAGTGGGTAGTAGGTAGTGGGTTAAAAGACACTTACTCCTGACTTCGTTCTTTTTTATTTTGGTTTTGTATTTAATTCTGCCTACCTACTTATTTAACTTGGTAGAGCATCAAAATTGACAGGCTACTAGGTTGAGGTACTGAAGTTGCGATAAAATACAAATCGCTTAAATATTCAAGCCAGAGCATTATGGGTAACACATTCGGACATCTATTTCGCATTACAACTTACGGTGAATCTCACGGCGGAGGTGTTGGGGTGGTAATTGATGGTTGCCCACCACAGCTAGAAATTAGTGCCGAGGAAATACAGGTAGACTTAGATCGCAGAAGACCAGGGCAAAGTAAGATAACTACACCGAGAAAAGAAAGTGATACTTGTGAAATAGTTTCGGGGGTCTTTGAAGGGAAGACTTTAGGTACACCCATATCAATCCTGGTGCGGAATAAAGATGCTCGATCGCAAGATTATAATGAGATGTCAGTAAAATATCGTCCTTCCCATGCTGATGCTACCTATGATGCTAAGTATGGTATCCGTAACTGGAAAGGTGGTGGACGTTCTTCGGCACGGGAAACTATTGGTCGAGTTGCCGCAGGTGCGATCGCTAAAAAGATTCTCAAGCAAGTGGCAGGAGTGGAAATTGTTGGTTATGTCAAGCGCATCAAAAATATCGAAGCAGATGTAGATTCCAATACCGTAACTTTAGAACAGGTAGAAAGTAATATAGTTCGTTGTCCTAACGCCGAGTGCGCTGCCAAGATGATTGATCGCATTGATTTAGCCAGAAGAGAACAAGACTCTCTGGGGGGAGTGGTGGAATGTGTGGCACGTCATGTACCAAGAGGCTTAGGTGACCCTGTATTTGACAAGCTAGAAGCAGATCTGGCAAAAGGAGTAATGTCTCTTCCTGCTACTAAAGGTTTTGAAATTGGTTCTGGTTTCGCAGGAACAACCATGACAGGGAGTGAACACAACGACGAATTTTATATTGACGAAAATGGTCAGACTCGTACTGTTTCTAACCGTTCAGGGGGAGTCCAGGGCGGCATCTCTAACGGAGAAAATATCGTCATTCGGGTCGCCTTTAAACCCACTGCCACTATCGGCAAGGCACAAAAAACAGTTACCAAAGACGGCGAATCAACAGTATTAGCTGCCAAGGGCAGACATGATCCCTGTGTCTTACCGAGAGCAGTCCCCATGGTCGAGGCTATGGTCGCTTTAGTATTGTGCGATCGCTTATTGTATAATCAAGCTCAATGTAATACTTTATAAAATCTGACAAATGAAGTGTGATTTACATTCAATTATTGGCATTTTACATGAAGTAGAATCTTGTGAAACAAATGATCCAATTGTTTATACTAATGGAGGATCTTATAACGAAAAAACTGGTAATAAAAATCCGCGAGTTAAAGAATTTCCCAAAATATATGCAAACTCACTCTGTATTCGCGATTATGGTTTAGCTGATGTTCAAGACCTAGGAAATAAACGAGGGGTTACAATAGAACGTATAACACCCAAAGGAAGTAGGTTTTTAGTTAAAGCATCAATACTTGAAGCCATTGAACGAGGGAAGCAAAGTGAAAGAGAGCTTGCTGAACTACTAGAATTACCACCCGATACTATTAATGTTTATATCAAGCAGTTGGAGAAGGAAGATTTTATAACAGCACTTGATGGCTATGCTTCATTTGAACCTGAAAGAAAAGAATACGTCAGTTGTGTATTAAATCCAAAAGGAAAAACTGCCTTTTCAGACCCAAGCTTTTTAGCAGAAGAATCAAATATAGATATGTCTAACACGGTCAACAATAATTTACAAGGTTCTAACATTGGTAATTTTGCTAATGAAGTAAAAGAAAATGCTCGACAGCAAGCCAACCAATACAACTACGCTTCGGAACAAAAACAAACTTTAGCCCAAGCAGCATCAGAAATTCAAAAACTACTCAAACATCTAGAACGAACTAATCCTACCGCGACTGAAGAAGAAAAGATTATCTATGTCAATGATGAAACTAGCTCTGGTCTTAAGCGCAGAACAGTTAGTGCATTAAAAGCTGGTGTTGAAACTGGTATTGAAGAGTTCTTGGATAATCCTTATGTCAATGTCGGCAAAGCTATAGTAAAGGCTTGGATAAAATCAGAATAGCTTACTCTGCTGTTTTCAGTATAAATCCTATTATTATCAGCGAATTGATTTACAATTGGGTAAAAAAAGCCAAATTAATGCTAAATTGCTGTTGATCGTGGTGCTTTAGAATTTATTAAATGCGAACATCTTCTATTCTTATAGCCATTGTCTCTAGCTCGTTTGGGGGATACTTATGTTACATAGGTCAATATGATGCGGGAGCAGCAATGTTTGGGGCTGCTGTTGCTGCGTTGGCTTTATCCCCAAATAGTTCAGATAGCACTGAAGTTCAAGAGTTAACAACTCGTGTCGCACTTTTGGAACAACAATTGGAACACCAAAACGAGATTGCACAACGAGATACACAAATAGCCTTACTAGAGTCAAGATTAGAAAGACTAGATCCGACAGCTAACATCCTTCCAGAAGCTAGAATAGAAGTAGAAAGACAATTGCTAAGTGAAGCTGACGAAGATAATACATTTGAAGAGGAGGATCAAAACAATGAATAATATTATTGTTGCAGCATCAGGAATTGTAGCTGTAATTATAATGTCAGTTTTAGCTTCCGCAGCCAGTATTATTAAAGATAGATATAAAGCAATAGCACCCACATTAATGTTGGTTTTACTATCTTTGCTAATTACTCTAGTGATGATTGTCTTGAATGTAGTTATCAAACCCTCTGAAAGCGGCACCGATACTGTCGGAATAATTACTTCATTTATCGCTGGAATGTCTGGCTACGCAACCCTAGAATTTTTGAGACAGGGATATTTAAAGTCATAGTTAGTTTAATTTACAGATGAGTAGCATTCACAGCCTTAACTAGAACTGACATTAGGATATTTCAAAGTCAATGCTAAAAAACGTTCTGTGTAATACAGAGTAATTTGATTACTTAAGCCAAAAAACACAATATCAAAGGCATGTTCAGCCCAAGGAATTTCTAGGAAAATAGCAGCATTATTGGTGGCGCGTAATTTATCGTATAGTTGTCGTCCAAACTTTACTTGTACTAAATGATCTCGTTGTCCATAAACTAGTAAAGTAGGAGGCAAATTCGGTCGAGGATAATTTATCGGCGAAGCTTGACGATAGAGTTCAGGAACTTCTTCTGGTGTTCCACCCAAAAAGTTTTTAAGTATAGCCCTAGTATCAATCGGATTCGGGACAGGAGGATTGTAGTATCCTTCCGTCAAATTAGAAGCGCCATAGTAGCTTACTACTGAGCGAAACGCGATCGCATTTTGTTGATAAGCAGCTAAAGTTGCTAAATGTCCTCCCGCAGAACGTCCCATAATTGATATTCTATTGAGATCAACTTCCAAATCATCTGCATGCTCTTGAATATAGTTACAGGCTGTTTGTACATCTTCCAGTTGAATGGGAAATTTATATTTTGGTGCATGACGATAATCAATCGTAATTACGGAGTATCCTTGGGCTGCAATATAGGAACTAAACTGCTCATAGTCATCAGGAGATCCAGAACGCCAAGCTCCCCCGTAGATAATTATCAGAGTAGGATTTTTCCCTGAAGCCAAAGGTCGATACAGATTCAACTTTAAATCGACTCTATCTGGGCTAGCAAAAACAATTCCCCTGTTGATACGTACTTCTCGACTAGGAATACCTCGAAATATATCGGCAATAAGCAGTGGTTGAGAACGCATCTGCTGTTGTAAGTCTGGAGGAATCTTATTTAAGTAATCCACTCCCAAGACTCTTTCCATTTCTGCACTAAATCTTTTATTCGCAGCAGGAAACTGAAGCAATGGCAACAGACTTAAAATCAAACCGATTGAACTACAGATCAGAATTAGATTAAACAACCAACTTTGGCTGACTGTAACTCTGAGAAATAAAGCGATTGTATTAATTACAATTATCCCAGGACTTAATTCTGGCACACTTACACCAAAAATAAGTAAAGAAAAGGTCGGAGCAGGTACAACAGTCCAAATACTAAGAAATAATCCCAGAATACTGATAATTAAAGGCAATAACCACCAAAACTGCCAAATTGATGATAATTCTAAGTTCGACATTTTATCTTTGCTGAATTTGAGCTAGCCATATTCAAATTTATTGGTTTTTGCACTAAAGGTTTACTAAAATTGTTAATTATTTAATATCGTTTCAGTTTTTGGGTAAGACAGATAGTTTGTAGGGGCGTTTGGCCAAACGCCCTTACCAGGATTTATGTGTCTTAAGTATTTCCTGAATTGATATAACATGAACAATGGTAAATATGTCTTTAAAAGAATCTTGTCTCAATGTAGTCAAAATAATGAATCGGTACGATCTAGTCACAGAAAAACGTAGTGAGGAAGAGATTAATCAGTTTATCAATGATTTACATGATACAGGCTATGGTGGGGCTTATCCTTTGCAAATAGTCCCATTTCTTAATCCAGATAGTACTATAGCAATTTACCACTATGACGATTGTAATACTTATCAAGAGGAAGATTATTACGTTAAAGAACTGACAAAAATTGCCATCCATTCTCAAGGACAGCTTAATTTTACTGATTTAGTCCAAGACTATGAGGATGATGGGACAACAACATTGACTTATACCCTCAACAACAAAGCAGGAAAACTATCATTTAACGATCAAGATACTTACGATTCAGTTCCAGAAGAATATCTTGAATTTATCAAAACTACTCTCAATACAGTTTCTGGAACCCACCGCTATTTACAGTATGCAGAAGACGTTTATCTAGTTTTTTGTCTGCTTCCTATTGATGTTATCAATGAGCTAGAAGCTATCAAAGCAAATGTCTTCAGTAAGTAGGGCGAAATAAAATCAAATAGGTTAAGAAGTATGAATTAGGTTCAAGCTATTACTACTAACGACTAACGACTAACAGTCCTAACAAGTTAAACTCGCGCGTTCCCTTGCGCCTTTCGTCGACGCGGTGAAGCAGTCCGTTGGGCGGGTTCCCCGACTTGAAGGAACTGCTGAACCCTTTAGGGGGTCGCTCGTCAATTTTATTTAGACTGACCTACTTCGTTTCTTATGGCTAATCAAAACACTATAGTTAGTTAATCGCAAGATAAAAAAAGGGGTTTAGTATGACCAAACCCCAAATGATAAATCTTGATCGAGTAGCTACAAAATTATTCATACTAAATTCTGTTCACAGAGGTTACTTTTCTATCGCCCCCTAAATCCCCCAACTCTGGGGGACTTAAAGAAGTTTGTCGAGTAGCTGGAAAAGTAACTTTTATCAATCGGATTTAGTATCAGTTACTCATTTACTTTGAACTGCCTGAATTTCAGGTGCAGCTAAAGACACCATAGAATAGACGTTAGAGGTTGCTTTCGCTTCCTGGACTAGACTAGGTACAGAAGCACGCATTTTAGCTGTAAGTTGGCTGATGGTAGAGTCATAAATTTGCGTAACCACCTTCGGATACAAACCAATACCAATGATTGGGATTAACAGACAAGCGATAATAAATACTTCTCTCGGTTCAGCGTCTACAAGGTTAGTGTGATCTACCAATTCTTTATTCTCTGGCCCATAAAGCATTTCTCGCAGCATTGATAGCAAATAGATCGGAGTTAAGATAACCCCTACCGCAGCTAAGAAAATGATGCACACTTTAAAAGTAGAATTGTAGGCATCGCTGGTGGCAAAACCAACAAACACCATTAATTCGGCCACAAAACCACTCATTCCTGGTAATGCCAAAGAAGCAAAGGAACAAGTAGTCCACATAGCAAAGATCTTTTTCATCTTTTGACCAACACCACCCATCTCATCCAACATCAGGGTATGAGTACGGTCATAGGTAGCACCCACCATAAAGAAGAGACTAGCACCAATCAGACCGTGGGAAATCATTTGCAGCATCGCACCGCTAGTTCCCAAGTCGGTGAAGGAAGCGATCCCAATCAGTACAAATCCCATGTGGGAAATCGATGAGTAGGCAATTTTACGCTTGAGGTTACGTTGAGCAAAAGAGGTAAGCGCTGCATAGACAATATTGACTACCCCCAGAATTACCAATATAGGAGCAAAGAAAGCATGGGCATCAGGCAACATTCCCGCATTCATGCGTAATAGGGCATATCCACCCATTTTGAGGAGAATACCCGCTAGTAACATATGGGCAGGAGCAGTAGCTTCTCCGTGGGCATCTGGAAGCCAAGTATGGAGGGGGAAAATCGGTAATTTCACTCCATAGGCAATGAGGAAGCCAGCATATAAGAATAATTGCAGATTAAAAGCATAATCTTTCGCAGCGATCGCTGTCATGTCAAAAGTCACTGTATCGCCAGAGAATGCCATGGTTAAGGCAGCAATTAAAATGAACAGTGAACCCCCTGCGGTATAGAGAATAAACTTAGTCGCCGCATAGAGACGTTTTTTACCGCCCCAAATCGACAGAATTAGATACACAGGTACTAGCTCTAATTCCCAAACCAAGAAAAACAAGAGCATATCCTGAACAGCGAATACAGCAATCTGCCCACCGTACATCGCCAACATCAGAAAATAGAACAGTTTGGGTTTATAGGTGACTGGCCATGCTGCCATCATTGCTAGGGTAGTGATAAAGCCCGTCAGCAAAATCAAGGGCATAGATAGCCCATCGGCACCAACCGACCAATTAAGATCTAATTGCGGTATCCAGGAATAGCTTTCAACTAACTGTAGATTAGGATTGCTAAAGTCATAATCGAGATAGAAGCCGTAAACTAAGATGGCAAAATCAATTAAGCCAATGATTAGGGCATACCAGCGCACAGTTTTACCTTCCTTATCAGGAATGAGGGGCAAAAACAAGGATGCAACAATGGGAAATAAAATGCAGGTAGTTAACCAAGGAAAGTGGGTCATATGACAAGCAAAAATTTTCTTAGATAATTTTACTTATAAATTTCTCTTCTTACTTATCCTATGTTCCAGGGTATTTTAGGATATACCTAGCATTCTTAATGAATTGTTTATGGGTTGACTGATTTTCTCAAGCGCGATCGCCCTATTAATCTACAATACTTAACGTAATAGCAGATATTCACCCCGAATGAGACGAATTTGTGCCAAGGTGAAAATAATTGAGATCACGCGACCATATTTAGTAGAGATCGCTTTCCCATAAAATTATAACAATGAGCAATATCCAAATCGAAACCGACCTCAAAGAAATCCTTGGAGAATTGAAGAACGGTCAAAAAGAAATCTTGGACAAAGTAAATGCGATGGATTTACGACTAACTAAGATAGAAACTAAACTAGATTCTGAATTACCAACCCTTCAAAAAAGCATTGACGAAATCAAAAGAGTAACTACTAACTACTAACTACTAACTCCGAATTCCGAACTCCGAATCATTGCTGTTTAATCAGATCCTTGGCTAGCTGGGGTCTACCCCAGATAACTGTTTCATGTTTATAAATTACCATTCCAGGTTTCGCTCCTTTAGGCTTATAAACGTGCTTTGGTTCAGTATAGATTACTGGAACTTGTTCGCTTTCGCGAGCTTGACTATAGTATGCCGCTAGATCTGCCGTCAATTGAAGATCTTTTTCGGTCGGGACTGCACCAGGATCGAGACGCAGCAAGACATGACTTCCTGGAATTTCTTGGGTATGAAACCAGAGATCGTATTCCACCGCAGTGCGAAAGCTGAGCAGATCATTTTGACGGTTGTTGCGACCAATCCAGATTTCCCATCCCGATGGTGCAGTGTAGCGATAGGGTTGTGAGTCTTGATCTATTTTGCGTTCATCTCCCTGACGTTCGGCTGCTAGATATTCTTGCTGAATTAGTTCTTCTTTGATTTCGGCTAAAGCTTGCAAATCTTCTGAGCTACCGCTATTCTCACTCTGTAGCTGATTGAGAGCTGTTTGCACTTGAGTTAAATAATTAATCTCGGCATCTACTTCTGCCAGTAAGGGAATAACTGCATCCTTAGCACGTTTGAGCTTTTGACTCTGTTTATATGCAGCCTGGGCATTTTGGGCTGGGTTCTTTTCGGGGTTGAGTTTGATTGTGACTGGCTCTCCTGTGGCAAAGTCGTTTAAAGTAATTGACTTCATTCCTGGTTGCAATTCGTGGAGATGTGCCATCAATAAATCCCCTTGTTGACGATAGCTTTCGGCATCGGTGGACTGGGCTAATCGTTGCCGAAAAGTATTGGCTTTAAGGTTGAGTTTTTTGAGGAGATTCGTGAGCTTCTGGTTTAGTTGGTGATGTAGCTGTTTAAACTGTTGTCGATTTATTTCGTTGGTGTAGTAACGATGGAGTAGATTTTGTACTTGTTCTACTGACTCGGATTTATTCCAGCCCAAAACTGTATAGCCATTTGTATAGCCATTATTTAACCAGCCTGGGTCAAACTGCTTTTTTTCCAGGGCAATTAACCATTTTTGCCAGTAGCTAAACAATTCCTGCCAATGTTCTGGTTGTAGGCTATCTGTCTGTTGTTGGGGAGATAAACCTGCGGCGATCGCAATTTCGACCGCAACTCTGGGACTTAAACCACGATAGGAATTGAGCAACTGTCGTTTAAGCTGTCCAGGAACTAGACTAACTCTTGATTGCCAGCGTTCAAAAGATTCTTCCAGCTTGGGAGTGGTGCCAGTCAGGGGAGGGGGTACTTCATAACGTTGACCAGTTTGGATCGGTCGGACACTAGACTGAGTAGAACTTATTTGGCGCGCAGGGGCGATAATTTGCTGTTGGGCATCGGTTAGAATCACATTGCTATACTTACCCATAATCTCCACATACAGGTGACATAGAGGGTCTTCCCCTGGGCGGTTGGCAAACTGAAGGTCTATTACTCTTTCCCAAGGGGCGATCGCTTTAATTCCTGTGAGAGCTAATCCTTTGAGTTGATGACGTAGCTGATCGCTAAAGGTAAAGGTATCTTTAATGCGAGGGGGTGGAGCGCCGATATTGACTCTGGCAGCTTCAGGGTGCCAACATATAGTTAGCCAAGGCTTTGCTTTGAGGGTACGCAGCGCTAGAGAAATCGTAAAGCGATCGCGCTGATACACCTGTTCTAAACGGGAGGGAATCCAATCTCGATTTAGCTCATTGCAGCTGGCCATTAAGGTGGTGTAATCAACTGATTGCATAATTGTTAAAAAGTATAAATATTTAATTAGACAGGAAATTATTGTGATTTTGGCTAGAGGTGGTTTGGATCATCACCAAAAGCTAAATTTTCCTTAAATAACGTCCTTTACATGTCTTTTTGCTTGTAAATCGAGGTTGTAAACTATAGTATTAAGATCATATTTTCTAAATTTTTTAATTTGGCGAGAAGTTAATCTAAAAATCGCAAATAAATCATTATGGATATTCAATTAATCAATATTGGTTTTGGTAATATTGTTTCAGCTAATCGTATTGTTGCTATTGTTAGCCCAGAGTCTGCACCTATTAAGAGAATTATTACTGAAGCCAGGGAAAAAAGTCTACTCATCGATGCAACTTATGGTCGTCGCACTCGTGCCGTAATTATCACAGATTCTTCTCATGTAGTACTCTCGGCAATACAGCCCGAAACTGTAGCTCATCGCTTTGTGGTTAACAAAGACACCAAAGAACCTTAACTTAACCTCATCAGATTATCATTAATGTCAGTCGAACAGCCAGGTAAACTAGGTAAACTAATTGTGATTACGGGGCCTAGCGGGGTGGGAAAAGGCACTCTGGTGCAACTCCTCTTGCAACGTCATCCCCAAATGCGAGTGTCGGTTTCTGCTACCACTAGGGAACCCCGTCCAGGAGAAGTTGATGGGCGGGATTATTATTTCCTGAATAAGAAGGATTTTGAGACAGCAATTCTCAATCATGAACTTTTAGAGTGGGCAGAATATGCTGGAAATTACTACGGTACCCCCAAGGCTCAAGTAATGCAGCAGATCGAGTTGGGAAATTATGTTTTACTGGAAATCGAGTTAGCGGGAGCAAGAGCGATCGCCAATATCTTCCCTGATGCTAAACGTATTTTTATCTTACCTCCTTCAATTGCTGAACTGGAGGCAAGAATTAGAACCAGGGGAAGTAATTCTGAGGAGTCCATTAGCAAAAGGTTAGCCATTGCCCAACAGGAAATTGCGGCTCGGGATGAGTTTGATTTTCAGATAGTCAATGATGATTTGGAAAAAGCGATCGCCAGTCTAGAAACCGCTATTTTTGATTAATACCTTCGCCAAATCAAAGAGGGGAATCGGACGAAGCAATAGGGTATTGCGATCGCTGTTCTTTAAGTACTCTATATTAGCTCGTTTCCTACTTGTTTTTAGTAAGTGCGTTGACAGTTAAAGAAATGAATAATCAATTATTGTATGCTTAATTGTTTTATTGTAGTGCGGTTAAAGCTTTTTTCATAAGAATCGTGTTGTAAACAAAACAGTTTAAATTGTGTAGATTTTGGAAAGTAGATATACAGGGCGATCGCCTGAGATTTTTCAGAAGATTCAAACTTTCAGCAAAAACTGTGTGGGGAAGTTTACCTGTGGAGAGTTTTTGGTTTAAATTGACGAGAGCGAGTAATCTAGATGCAAAAAGATAAACCACACTGCTATTTATGAATCAATTGCATGATGCTTTTACCTTATTTTTAAGTTTATTAGTTGAAGCAATGCCTTTCCTGCTATTGGGGGTATTGCTTTCAAGTAGTTTATTATTTTTGATTAGTGAAAAGCAGTTAATTGCCAAATTACCCAAAAATCCCATACTGGGTTCGCTAGCTGGTAGCTGTATTGGTTTTTTGTTTCCTGTATGTGAATGTGGTAATGTTCCTGTAGCCAGAAGATTACTATTGTCTAGAGTTCCCCCTTCTGTAGCCATTTCCTTTCTCTTGGCAGCACCGACGATTAATCCTATTGTGATTTGGTCTACTTGGATTGCTTTTGGCGATCGCCCGAACATTGTAATATTTCGGGTGTTGTTTTC
>CBDUCX010000189.1:0-11172 GCA_965365755.1 uncultured Pleurocapsa sp.
AGGCGGTCAAAAACGTTCTGGCTTAAAACAGAAGTTTCATACTTGGATGCACCGCTAAGCCCGACTATGAGGCGCAGATTCATCTCAACACGGCAATGGTTGAAGCTGGCATGGCTTGGCACTATGAAAGATATTCCCGTAATTGTGAGAGTGCGGAGAATCTGGGCTGGGCAAAGAAGATTGCCCGTGATAATAAGTTAGGTGTTTTCCATGGTAATCATCAACCTCCTTGGGATTACCGTAAATCTAAGAGAGCTAAGAAATAAAGCGATTTATTTACTCACCTATGCTTTACCCATAAGTGGTAAAAGTGGAGTAAAAACAAGTAATGTAGCGAAAAGAGTAGAAAGAGAAAATAGCCAATGCGCTCGTGGGCAACAGAAGAACTCAAGTATGCTGCATTACCAGACAAAAGACTAAATAAAAGATTAATCAAAATTGTTGAAAATTTAGCACAACAGCCAAATGTGAGTATTCCACAGGCAAGCGGTGATTGGGCGGGGACAAAAGCTACCTATAACCTATGGAAATCGGCACGAATAGAATCCGAGGACATAATTGAACCACATCGAAAACAAACAGCTCAAAGAGCCTCAAAAGAAAAAATTATCTTGGCAATACAAGACACAAGTGACTTTAATTTTACCCATCACCAAGCAAAAACTGAATCACTGGGATTTGGCATGACCTGCGCCCAGAAATATGTCAGAGGGTTAAAAGTTCACTCGATTATGGCATCGACAACTCAGGGAGTACCGTTGGGAATTTTAGAACAACAGATATGGACAAGATCTCTAAAGAAGAAGCAAAAAAAGAACCACAAAGCAGGACACAGTATCCTGAATTTAGAAATTGTAGTTCCTCGCCAAGACGAAAAAAAATCTCGGACTGCTAGTTTGAGAATTCGTCATGCTAGTTTTGACTTTCCACCTCCAATAAATCGAGCTAAAAGTTTTCAAAATCCCTCAGTTACTTTAAATGTGATTTCGGCATTAGAAGATAATCCCAACCCAGAAGTCAAACCTATTCAATGGCTTTTGTTGACCACTTTGGAAGTCTCTAACTTTGAATCTGCTGACTAAATAGCGATCGCCTGATGAGGACAACCACACGCTTTTTTAAATAAAAAAGGGATATTCTACTGAATACCCCCAGATAATTAGACTTGAATTAATTGATTACTTAACGGCAACTTTTGCGCCAGCTTCTTCCAGCTTAGTTTTAGTTTCCTCAGCATCCTCTTTAGGCACGCCTTCTTTGATCGCTTTAGGTGTAGATTCAACCATTTCTTTAGCTTCTTTAAGACCCAAGCCAGTGATGGTACGAACCACTTTCAAAATAGCGATTTTCTTGTCTTTGGGTACTTCTTCGAGAATTACATCAAATTCAGTTTTTTCTTCCTCGGCTTCGCCACCGCCACCAGCGCCAGGAGCAGCCATTACCACTCCAGCGGAAGCAGCAGCACTTACGCCAAAAGTTTCTTCAATTTGAGAAACTAGTTCAGAAGCCTCTAAAAGACTTAGAGATTTCAGCTTTTCGAGAATTTCATCAGTTGCAGCAGACATATACTTTACTCCGTGATTGATAAATAGTTAATTGTCAATTGTGTAATAGATGTGTAGATAATTTCTGAGAAATCTCTATTCTTCCTTCTCAGAAACTGCTTTGATACCTCTAGCCAGTCCACTGGGAACTTCTTTAATACCCACAGCAAGTTTGGTAGCTAGGGCATTAATCGAGCCAGCAATCTTAGCATATAGCTCATCTTTGGTAGGCAAGTCACCGAGAGCTTCAACCTGTTCTTTCGTTAAAGCCCGACCTTCCATTACGCCACCGCGTAATTCAGTCTTTTTGGTTTCTTTTTGGAATGCTTTGTAAGCTTTTACTGCTGCGCCTATTTCTTCTCCAGTTAAGAGAAAAGCGGTAGCAGTCCCCAAAAATTCCTCCATTGGTTGCCAATTTTCATCACCATCAATAGCCCTGTTCATCAGGGTATTTTTAGTAATCTTGCAGCTAGCACCGCTAGGACGCAAACGATTACGCAGATCAGTGATTTCTGCTACTGACAACCCCTCGTAGTTAATTACAAAAGCTAACTGAGCGTCGCTTAAGCTTTCTTTTAGTTCAGCTACTATTTCTTTTTTATTGGCGAGGGTTCTCCCCATCCTTTGTCACCTCCTTTTTAGTTGGAATCTTTTGAGCCACAAACGACAAAACCTCCAGCTTCTTGCCAGAGGTTGCCTGAGTTTTGCACCATCTCCAACTAAAGAGAATTGGTTGATAAAACTTGTGGACATTGACCTCGGCAGGAAATTAAGCGAATAAACGCGCCCGCTGTCTTTGGTACTAGTCGTTTAATTTAAGATATTTACTTGTAGTGTTTTGATTACTAATTTTCGTTTAGGCTGCTTGAGTTAAACTTAAATCTTGTAACGCACTAATATCAATTTGAATTGATGGGCCCATGGAAGCAGAGACATAAACAGTCCGCCAGTAACGACCTTTGGCACCACTAGGGCGATTACGGTCGATGGTTTCCTGCAAAGCTTTAAGATTTGCTAATAAGTCTTCCGCTGAAAAAGATGCCTTACCAAACATAACATGAACGATGCCAGTTTTGTCAGCCCTAAATTCCAATTTCCCTGCTTTAAATGCTTCGACTGCTGGCTCAAGATCAGCGGTAACCGTTCCTCCTTTAGGAGAAGGCATTAAACCTTTAGGGCCCAAAACACGACCTAGTTTAGCTACTTTAGGCATCATGTCAGGAGTAGCAATCAAGATATCAAAATCCATCATGCCCTTTTGAATATCTTCAATTAGTTCTTCTGAGCCATAAATTTCTGCTCCAGCTTCTTCCGCCTCTTTAACCTTCTCGCCACGGGCGATCACCGCTACCCTGACAGTTTGTCCTGTGCCTTTGGGCAAGCTAACGGTGGTTCTAAGCTGTTGATCAGTATATTTGGGATCGATACCTAACTTAATATGAGCTTCGGCTGTTTCGTCAAATTTTGCCGTAGCTGTCTCTTTGAGTAAGGTCAATGCTTCAAGCGGCTCGTAGATTTTATCTTCTTCTACTTTTTTAACTAGCTCGCGCATTCGGCGAGACATTTTTTTGGCCATTGTTTTCTCCTTGGGTAACTAGCGAAGCAGTTTGCCTCTCCCCAATAAAATGTTTAGTGTTTAGTGTTTAGTACAAATTACAGTTTTGGTGGCAGTTTTTAGAGTTATTCTGCGATCGCCACACCCATATTTTTCGCTGTACCCGCCACGATTTTCATCGCTGCATCAATGTCATTGGCATTGAGGTCAGGTAATTTGGTTTGAGCAATTTCCTTTAGCTGGTCGCGAGTGATAGTTGCCATCTTTTGCTTGTTAGGTTCGCTTGCTCCTTTATCAATTCCTGCTGCCTTCTTAATTAAGACAGATGCAGGAGGTGTTTTAAGGATAAAAGTGAAACTGCGGTCTTCAAAAACAGAAATTTCTACAGGAATTACTAATCCCGCTTTATCGGCTGTTTTGGCATTATATTCTTTACAAAATGCCATGATATTCACACCGTGTTGACCCAGTGCAGGTCCAACTGGAGGTGCGGGGTTAGCCTTACCCGCAGGTAAAGCTAATTTGATTAAGGCTACAACTTTTCTAGGCATCTTTTAGTTTTGTTTTTCAACTTGATTAAACTCCAATTCTACTGGAGTATCCCGCCCAAAAATAGACAATAAAGCTTTGAGCTTACTTCTTTCTGGGCTTACTTCAATTACTTCCCCTTCAAACTCTTTAAATGGGCCAGAGAGGACGGCAATTTTGTCTCCAATCTCCATGTCAATTTTGATGACTGGCTCTTGTTCCTCAGATTGCTTAAAGATACGCTCTACTTCAGCACGAGTCAGAGGTAAAGGGGTCACATGACCTCTTCCTCTACCATAGCTACGTTTTTGTTCCGATCCCACAAAGTTAATTACATTGGGAGTATTCTTGATCACCTGCCAAGCATCGTCATCCATCAACATTTTGACTAAAACATAGCCAGGAAATACTTTCTCGTCACTGGTGTAACGTGAACCATCTTTCCGAATTTTGACACTCGGCGTTTGCGGAATCTGCACTTGCATTATGCGATCGCCTATCTCCAGAGTTTGAATCCGCATGTCAATATCGGTTTTGACACGCTTTTCACATCCTGAAGCAACCTGTACTGCATACCAGCGAGGTGTACTCTTGGTTTTTACATTAACCTTGACCTCTTCTGGCTGCTGATTATCATCTTCTGGTACGTCTGCGGTATTGGTCATAATTTAAGAAAATATTAAGAGAATACCTTTTCTGCCCCCCAGGCAAATAATTGATCAATTAAATAAATAATTGTAGACACTAAAATAACCATCAAAATCACGGCTGCGGACTCACTCACCAATTGCTGACGAGAAGGCCACACAACCTTACCTAATTCTTCTTTGGTTTGGATAGCGAAGTCAGCTACGCCGTTGCCACTTGTTGACTCGCCGGTTGCGGTTTTTTCTTTGTTTACTATATCTTTTTTAGCCAAAATTGCTACCTCTTGAGAGTAGTCGCTTAAATAATCTAAATGTTATCGTTGATCAGAATCACAACTATATATCAATAAGCCTATATTAACAGAAGCATTTTGCTACGATCTGCCTTGGAATCACGCGCCTTGGAGGACTTGAACCCCCGACATCCGGTTTTGGAGACCGACGTTCTACCAACTGAACTAAAGACGCACGCTAACTTCAACTTGCTTTAGTCAAAGCTTTCCAATTATATCGCATCACCGCAATTTTCTGCTAAAAATAATTTCAGACTGTCCCCAATCCTAAAACTACTTGATAGGTCGATCAAAACGCTGTTTGATTCTAGTCGCTTTACCAACGCGATCGCGTAAGTAGTATAGTTTAGCACGACGTACTTTACCGCGACGCTCTACTTTTATTTTATCAATCATGGGGGAGTGTAATAAGAATACTCTTTCAACTCCTACCCCTTGAAAAACTTTGCGTACGGTTATAGTTTCGTTAATACCGCCATTCTTTCTCGCGATAACTGTTCCTTTATAAGGCTGTACGCGCTCTTTATTTCCCTCAGTAATTCTGACCCCGACTTCCACGGTATCCCCGACATAGATATTGGGTAAATCAGACTTGATATGTTCTGATTCTATCGAACGTATAATTGCTTCGGTATTCATGGCTGGTATAAAAACTCACGATTTACCATCATAGCTTTTTTTCAGGTTCCTGGGAAGAGTTTTTTCATCGTAGTACGTTAATCGGTTCGGACAAGTTTAGTTAACTGCTCGTAAGTAATGAGTAACAAGTAATGAGTGTCCTAATACAAGTACGTATTGCTATAGTGGCTAGCAATTGATAATTTATCTTTCTCGAAATTCAACTACATCTCTCTTAATAGTTATGTCATATCGACTAAAAAAGCTCTGTCCCAATAATCCCATGTCCATGGAAGAAGAAGTAATTACACGAGTGTTTTTCTGAGTAAGTTTTCCGACTCCAATCGAATATACATAACCAGCAGGCATTCTGAAATATCGACTACTGGGGGTTGATACCCAAATAGTTTCGCTGTGATTGACATTTAATTTTTTGGCCATTTGTTGAGTGATAACTACACCACTCGCTCCTGTGTCCAACATCATTTCAAAGACATATCTATTATTGAATTTAACGTCGATCACAGGAATCCCAGAACGTCTTCTCTTAATTGGGACAACCTGAATTTCCGCTTTTTTTTGATAGGGATTTGGAGTCACAAAATTTTTAGCAGGGCGACTGGTTTTAGAGGGAGGAGAATTCTGACAAAGATGACCCAGATCTAGAGAATCACCATTTTCGTCTAACATGTAGCAGGATGAATAGTTTTGGGCTACAACAGCGATCGCTGTAGAATTAAATACTATGATCCACAATATGAGATTAAATAATTTTTTCATCCAATGAAAAATATAGATAAAACTAGTTTTTATACTTAATCAGCCGAATATATAGCTATCATTTATAGTCGGATTCATTAACTAGCTTATCTTTCAGAAAAAAAACAATTGTAGACACAGATCACTAACATCTTACTTATTAACTGGATCAGTATTCGTTAATCTGGGAAAAGTTTCATTCAAGAAAAAGCGATCGCTTTCTCTAATTGATTTGAGCTCAAGAGCGATCGCTAATTTCGTTATGCTTCCTGTGTAATTGCAGCTAAGAGCTTATTTAAGCGTGAGCCAATAATTGATCGGCTTGTTTTGCAGTTTCAAAGAAGTAGCGAACATTATCTTCAGGAGTACCGACTAGTACACCATGTCCTAAGTTAAGAATATGTCCTTTGTTGCCTGCCTTACGAATCGTGTCTAAAATGCGATCGCGAATCACTTCATGAGAACCAAATAAGACACCAGGATCGATATTGCCCTGTACTTTCATATTTTGACCTAATCGCCGTTTGGCATCTGCCATATCAACTGTCCAGTCTACGCTGATGATATCGGCACCAGAAGCGGGCATCATCTCTAATAAACCTGCGCTACCACTCACTAAGAGAATTAACGGTGTATCAGGATGAGTTTCTTTTACTTTGCGAAATACCTGCTGTTGATAGGGTAAAGCAAAGACCTGATAATCTTGGGGACACAGTTGACCTGCCCAAGAATCAAACATCTGTACTGCCTGAGCGCCACAATCAATTTGATAGCAGATATAAGTTGCCAGGGAATCTGCTAACTTACTAAGTAGCTGATGTAGGATTGTGGGGTCGGAAAACGCCATTTTTTTGATATTAGCGTAGGTTTTCGAGCCTTTACCTTCTACAGCATAAGCAGCCAGAGTCCAGGGAGCACCGACAAAACCTAATACAGTGGATTGGTCTTTAACTTCGGAACGCAAGCTTTGTAAGATAGTTTTAATAAAAGGTAGAGATTCTTCAGGCTCTAAAGGGTGTAATGCCTCTACCTGCTGTGGAGAGCGGATGGGAGAGCTAATAACTGGCCCTTTTCCTTCGGCGATATCCATTTCAATGCCTAAGCCAGGAAGAGGGGTAACAATGTCGGAAAACATGATTACACCATCGGGCTGAAAAGCTTTCCAGGGCTGCAAGGAAATCTCGATCGCTACTTCGGGAATTTCGGAACGTTCACGGAAACTGGGATACTTTTCTCTAACATCTCGATATGCTTTCATATATCTGCCCGCTTGGCGCATCATCCATACAGGAGGACGCTCTAATTTTTCGCCACGGGCTGCTCTTAACAATAATGGCGTTTTATTTTCTTCGCTCATTTTATTAATTTAATTCCTGTTAAATATTTTTTTAGTGCAACTGTTAGCTTACCATTGCACAAGGGTTTGATTGCCCTGACCAATTGTTTATTTATGTGAAGTTAACCAGGTATAAATTTAAGCCTAGTAAGTCTAGGATAAATCGAACTTGACTCTATAGTGTACTAGAGAGTTTATCCTGATTTTAGAAGTAAATAAACTTAGGGAATTAAACATTTAAACGTTATGACTATACAATTAAAAGTCCCTGATATGGCTTGTGGTGCTTGTGCCGAAACCATCACCGAAGCGATTCATAATTTAGATTCTCAAGCGACTGTAAAAGCAGATCTTCAAACTAAAGAGGTGACAGTAGAAACCCAAACATCGGAATCATCTATTAGAAATGCGATCGCAGCAGCCGGATATTCTCCTACTTAATTATTATGAATGCCTCAACAAATATAGGAAATATAGAAAAGGTCAATCTACGACTTAGGGGGATGAGTTGTGCTTCCTGCGCTAGCAGTATTGAAGAGGCGGTCATCGCTGTGGTGGGGGTATCTGAATGTCATGTTAACTTCGCTACTGAACAAGCTACTGTTAAATACAATCCTCACCAAACCAGTATTGAAGATATTCAAGATGCCGTAACAGCAGCAGGCTATGCTGCTTATTCTTTACAACAGTCAGCAATGGTGACGGAAGAAGATGATGTTGAACAAGCTGCCCGTAAGGCTGAATCCCGCGATTTGATCAGTAAAATAATTGTCGGTGGTGTAATTAGTTTATTGTTGATCTTTGGTTCATTACCAATGATGACAGGGTTAACTTTGCCTTTGATTCCTACCTGGTTGCATAATCCTTGGCTGCAATTAATTTTGACTGCACCTGTACAGTTTTGGTGTGGTTACAGATTCTATATTGGTGCGGGGAAAGCTTTTAAGCGTCATGCTGCCACCATGGATACTTTAATTGCTTTGGGTACTAGTGCAGCCTTTTTTTATTCGTTATTTGCCACTATTTTTCCTAGCTTCTTTCTCAATCAGGGCTTAATGCCAGAAGTTTACTACGAAACCGCAGCCGTAGTTATTACCCTAATTTTACTGGGACAATGGTTGGAAAATCGAGCCAAAGGACAAACTTCAACAGCAATTCGGCAATTGATGGGTTTACAGGCTAAAGATGCTAGAGTCATTCGTCACGGAAGGGAAATAGATATTCCCCTTCAGGAAGTGCAAATCGACGACATTATCTTAGTACGTCCTGGGGAAAAGATTCCTGTGGATGGTGAAATAATTAGCGGGAGTTCTACTATCGATGAAGCAATGGTAACGGGGGAAAGTATACCCGTTAAAAAGCAGCCAGGAGATGAAGTTATTGGGGCAACGATTAATAAGACAGGCAGTTTTAAATTTAAAGCTACCAGAGTTGGTACAGATACGGTATTGGCACAGATAGTTAAGCTAGTGCAGGATGCTCAAGGTTCCAAAGCACCCATCCAAAGATTAGCTGATCGAGTAACAAGTTGGTTTGTTCCTGCGGTAATTGCGATCGCTATTGTTACTTTTGTACTTTGGTTTACTATTATGGGCAATATTTCTCTGGCTTTGATCAATACTGTGGGGGTGCTAATTATTGCTTGTCCTTGTGCTTTAGGTCTAGCTACGCCAACATCAGTGATGGTAGGTACGGGTAAAGGTGCAGAAAACGGCATTTTGATTAAAGATGCAAAAAGTTTAGAACTCGCTCATAAACTGCAAACTATTGTTTTAGATAAAACGGGGACGATAACTCAAGGACAACCTACTGTCACTAATTACACTACCGTCAAAGGTAGTAACGATGGTACAGCACTAAAATTATTGGGTTTAGTTGCCGCAGTGGAACGTAATTCGGAACATCCTTTAGCCGAAGCAGTAGTTAAGTACGCTCAGTCTAAAAATCTCAACCTACCCGAATGTCATAATTTTCAAGCGATCGCAGGTAGTGGCGTACAGGGTGTAGTTTCCGATCATTTAATACAGATTGGTACACCACGCTGGATGTCGGAATTAAGCATCAAAACTGATACTTTACAACCACAACAGGATACCTGGGAGGATTCAGCCAAAACTGTCGTTTTAATTGCCGTAGATGGTCAACTAGAAGGCATCATGGCTATTGCTGATGCCGTTAAATCTTCCTCCACAGCAGCAGTTAGGGCATTACGTAACCTAGATTTAGAAGTGGTAATGCTAACGGGAGATAATCAAAAAACCGCTGAAGCGATCGCCCGTCAAGTGGGTATAGTTAGAGTGGAAGCAGAAGTTCGCCCCGAACAAAAAGCTGCCAAGATCAAGCAATTACAGCAGGAAGGCAAAAGAGTAGCTATGGTGGGGGACGGTATTAATGATGCTCCTGCACTAGCTCAAGCAGATGTAGGGATAGCTATTGGGACGGGAACAGATGTGGCGATCGCAGCTAGTGATATTACCCTGATATCAGGAGAATTACAGGGCGTTGTTACCGCCATCGAGTTGAGCAAAGCAACTATCAATAATATCCGCCAGAATCTTTTCTTTGCTTTTATCTACAACACTTTAGGTATTCCCATCGCCGCAGGTATTTTATTTCCTTTCTTTGGTTGGTTACTCAACCCGATTATTGCAGGAGGGGCAATGGCATTTAGTTCGGTTTCTGTTGTGACTAATGCCTTACGTCTGCGGAATTTTAATGCCAGCTCTTAGAGTAAAGGCGAACAGCTATAAGAGGCTATGTTGTTAGTTGTTAGTTTTAGTCCAAAAACTTACGCCATTCAACCCAACCCAACCTACAGATCGAAGATCTCGACGAAAATCTCAACAAAATCGTTGATCGCAATTCAACATCGGCGATCTAGGGTGAATCAGGCGCTTTTTCTTCTTTTGATGAATTTGATTTCCGACTATACAATATTGCCTCGACTGAAACCCAACCATTATAAATCCTCTAACTCTTCTATTTTTTGATATACTACCCTTTATCTAAAGTACTAAAGTACTAACCAGGCAAACAAATCTTTAACTGTAAGATTTAGTTCATTCACAAATGACGGCACAGAAATCAAGGCGTCTGGCTCATCAAACACCTCAATTTCTTGTTTAGGACGGTAAACTAATACGGTTTTTTCATCTGGGTCGATCAACCATCCTATCTGGGTTTCATGCTTCAGACAATGAAGAATGTTTTTAGTTACTTTTGTCTGACTTTGATCGGGAGACAAAATTTCAATTGTCCAATCTGGTGCTAGAGAAAATGCATTGGCAATTTCTCCATTTTCATCACAGGGAATTCGATTCCAAGCAAATACTGTAATGTCAGGTATAGTTGAGCGGCCTCCAAATGTACAGCGTAACTCAGGAAATGCACAAGCGATTTTTTTCGGTTTAACTAGAGCATTAATAGCTGTGATCAATTCACCTTGAATCCTACTGTGTTTACCCTGAGGCATGGGCTTTGGAATAATTTGACCATTAATGTATTCACTAGCAGGTTTAGTTTCTGGCAATTGCAGAAACTCCTCTAATGTCAGCATTTTGGAGCGTGCTTGTACCATTTCGAGTATACCTTCAACTTTGCTAGTTTTGTTTATTAACCTTATTTTAGTTGATCCATGTCCTTTGTGAAGTTAACTAAATCTACAAGATCGGCGATCGCACTCTGGGCTTAAGCGATCGCCAATGGGGAAATAAGTACGACTGGGATACCTACGAACCTTATTATTAGATTGGCTGTTTCTACTGTCAGCTAAGAGAGCAAAGAAATCTGTTTGCTGTTGGGGAGAAAGTTGTTGAAGTAGTTGGGGTAATTGTTGTAGAGTTTTGGCTAATGCAGTGGAGATATTATCGATCGAAGCGCGGATTGCTCCTAG
>CBDUCX010000190.1:0-11155 GCA_965365755.1 uncultured Pleurocapsa sp.
ATAATTGTCCCTGCTTGGATGCTGCCAGAAATCGTGCCAGAAATCTTAGATTTACCGCCCTGTCGCCGACGATAGTTAACAGGAAGCTCACAAATTTTCAAACCTTCTTCAATTGCCCTAACCTGCATTTCCACTGTCCAACCAAAACCCCGATCTTGCATCGATATTTGTTCGAGAGAAGACTTACGAATCAAGCGTAATGGGCCCAAATCATGATATTTATGTCCCCAACCCAGATTAATTAACCAACTAGCCAAACCATTACCGAAATGCTGTACAGGAGTCATAATTGCCTTACTCTGGGTCGTAGCACGGCGATCGCCTAAAATTAAGTCATATTGATCGCCTAAGCTGAAAAAATTGGGCAAACAACTGAGATCATCACTACCATCCCCATCGCAAAATAAAATCCACTCAATTTCCCCAGGAATATTTTGTAAACCACGCCAGCAAGCCTGTCCATAGCCAGGTTTAGATTCAAATAACACCTCAGCGCCAGCTTCTGCGGCGATTGCGCCACTGCGATCGCTACTACCATTATCTACCACCCGAATCTTAGTTAGACCAAAATATCTTAGATCTTTAAGTACGGCAGCAATTGTCACCTCTTCGTTGCGGACAGGGATAATTACCAATACGCGAGCTAAATCGAAAGAAGTGTCAAAGATTTGGTGGTCAGGCTGGTGGCACATTTTACAATCGATAAGTAATTCAGTCTGTTCTAATAATTCTGTATTAACTTGCTGAGAAGAGATTGAAAATCTCTAAACTAAACAAAAAATTATTTCCTAAATACCATGAATATATATACATGGACTTTAATTGAACATCAGAAGTATCTAGCTTTTACTCATCTAGGTAGTGAGGATTTAGTTGCTCTAATTCATCCTGCATTGGTAGTAGTATTTGTCTTTCCCATGGTGGGCATAGTAACTAATTACGCTTGGCAAACAAGGCAACGCCGATTACAAAGCAAGGATGGCAAAAGCAAAATTCCTGCGGTAGTGGGACGAGAACATGTCAAGATTGGACGTTGGCTGGCTTCTAGCGTGGTGATTGTCTCCTTAATTGCCCTGGCTTACTCCATTGTCTATAAAAGCTTTATTAAAAAGAATCTGTGGGAAAAAAATAATCCCCAAGCGATTTTAATTATCTTATTATTTGTGGCTACTGTGGCATCCTTAATTTTATTGTTACAGGCGAAACCCAAACTCTGGCGCGGTATTTTTGCCACCATGACGGGAATGGGTTTAATCATTCTGGGGGAACAAGATGGGGTGTGGCGATTGGCTAAAGAATGGTATTGGTCACATCACTATTACGGCATGGCAGTATCAATACTGATGATTTTTTCCATTGCCATCTTGGATGATATCTATCGCAGTCTGACGATGCGCAACGTCCATATAGTTCTTAATTGCTTGGCATTACTCTTATTTATTGGTCAGGGTGTTACAGGGGCGCGGGATCTTTTGGAAATTCCCCCTGTGGGCAAAAAGAAACCTAAAAAAGCTGAGGTAGAAATGATAGCTCCCGTCAAGGCAGCCCAGGTGATTAATGCTGATGCAATTCAAGCTCCTCAAATTAATCCCAACTAGAGATAGTTCGGATTGTAATTGATATCTTCCCCCACCACACGGGGGAAAACTTCGCTAGTTTTACCCCTACTTAGCAGGCTAATCTTTGATCTGGATTAAGCAGAGATTTTGTTCCTGTTGATAATTCAACTGTTTTATTGTGGGGAGTAACGCTTTGCTCTAGAATCTCTACCTGCAAAGTGACTTTAATCAAATACGAACCTGCTTGATTATTGACAGCCTCCGCTATTTCTGTGGTTAAATTAGGTCGCTCTCCAGTAATCGGATTCCTTAACACGCAACGATCCCAATCTGAACTGGCTTGAGGGTTTAAGTTTAAAATGTAGTGCTGATTCATTTTGGTAATTCTTTATTTCAATTAGTACGATAATACCATTATATTGATTAAAAAATCAACAAAGCAAATAGTAAATATTCAACAAGTGCATAACTGGAGTAGAAAATTCGTACTCTAGAATGAATGTTAGTAAGACTTGAGTATTCAGAGGAATAATATAATGGGAGCAACCAAAATAGGGAGATGGTTTGGGAAAACTGGAATTGCTATCTTGGTAGCTGGTATAGCTATTTCTCTAAGTCCAAATCGAGTTAAAGCTTCTGAAGAAATTATTTTTACCTATGGTGGAGCAACTCAAACTGTCTCATTAGAGGAATTACAGGATTTTGCGGCTACGGGGGAGATCTCCCCTTCTTTAGACTTTTTGTTAAATTTCAGTAAGCAAAATCCCGCGATGATGCGTTGGATCTTGAAACAAGAATTTCCCGCCGATACTAGACTTGTTTATGACTTACTCAATACCGCCCCTGGAGAATACGTCTTGTCTCAAACTAGTAATGTTGTTAGTTCCAAATCAGAAAGAGCCAACGTCAAAGCTTTGAGAGGTGCTTTAGTAGCTTCTGCCAGTGATGACAATATCATCTCTTTAATTGAATTATTGGAAAATTATCCGACGCAGCAAGTATATGTCAACGGTAAGCTTCTAGCAAAAGCAAGAAAGAACCTCAGTCAGTTTGTGGAAGAGGCAGGCAAATATATCCAAATACAATTACCCGTAAGTTTTCTGAGAGAGTAGTCAGAATTTACGATACATTTAGAGGGATTTCTGTCCTATCACTTATAGTCTCAGAGGAAAAAGAGCCATAAGATAAGGAGGAATATCTATAAAATCTAAATTTTAAATATTTTAAATGCTGACCTATTCAGAAGAATCTCTAAAAGTCAAACCTATATCTGCCGAAGAACTAAAAAAACAAGAGCGGATGCGTGATGTTACCTTGTTATTGCAGCAAATTGTCGAACGAGAAGAGGTAGCCTTAAAACTAATTATCGATAGCTTGATTGATGTTGGCTCAATTAACTATGCCAATCATAAATTACACAATCCATCTTTAAACAAAATGATGAAAGTGTTGGTGGGTTATATTAAGCCAGTGGCGCGTAAAGCTGCTGTGTTTTGGCTAAAGAGAAATCTCCCTGATCTTCTGACAGCTTGGCTGGAAGCCAAAGTATCTTTTGAACCAGTAGCAATAAACAAAGAAGAGGCGGTTACAGGAGATATAGAAACTGTACCCACGAGCGAAGACGAGACTGTGGGTAGCAATTTAGAAACTGGAGCGAATCCCCAATAATTTAAATTAAGCCACACCGCTAGAGTAAAAATGTACCAATGATGGAGCGATCGCTAATCCTCTATTGCTAATCCTCCAGACAGATGAATTAACTTATCAGTTTCTTGCTCAATACTTGATTCAACGAGTGCATCCCAGTTATGCACTAGGTAGAAAGACTCAGTGAAATTAGGAAAGTAAATAATTATCCTGGAAGGATAATGAAGGTAGTGAAAATGAAAGCTGACAAACTAAGGAAGATACAAGAACACGCTTAGGCGATCGCCGAATTATTGTATGAAGAAACCGCTTCTGAGCAAGTACAAACATTAGAAGGAATAGAAGAGGTAATTAGGTTCTTCAGATTTCATCATGCCTAAAAATCTGCGATCGCTAAAAATCAAACAAAATAAAATGTTTATAGGCGGCAAAAGGTTCTAATAGACGTTGGCGTTTTTTTCTATTTTCCAGCCATTCCTGAACTTGATCTTCTCCGAGGAAAATGCAGCTGCATCCAATCAAAATTGGGCATTAAATACAATTAAATTTTAGTATAAATGAACTAAACAGCAATCAGATCGAGAATCGAGAGATGTCTGTGCATTTAGCCTGTTAGAATAACAATGTCGTAAATTTACTCACCATTAGAAGCAGTTATGCTACTTACAGAGACTAGCCTAGTCGCCCTTCTATACCTAATTTTGAGTGGCACATATCTCTTGGTGTTACCAGCATTAGTCTATTTCTATCTCAATAAGCGTTGGTACGTTGCTAGCTCAATCGAACGACTAATTATGTATCTTTTTGTGTTTTTGAGCTTTCCTGGAATGTTATTGCTGAGTCCGTTTCTTAATTTCCGTCCTCAACGTCGCAATTTAAAAGCTTAAGATAGTAATATGCGTAGAATCGACGCTCTGGGTATTGGTTTGGGGGTTTTTATTGCTGCTGGATTAGTTTATGTTGCACTGCAATTAATTGGTCTAGATGGAATTGCTGCTGGAATATGGACTCAAACATTGTTAGTCATTGGCTTGGTTGGCTGGTCTTTGACCTACCTAATTCGGGTAGGTAATAAAAAAATGACTTATAATCAACAGCTCAAAGATTATGAAGAGGCTGTAATGCAAAAACGTCTGGAGGAAATGTCCCCTGAAGAGCTAGCCCAACTACAGCAAGAAGTTGAGCAAGGCAAAGAACCATAGATATTTCTATTATTCTTATTCTTGCCTCTGAACCCTTTAGGGGGTCTGCGCTCTTTTTGCTACTTGAGTGCAGCGGTACTAGCTGATGATATAGCTGTGGGAGCCTTGGTAATAGAATCTTCGAGTAATAAGTTTCTAATTAATCTGGCTGCCATTTTTTGCGTTAGTCTTTCTGCTACCTTTTGTCCCATTTCCTTAGTTTCTGGCTTGGTAATTATTTTTGACACTACAGAAATTAAGCGCGTAGGCTCAAAACCTGGAGTTTGTTGAAGGATACCGACGATGTTTTTGAGGTGAGTCATGGCGTAAGAATCTTGGCGATATTCTACAGGGGTTTCCTGTACCGCTAAACCTACCTGTTGGCGAAAAGCAGTGGATATATTAAATATGGTTCTGCGTCCTAAACTATCGATCGCATTGACCAATTCCTCAGCAATACGCTCTCGGATAAACACACCGCGATCGCTGTATAAGTAATCAAGAGCCTGATCTACCACTCCATCGAAATCATAATCCCTAGAGTCAGTAGCGTTGTTCAGCAGGTTTTCTAAACGATGCCAACGGAAGCCTTCTTCTTTGAACAGTAAGTCTTTTAAAGATGCCCGTAACTCAGGAGCAGGATCAGTTAAAAGACGTTTGGCAATATAGGGGTAAGCTTTACTCAAAACTTTGAATTCAGGATCAATACCGATGGCAATTCCTTCCAAAGTTACCATCGAACGAATAATCAAAGCATAGTAGGCGGGGACGGTGAAGGGAAACTCATACATCATCGCCGACATTTGATCGGTAATACTCTTAAAGTTTAATTCCGCCACGCTTGCTCCCAAAGCATTACCAAAGACATTAGCCAAAGCAGGAATGATTGGTCTTAAGTCTGTTTCTGGAGTTAGGAAGTCTAATTTGACATAATCTTGGGACAATGCCTCAAAATCACGGTTGACCAAGTGAACTACAGCTTCGATCAGACCATATCTCTGATATGGCTTAATCCGACTCATCATGCCGAAGTCTAGATACGCTAACCTACCATCTGGCATTGCAAGTAAGTTGCCAGGGTGAGGATCGGCGTGGAAAAAACCATGTTCTAGTAGCTGTCTTAGGGAACACTCTACTCCAACTTCTACTAAGTGGGTGGCATTGATTCCTTGAGCCTGCACTGCTTCAATATCTGTCAACTTCGTGCCAGTAATCCATTCCATAGTTAGGACACGGGTGCCAGTATATTCCCAATAGATTTGGGGAACATAAATTTCTTCCATGTAGCCATAGAATTCTTTGAATTTATCAGCGTTGCGTCCTTCTTGGTTGTAGTTAGTTTCCTCAAAAATCCGCTCGGCTAGCTCATCAATGATGGATCGAAGATTAGAACGTACTTGTTTTACATTATCTTGCACCCAACCAGCCAATAACCTCATGATATAAATATCGAGAGTGATGCGACGATTAAGATCGGGACGCTGAACTTTTACAGCCACTTCCTCACCTGTTTTCAATCGACCCTTGTAAACTTGTCCCAAAGAAGCAGCGGCGATCGGTTGAGGTGAAAGCTCGGCATAAATCTCTTCAGGTCGTTTACCTAACTCTTCTTTGATAAAGTGAAATGCAACTTCGTTAGGGAAAGAAGGAATTTTATCTTGTAAAGTAGTTAATTCTTCTAAATATGCGGGAGGGACTACATCAGGTCTAGTAGATAAAGCCTGACCAATCTTAATATATGCAGGGCCAAGCTTCGTCAAAATTTTGATTAACTGACGCGCTCGCTTTTTCTGTTTGGGAATAGAATTGCCTGTAAAGTTATCCCACCATACCCCCAGACCAAACTGGGTAAAAGGCAACAAAATGCTAAATAATCTAGCAATGACCACTAGCGGACGACGACGGTACCTAGCATTATTGGTTTCTGGATTGTAACGCCAGTCTGCGTTTGGCTCATCATAAGCTAGTTCGGTATCTGCATAGGTATCGATTGCCTGAGATTGGACTGTAATAGTATCTGTTTGAGATGATAATGTCTCGTAAGGCATAGTTTAAAGACTGACGCTAACTACTTTTGTTAACAATTGTAACAAGAGATCGAGATAAACTACTCTTTCTTAAGATTGAAATATAAAAAAGTCCGAAACTTTTAGCCTTAAGCGGAATTCAGTCTAAATAGATATCTTCTCCTGATTCATTCGATTCCTGATCCCACTCTATATCAGGCATAGCTTCAAAAGCCTGGCGCACTGATTTTTCCCACAGCTTACGAATTTTGGCAATGTATGGCGCACCAAGACGTAATTCTAGAGACTTGGAGAGATCGAAGCTATCAGTTTCATACATGATTATATTAATTGGTGGACCAACGGAAATATTGGATTTCATAGTTGAATCCATAGATAGCAAAGCACACTTAGCGGCATCCTCTAAGGGAGTATCGTAGGCGATGGTACGGTCTATGATTGGTTTTCCGTACTTTGTTTCCCCAATTTGCAAAAAAGGTGTTTCCCTGGTTGCTTGAATAAAATTTCCTTGAGGATAGACATGATATAGCTGTGGCTCTTCTCCAATAATTTGTCCCCCCAGAAGAAAGTTACAGCTAAAGTCAATATTGTCTTTTTCTAGCCAAGGACGGTCTAAATCTTGGATTTCTCTACTTTTGCTCCCGATATAGCCAGCAATATCATACATAGTCGGTAAAGTATGTAGATTGTCGCTTTCTTGATTTTTAATATCACGATTGATTCGAGTCAATACTCCCTGAGTTACCGAAAGGCTACCCGAAGCACAGATTACGATTACCCTTTCCCCTGGTAAAGATAAATCGAATAGCTTTTTGTAGGCAGAAATATAGTCCACCCCTGCATTGGTGCGAGAATCACCAGCCATTACAATGCCGAATTTATTGATAATACCGAGGCAATAAGTCATTTGCTGCTCATTAATAACTGGTTAGGTGATAATTGTTCACTGATTTAATTCATGTCCGCAACTTCGGCAAAAGCGATCGCCCACTTTGGCTTCCGTACCGCACTGGGAACAAAATTGCTTATTGGTAGTGGTTTTTGCTTGATTATCAGAGTTCAGGGACATATTTCCCATTTGCATTGACATGGAATTAATGTCCATCGACATATTGCCCATTTTCATCGGTTGCATGGGTTGCATGGGCTTAAATTCAATTGGTTTTTGAGGAGCATCGGGAATATCTTGGAAAGTTACAGTGGGATAGCCACTTAAGTCAGCAGGAGGATTAACCATGCCAATACTATTTTGCTGAATTAGAACGTGATGTAAACCTTGCTGGGTATCTATTTTCAAGACAAAACCTTGTCCAACATTAAACAACTGCGGTGTCGCAACCCATTTTCCTGTGTTGAAACTACTGCTTTGACTCTGTTGCTGTCCTGGGCTACTCATCGTTAAATTAATTTGAGTCTGCTCCCCAATATTAGCGATCGCCAGTTGTTGAAAATCGCCGAGAGTTGCTACGTAAGTCATAACACCTGTCCTGTGATTTAAATACTTATTAAGGTGACTTTGTAATTTTACGCTTAAAACGAATCGACTTTTGTTAATTGTTAACTGTTGACTGTTGACTGTTGACTGTTCTACCGTCTCACTTTTTCCCTTGTCTCCACTTTTCGAGTCTTCCCAGAGACAAATTGAGTTTGTTTAGCAGATTTTTGGAATATAGTACCGTGCATCAACTTAGTGGTGTAAGCGATCGCCATCAGAGCAGTAATTATCCCAATCACCGAGGCAACAACCTGTCTAGGATCGTTACCACCTGACATGAGATTAGTTCCCACCGAGGCTAAATAGACATATAAGGAAATTACGGGGAGCATTGCCAACCAAGATACAAATAAATATTGCCAAAAATTGATTCTGGTTAAACTAAAGCCATAATTCAAGACATTGGAAGGAACTATCGGTGACAATCGAGTTAGAAAAACTATTTTCCAACCTTTTCTAGCTACTACCCGATCAAACTCTCCCCAATGAGGACGCTCAGAAATCCATTCACAAACCTTTTTCCGCGCTACTGTTCTACCTAGCAGATAGCAGACAGCAACACTTAAAGTATCAGCAAAAGACACTAATATTAAACCTGGAACGAAGCCAAATAAGCTCCCCGCAGCTAGGAAGAGAAAAATTGCGGGTAACCCGACTAAAGTTGCTGAAAGATAAATAGTAATAAAGGTGGGATAAGCCAAGTAACCAAGAGAAACAAGCCAGTGATGTGCTTGAAAAAGCCATTCTTGCCAAAAAAACATAATATTTTACTAAAATTACTCTGCAAAAATAAGTAGGAGCAGATGATTAGAGATAAAAATCACTCAAAATATGGATAGTGAAAAATTGTGAAACAATAACTAGCAATTAATAAATCGTTAACATTCGGAGTTTAGCTTAAGAACAGGAAATTCTCAACAGCGTAATTGAGTATGAGAAGCGAAACACCAAGTATTCTAATGCTCAAGAATGGGATTCTTAAAGGGGAGGAAACCTCACCTGATCTAAAGCTCAACTTTAGTTACGTTTTTGGTCTAAATATCTTTATATTTGAATGAATATGAACGTTAATCGTCGTAATTTTCTGTTTTTTTTGGGTGCTACCACTGGTTCACTGGCTTTTGGTTCCTGGAACAACAATAGTAAGTCTCAAACTCTGGCAGCAACCCCTTCGTCATCTTTGACAGCGGCTAATTCTAGTGGAGGCTTTCAACCAGTTAAAGTCCCTTTACCTCTGGATTTAGAACAGTTATCTGTGGCTCAACAAATCGCCAGCCTTGCTAGCTATGAAGTTCAGGATGATTTGGTTCTGCCTGAAGGTTTCACCTACGATTTAATTGCTGCTTGGGGCGATCGCGTTGGCGATTCCCGTTTTGGTTATAATAACGACTATTTGTCTTTTATCGAAACTGCTCCCAACGAAGGTTATCTCACCATTAATTTTGAATATATCAGTGGTGGGATATGGATGCAGACTTATCCTTTGGTGATTGGTAAACAGCTCCCTTTCGCTGAATTACTGGCTTTGGCTGAACCTACTGAAGAAGAAGGAGTGGAAGTCAAAATTGATGCTTTTAGCCTCCAAGATAGTGATGCTATTAAACAAAAGATCAAAGAGATTTCCCGAGAAGGATTAATTGATCAGGGATTAGGAGTAATTTCTATTAAGCGTAACCCAGAGGGTAAGTGGGAGCGAACTTATTCTGAGGTAGACCGTCGAGTTACAGGAATTTCTGGTCTTGATAACCCCGATCGGGCTTTAAAGTCTACTGGTGCTGCGGTGGCAGTATTTACTAAACCCGACAAGTTAGGTTACGAAGATGGCTTGGGCGATCGCATTATTGGGACATTTCAAAACTGTGCCGGGGGTACAACTCCTTGGGGAACAGTCCTTAGTGCGGAAGAAAATTTCCAAGACCAAGTACCAGAAGAAGTTATGGCAGATGGCTCATCGTTAAATCCCAGGGAGACACCTTTTTTAATCTCTGCCTATGAAGTTAACGGGAGAGCAAATGTGTTCGGTTTGGCGGGCAATAAATACGGCTGGATGGTAGAAATTGACCCAGCTAACCCCAATGATTACGGCACTAAACATACTTGGCTAGGACGTTATCGCCATGAAGCCTTCGGTATTCGTGCTGTGGCCAACAAGAATTTAGCCGTATATTCAGGATGCGATCGCCGTGGCGGACATCTATACAAGTTTGTTAGTAGTAGCAAAGTATTTAATCCCCAAGACAAAAGCAACTCCACCCTGTTTGAAGAGGGCTTACTCTATGGTGCCAAACTTTATCCTAACGGGATCGGGGAATGGATTCCCTTAAGTCCTAACACTCTAGTTAATCCCGTCTCTCCCAGTCAGGTAGTCGGGGGTAAAGTGATTTTGCCCAATAGCGATCGCACTGTCGGGGGAGTGATGGAAATCGAGACAGACGAACAGATCCAGCCTTTTGTTGACCAATTTAAAACTCTGGGAGATTTATACCAAGGCAATAGCTATCAAGAAACTCAGGGAGCAATTTTGATTGATGTTCACTTTGCAGCCAGTGCAGCAGGAGTTACCTGTACTGCTCGTCCTGAAGACACGATTGTTAACGATGACGGCACTTTATTCATCGCTTTTACCTCTGGTGCGGGTGGCAGTGATGGGGGCCCTGATAAAGCAATTTTTGTAGGGCCTGATGGAGAGTCCGACTACGAATATGGTTGGATCATGAAGCTAGAGGAAGATGACAACGATCCTGCCGCCCTTAGTTTTACCTGGAGTATGTTAGCTACAGGGGGAGAAGTGGCAAAAGGTGGTGCTGGCTTTGCTAATCCTGATAACTTAACCTTAGACAAATCGGGAAATCTCTGGGTTGTTACAGATATGTCTACCAGTAAACACAATCAACCTGTCCCCTCTAGATCGGAAAACGGACAAGCCTTGACAGGTAGTGACTTGACGGGAGTATTCGGTAACAACTCCATGTGGTACATTCCCCTGTCTGGAGATGATGTGGGCAAAATCTATCCTTTTGCGATTGGACCAATGGACTGTGAATGCACTGGTTTAATCTTTAATGATGACAATAGCAGCTTATTCTTATCTATTCAGCACCCAGGAGAGAACAACGGCATTCGTCAAGATATGGCAGCGGAAACCAGAGAGTTTGAATTACTAGCCACCGACGGCACCGCTTTTAAACAGCAACGGCAAGTACCCCTGGGTTCAAATTGGCCCAGTGGGGAAGTGAATCAACCTCC
>CBDUCX010000191.1:0-11143 GCA_965365755.1 uncultured Pleurocapsa sp.
AACCATCTGAGTGGGAGTTCCCTCAAATAATCTGCCACACCCACCCGCAAAAATCGTATCACCACAGAATAGTTCTCCCGTTGTAGTTGATGTCGTCGGGGGAAAATAGTAAGCGATGTGAGCGCGAGTATGTCCTGGGATAAAAAATACCTCTCCTTTCCTATCGGCAAACTCTACCGTATCTCCTTCTTGTAAGTAGACTTGCTGATGGGGAATCCTACCACGATCTTCTATACCACCGTAGACACAAAGTTCGGGAAAACGCTCCACTAGCTGTTCGTTGCCGCCAACATGATCCCAGTGGTGATGGGTGTTAAAAATGGCAATTAATCGAGCGTCAATTCTCTCTAGATAGTCGATTACAGGTTGCGCCACTGCTGGATCGACCACCGCTGCAACTTTTTGTTGAGGGTCAGACAATACAAAAATATAGTTGTCCGTTAAAACAGGAATACGTTGGATTTCCATCTGGGATTTAGTTTTTTAAGTGTTGCTTGCAAGAAGTTTGGGGAGACTTCATCAACCACAACAATTATTAATATAACTTGATATAATTTAATTCAATGTTAACGAAATTGAGTCGCCGCTGACCTCTTCAGTTTCGTCAACATTATTTTATTTTACGCCAATTTTTTCCCGCTCAATATACTCAATATACCGATAGGCTTGATCAGCACTCCTATGTTTAACGTCAGTTCGATAAAGCTACAAACTCTGTAATTCATAACTTAATAGATGCTTGAATTCCCATCATTTCGTTGGGTAAATAATAACTCCGAACTACTAACTCCGAACTCCGAACTCCGAACTCACGTTATGTTTAAATATTGTTCGCTCTTGTTACCTGGACTGCTGCTATTTGCCACAGGTTGTAATCTATTACCGCCAGGGGATGCCCAAACGGAATCAGCAAATTTTCAACAATCAGCAAAACCAGTAGCGGTGGATGTGGCAGTAGCCCGCCTAGGATCATTAACAGAAGATATCGAATATATTGGTACGACTTTCCCTCTACGGGAAGTTGCTTTGCGATCGCGTATTGAAGGGCAAATACTGAATGTCATGGTAGACATGGGCGATCGTGTAGAGCGGGGACAAGTAGTAGCCAGGATTGACAATCTCATTACCGAATCGGCAGTGGTAGAAGCCAAAGCTGAGTTAGCAGCACTGCAATCCGAGGTAACTAGCCTGGAAGCAAATGTTAATGATGCCCGTGCCCAAGTGCAACAAGCACAATTAGAACTACAACAGGCACAGTCCAACGCTGCGAGGAGGGAACAACTATTACAACAAGGAGCGATCGCCAAGCAAGAAGTAGAAACCGTTAGAACGGCAGTAGGTACAGCAGAGCAGAGATGGCGCTCGGCACAACAGCAAGTAGACAATCGTTTGGCGGCAGTAGTAGCAGCTCAACGTCGTGTCGCAGCCCAGGAAGCATTAGTAGCTCAAGAGGAACAGAGGCAATCCTTTGCGGTGTTAACTTCTCCCGTTACAGGTTCAGTTGTGGAGAGAATCTTAGAACCAGGAGATTTGGCTCAGCCAGGCAGTGAAATATTGCGTCTAGGTGATTTTAGTCAAATTAAGGTACGAGTAGAAATATCTGAACTCGAACTCACCCAAATTAAAACAGGACAACCAGCACAGATCAAGTTAGATGCTTTTCCCCAGCAAACTTTTACAGGGGAAGTAACACGGATTTCTCCTGCTGCCGATGCTACCGCTCGCTTGATTCCCGTCGAGGTAACTATCCCCAATGGCGAGCGCCTTGTTGGTCGGGGATTGCTGGCACGGGTTAATTTTACGCAGCAGGGTGAGGAAAGTATCATTGTTCCGAAAACAGCAATTCAACTATCTAGTAATAAAGCTCAGATGCAGAATGCCAAATCAGATCAAGCAGATGTCAATGTGGAGCAAAATCAAGCAACTATCTTTGTAATTCAGCGTACACCAGAGCAAGCTAAAGTAATCGCCCGCCAGGTAAAGTTAGGAAAGCGGGCTAATTCCCAAATCGAAATTATTTCTGGACTAGAAGCAGGGGAGGAATTTGTGGTGCGCAGTAGTGGCAATCTAGAAGATGGCGATCGAGTTCGTCTGAGCTTTATCTCCGAATTAGTCGAATCTGCCATTTAAGATTTCATGGAAAATTTCATGGAAAATTTGCTCAAAATTCTCATTTTTAACCCCTTGACTTCATCTATAGTGCAACTTTCCTTATGAAAACGGCTGCCACTTCTTTGAGTATTAGTGCTGTTGCGGTTCGGCGGCATATTGGAACTCTGATGCTAACTCTGGCGATAGTTGTGCTCGGAGTATTTTTCCTGTTTCAGATTCAGGTAGACTTATTACCCTCGATTACCTATCCCAGGATTGGCTTGCGGGTCAGTGTTCCTGGTATTTCTCCCGAAGTGGCAGTAGAAGAAGTAACCAGACCTTTAGAAGAAGGACTGGCAGCTACGGAAGGAGTGGTACAGGTTTTTTCCGAAACTCGCGAAGGACGAGTCAGTGTCGATCTCTACTTTCAGCCAGGAGGGAATATTGACCGCGCCCTCAACGATGCTACTGCGGCATTTAATCGAGCACGGTCTAACTTACCAGATACCATTGAATCCCCCAGGCTATTTAAAGTCGATCCCTCTCAATTACCTATTTATGAACTAGCAGTAAGATCCTCATCGTTAGCTCCTCAACAGTTACGGGTATTTGCCGATGAAGAACTAGCACGAGAATTGGGAGTTCTCCCAGGGGTGGCAGTAGCAGATGTTTCAGGAGGTGTAGAGGAAGAAGTACGGGTTGTCGTCGATCTTAGTCGTATGCAAGCTCTAGGAGTGGGATTAAATCAGGTGCTGACAGAATTAGCCGAAACCAATCAAGATATTTCTGGAGGCAGAATATTAGGAGAGTTTAGTGAACCCTTAACCCGTGTTCGGGGTCGGTTTCAAGATGCAGCAGAAATTCTCAATCTTTCTTTGATCGTTAATAATTCAGGAACTTCACCTCGTCGAGTTTATTTACGGGATTTTGCCCAAGTCATTGACGGTCAAGCCAACCAGCGGATCTTTGTCAATCTCAATCAACAACCCGCAGTTAAGATCAGCATTCAAAAACAACCAGAAGCAAATACGATTGAGGTCATTGCCAGCATCAAAGAGCGTCTGCAACAGTTACGCAGTACAGGGGTAATTCCTGATGATTTGGAGTTGGTGACTACCCTCGATGAATCGATTTTTATCCGTAATGCCATTAGTAATGTGACTAATGCGGGCTTGTTTGGTGCTTTACTAGCGGCGATCGCCGTTTTGTTGTTTCTGGGTTCTCTGCGTCAAACGGCGATCATAGTTCTAGCAATTCCTTTGGCGGCTCTAACGGCGATCATATTGATGAAGTTGTTTGGTTTATCTCTCAATGTGTTCAGCTTGGGGGGATTGGCGGTAGGAGTGGGGATTGTGGTTGATAACTCTATTGTCATGCTAGAGAATATTGCCGCTAAAGTCAGGATGAGAGCAGTAAAAGATACCCAGACACGACTTACTACCCGACAGTTAATTGAAAATACGATCTCTAGTAGTCAAGAAGTGGAATCGGCGTTAGTGGCATCCACCAGTACTAATTTGGTTTCGGTGTTGCCTTTTTTATTAATTGGGGGTTTGATCTCCCTCCTGTTTAATGAACTAATTCTGACCGTAAGTTTTGCTGTTGCTGCTTCAGTATTGATCGCCTTGACCGTAGTACCAATGCTGTCTTCTCGCTTACTGGTCATTAATAAATCAAGTCGAATTGGTCGTTGGGGAGCATTAAAGAGTTTTAATCGTCGATTTACAGCTATTACCAATAGCTATGGCACGATCCTCAAACAAGTTGTGCGACGGCGATTAATTGTGCTGGGATTAACCTTTTTACTACTAGGTAGCAGCAGTATTCTAGTTTTCGGTCAAATTCCCCAAGAAATTCTACCGCGTATCAATACAGGACAAGCCAGATTATTTGCTCAATTTCCCCCAGGAACCACCTTAAACACTAATCGCCGAGTTATGGATCAAGTAGATCAAATTTTATTGTCACAGCCAGAAACGGAATATGTCTTTACCACAGCAGGCGGTTTTTTATTTGGCGGCAATACCAGCGAAAATCTACTACGAGGTTCCAGTACCATCACCCTAAAACCCAATACTGACGTAGAAGCCTATATATCAAAAGTATCAGCAGCCTTTGAGCAGCTCAATTTGGTTGATATTCGTCTCCGCATCTTTCCTGGTCAAGTACGAGGCTTAATTTTGAATAATTCTCCCGTCAGAGGTGCCGATATCGATCTAGTACTTCAGGGGGAAGATGCTCAAGTATTAGAACAAGCAGGACAACAAGTATTAAATACTTTAGAAGAACAAGCAACCCTGTCTAGCTTTCGCCCCGATGCCGATCCCCGTCAACCCGAAATCCAAATTAAACTAGACCGTGAGCGGGCGGCTGAACTTAATTTAAACATTCAAGACGTGGGGGCTACCCTAGAAACGGCGATCGCTGGCTCGGTTGCTACCCAGCTACAGCGGGGAAATCGCCTGGTTGATGTCAGAGTAGCACTGGCAGAAACTGCTATTCGCCAGCAAGAGCAACTAAAGCAAATTCCTTTATTCAATAGCCAGACTAGCCAAACTAATAGTCAAATCGATATGTCTAACGGCAGAGCTTTACAACGCCTAATCCGTTTAGGAGATATCGCCAAGATTGAACTAGGAACAGCACCAGGAGAAATTCAGCGCATTAACCAACGCCAAGTATTTCTGATCTCAGGTAGTCTCAATGAAAATGCTAATTTAGGGGATGCTTTGGCAGAGTTAGAGCAAATTTTTCCCAGGATAAACCTACCTGAAGGAGTTAGCCGTCTTCCCAGTGCGGCGGCTCAAAGTAATCAAGCAATTCAGTCTGCTTTTGCCGTTTTGGGGGGATTGGCAGCATTTTTAGTATTTGTGGTCATGGCAGTACAGTACAATTCTCTGGTTGATCCTCTGGTAATTATGTTTACTCTACCCCTGGCATTAGCAGGAGGAATTTGGGGTTTATTTATTACTCAAACAGCAGTTGGGATTACCGTGATTGTCGGTGCAGTTTTATTGGTGGGAATTGTGGTTAACAATGGGATTATTTTAGTAGAGTTGGCGAACCAAATTCGTCTCAAAGAACAAGTAGACCGTACCACAGCCATTTTACTGGCAGCACCCCAAAGATTACGTCCCATTCTGATGACCACCATTACTACCGTACTAGGTATGTTTCCCTTGGCATTAGGCTTAGGACAAGGGGGTGAGTTTTTGCAACCATTGGGAATTGTTGTCTTCTCTGGATTGGCTTTGGCAACCCTATTAACTTTATTTATTATTCCTTGTCTTTATATCTTGCTACACGATCTAGTTGAGAGAATTTATGGCAATCGGCGATCGCTGAAATAGTATTTTTTGTACGGCTATATCTGTCCCCAAAACTCAAATCTCTGCCGAAAGAATTCTACGAATAATCTGATTTTGGTATTCAAATGACGATTTAAGGGATAGACAAGACATAGAGAAATTGCAGGGGGCTGATAATCAGGTAAAACGATCGCCAGTGTCTGTTGCTCTAACTCCTGTCTAATTATAAAAGTGGGTAGTAAAGCTATTCCCAAACCCTGTACTGCTGCATCTTTAAGTACTTCGCCGTTGTTAGAACAAAGTACTCCCTTGACTGTTACCTGATATTCTGATTCTTGGTTGATTAACTGCCACCTGTTTCCTGTAATGATCTGTCCATAATGCAGACAGGAATACTGGCTCAACTCGTTGGGGTGATGGGGAATACCATGTTGTTCCAGATAACTAGGAGAGGCACAAAGAACTCTGGGTACAGGTGCGATCGCTTGGCAAACTAAACTAAGAGACGTTTCAGGCTGGGAGATTCTAATTGTTAAATCGTAGCCTTCGGCAACGGGATCGATAAAGCGGTCATCCAAGGTTAACTGTATCTGTAATTTGGGGTATTGAACCATAAATTCAGCGATCGCCTTACCTAAATACAAAGTACCAAAGGACATCGGTGCATTTATTTTAAGCGTCCCTTTTGGTTCGGTTTGTAGCTCGGATACTGCCACTTCTGCTGCTTCAACTTCCGCCAGAATATCTAGACATCTTGCATAAAAAGCTAATCCTGTTGGTGTAGGGTTTACTTTTCGCGTACTACGCTGTAGTAACTGGACATTTAATTGATCTTCTAGATTAATAACTAATTTATTAACTGTCGATCGCGATACCCCCATCTTCCTCGCCGCCGCCGCAAATCCTCCTGACTGCACCACCTGAGTAAAGGCTTGCATACTGGCAAATTTATCCATAGATTGTAGATTTTTTAGAGACAATATGTCTTTAAAATATCATATTGTCTTTTATATTAATCTAATTCATAATAAATATAGAGAAATAAAACCGAAAAAAAGGAGGTAAAACCAAATGATTACTGTTCGCCATAGAAATGAGAGAGGTATCGCTAACTTTGGCTGGCTAGATAGTAGACATACCTTTTCTTTCGGCAACTATTATGATCCGCAACACATGGGTTTTGCTAGTCTTAGAGTTATCAACGAAGATAAAGTAATACCCGCCAAAGGTTTTGGCACCCACGGACATCAAGATATGGAAATTATTTCTTATGTTCTTTCAGGAAAGCTAGAACACAGAGACAGTATGGGAAATGGTTCAGTAATTCGCCCTGGGGATATACAAAGGATGTCTGCTGGTACAGGGGTGAGACATAGTGAGTTTAATGCTTCGGATACTAATCCAGTTCATTTCTTGCAAATTTGGATTATACCAGAGCAAAAAGACTTAGAGCCGAGCTATGAAGAGAAAAACTTTAGCCCAGAAGCAAAACAAGGCAAATTAGCTTTAGTAGGCTCACGGGATGGACGGGACAATTCTGTGACAATTCATCAAGACGTGAATCTTTATCTTGGTTCACTCCAGGTTGGCGATCGCCTAATCCATAAAATTAACCATAATCGCGCTGTATGGCTTCAGGTTACTCAAGGGGAGATCCAACTCAATCATCAGTTACTACAGGCTGGAGATGGAGCTGCAATAACTAATGAAACCGAAATTGCGATCGCAGGAAACAGTAAAGATAGTGAAATTTTGCTGTTTGATCTAGCAAAGTAGCAATTAAGTTCGGAGTTCGGAGTTCGGAGTTCGGACTGAGTTTGACACAGTTGTCTCTTCCCCCCCATCTCCCTATCTCCCCATCTCCCTAAACCTAAACCTATCAAGCTAAAGAGAAAGCTATTTCAAGGAGTAGGAATAGACGGGAGTTCCTCTGGAGTTGACCAACGGTCACAGCAGGCTCCGTCGTTTTACGGCGGAGTAATCTGTGACTCTTCTGGAGCAGATTGTTCGTAATTAGAAACAATTTCTTGTATTTGAGGAGTGCTTAAAAACTTACGGGTATCTTCAATTAGCTGTTCTCCCCAAAGATTTTCCTCTAGAAATTTAATATCAGCGTAGCGACTATCAAGTTCTAAAGCAGCTTTCCCTAATTTGATCGCTTTATCAACTTCCCCTTCTGTAAATAGAGCGACAGCTAAAGCTAACTGAGGTTCCGCCTGTTGACCGTCCACTTCAATTACCGACTCCCATCTGGCGATCGCTTCCGAGCGATCGCCTTGTTCGTATTCTACTAGCCCAACATTATTTAATGCCGGCCAAAAAGTAGCCTCCTGAGCAAAAGCTTCTTCATAGGCATCAATGGCATCATCGAACTTGGCTAACTTAAGATAGGTGTTGCCTAAATCAAATAAAGCATCAGGAGAGTTTTGTTCGATCTCCAATCCTGCTTCCAGTTTTTCTCGTGCTGTCTCATAGTCACCTTTCTGGAAGTAAGCACTGCCTAATCTAAATAAAACACCAGCTTGCTCTGGAGCCAGGCTTTCTGCTTTTTCCAAGACCTTGATACCCTTGTCTATTTTTTCCTGTTGGATGTAAAGACTGCCTAGAATAAACCAAACGTCATAATTTTCTGGGGCTAGTTGAGTTGCCAATTCTGCTCTGGGTAATGCCAAATCGTACTGTTGGAAACGAATCAATTGCACCGCGTCCTGAAGCAACTGTAATCCTTGCAATTCCAATTTTTCCGAATCCAGTTCAGGTACATAGGGCAATACCGCTTGACCCCCAGCAGGCAAAGATACACAAGAAATGCCAGCACAAGCCATCAGAGAAACTAACCAGTTTTTAGACACCACAACGTCTCAATCTTAAATAATCAATACTCACAAGTTACTTCATTGTCTCGCCGAACGGCAAACTTTATCAATATTTTCTCGATAAATTTAGAACTTTGACCAGATTTTATCGTCCTGAACCTAAAACACCTTCTCTCAATTCTGGCTCTATTGCTACCTGGCTAGTATAAACCTTTTGCACCCCTACTACCTGCATAGCAATATTTTCCATGCGTCTTAAAAGATTCGCATCGGCAATAGTCCCTGTCAGAATGATCGCATCATCCTCTTGTGCCACATATACAGTAGAAATATCTCTTAACAAAGAGTCTTGTTCATAGGCCTTGGCAACCCTTTGAGCAATCCCACTAAGGCTGAATTCACCATATAAACCGACTCTCTCGGTAGGAATAACACTTAACTGAAGACTATTTGTCTTATTGTATAGTCTAAATAGATATATCCCTAGTAAAGGTAAACATATTAGACATAGCAAAGATATTAGCCAGATATATTTATTGTGGGTTGCCAGATTTTTTTTGATCTTAGGTAATTCTTGCAGATTGCTGTCTATGCTTTGGCGCAGCTTGGCGATCTCTTCTTGCTGTTGGCGACAGGCAAGTTGCAGACTAGAAATTGCCTTTTGTGGTTTAACAGTAATCGGCGGAAGATTACTAGCTTGTCGTTGAGGATATTCAGGACTTTTTAGTTTGCTGAGAATTACTCCTGAATCAGTAGCAATTAAGAGCTTTTCTAGTAATCCAGGAGCGATTTGAGTATAACCTTTATAAACGTTGCGAATAGCTCCTGCTAGGTCTTCAGTCTCAATATTTTTTAATAAATAACCTTTTGCTCCCATTGCTAGAGACTTAGTGATGTACTCATCGCTATCGTAGGAAGTATGAATTAAAACTTTAGTCTCAGCAAATCTGCTGGTAATTTGTCTAGTCGCACTAGCCCCATCTAAACCAGGCATTTCCATATTCATGATCACAATGTCTGGCTCAAGAAGTTCTACCTGTTCGATGGCCGCGATTCCATTATTCGCGGTGCCGACAATTTCTATATCTGTTTCTGATTCCAAAGAAAATCTTAAACTTTCCCTGACCATTTTTTGATCATCAACCAGTAAAATACGAATCATATTAAAAGTTTATAAAAAAAGTAACAATATAATTTCACTAGAAGCCAAGAACGCTCTCAGTGTTTTCCGCTACTAGTTATTACTTATATATGATTACCTACGCTTTTTTTTTTCGTAAGATCCTTTACTGAATCTTTACGGTTGCATCAAGCTAGGGCAAGATTAAACCTAAACTAGTTTCTTTAAATCACTAAATCACCAAATTACCTGAGATTGACTAAACTTAAACTCTCTTTTATCCTGTTAGGAATCATTTAAGAGTTGTCAAATAATCAAAATCGTATATTAGGAATTTATTCTTATTGTCTATTGCTGTATAGAGTTATAGAATACCTTCAAATTGTAATATTCCTAGACCATTGATATAGACGAAGTATGCAGGTATTGTTATTGCTTTTTTTTTCTGAAACAAAACTGTGGGCAGAATGTAGCAGTCTGAGTTAAGAATTAATCAAGAAAATATCACTTTTTTGTCTCATATTAAAAACTACTTGTATGCAAAAATATTATGAGCTTGAAATCGTCAGTCTCCTTTTCTCTTGCTAATTTTTTCAAGAAAAGTATTTCCTACCAAAATCGGCTATTCCATCGTTGGATAGCAATTATAATTGCTTTTCCCATACTGTTTATAATTATTACTGGGATTTTTTTACAGGTGAGAAAACCCATAGATTGGATTCAACCACCTAGTATGAAAGGTAGCGAAAAGTACAGCCCCACCATTGCCTTGGAGCAAGTTTTAACTGGGGTTAAATCTGTTCCAGAAATGCAGGTAAATGGCTGGTCAGATATTAAATTGTTAGATCTACGTCCCAAAAAAGGCATGATCAAAGTTCGCAACTATGCCGAACTGGAAACGCAGGTAGATGCCAGTAATGGAGACATTTTGCAAACTGCTCAACGACGCAATGATTTTGTGGTCAAGATGCATGATTTCTCTGCTTGGAATGCTCGACTGTGGTTAGGGTTACCAATTAGGCTGGGCTTTTTGGCACTTTTTGTTACTGGTGTTTATCTTAATATTAAGATGCAAAGGGCACGGTTTAAATCTCTTCCTTTAGTAGGGATGTCTTCTAGGAAAACAGACAAACCTGTTGTTACCCAACTGGAAGAAGACTCTGATTCTTCATCAACAACGAAAAAAGATGGACGACCCTGGCGTTTACGTCTTAAGTCTTTCATGTTGACTTATCACTATTGGCTGGGCTGGATTGTAATTATTCCTTGGGCGTTCGTCATTGCTAGTGGACTACTACTGCAAGTTCGGTATGAAGTGCCTTGGGTGATGCCCGTTCAACAGCAGGGACAGGGAACAGTTCCCAAAATAGAATTTCCACAGGTGCTAGAAACTGCTCGTCAATTTCCCGAATATGGAGTTAGCGACTGGAAAGATGTTTGGCGCGTTTATGTCTATCCCAATAAAGGTATTACGACTATTCGTGCCCAAAACCGTCAAGAATTTCAAATCGATTCAGCTACAGGAGAAGTGCTACAGGTTGCGATTCGTCGTACCGACTGGTTAGAAGATGTCCATGAAGGTAAGTGGATGGGTCTGAATCTTTGGCTATTTTTGCCCGTACATATATTGTCATTAGTGTTATGGCTTACTGGCACAATTGTTGCTTATAGCCGTTAATCTGTTGATTATTGATATAGAGCGATAAAAAAGAAAGCCACAACCTTGATCTTAATTGTGGCTCAGAAAATTGATAGCGGTTTAAGTTGTTCGATGATTAATAATCAAAATCACCACCCATACCAGCAGG